>DAHXNH010000048.1 GCA_027365485.1 Clostridiales bacterium
TAGTTAAGAGGTTGCAGGGATTTTGGTTTTCACCGCGAAAGAATGGATTAGGAACTGTGGTGAGGGGGACCTATGGGCGCAATGTCTCAGGCACGCCAAGCTGACTTTCTGCGATGCCGGGAGCAGCTTAAGCATTATGAAAACTTTAATGTGGTGTCCTATTTTGTGCCCGGCCGGCTTAGACCCCATTTTTGGGCGATATACGCGTTTTGCCGGGGGGTAGACGATCTCGGAGATGAATATTCTGGCGATCGCTTGGCGGCATTGCAGGCATTTGAAGAGGAACTTCGTCGAGCGTTTGAGAATCAGGCGCGTACGCCCGAGTTTCGGGCATTGGCGGAGACGATTAGACTCTTCCACTTACCGATAGAGGACTTTTTGGCGTTGATTGAAGCCAATCGACGGGACCAGGTACGGTCTCGATACCTCACTTTTGACGATCTTCTCGAATATTGTCGGCACTCAGCCGATCCGGTCGGGCATCTGGTGCTGGCGTTGTTCGGCTTTCGAGATGATGAACGGAGGCGTCTAGCCGACGCGGTGTCCACGGGCTTACAACTGACCAACTTCTGGCAGGACTTAGACCGCGACTTAGCGGCCGGCAGGTGCTATCTTCCGGAAGAGGATTGTCGTCGATTTGGGGTGAGTGCTTCGGCTCTAAAGATGCGACCGAGTTCCGAGGCAGTGCGCCAACTCATTGCCTTCGAAGTCGATCGGGCCGAAGTCTGGCTAAAGCGGGGAGCGCGTTTGGAAACCATGGTGCCGAAGCGCCTGGCTTGGCAACTCAAACTGTATCGCCTGGGCGGGCAGGCGATCTTGAACGCCATTCGGGCTCAGGGCTGCGATCCCATGGCGGGTCGACCAGAGGTCAGTCGGGCAGCGAAGCTCGGTATTGTTTGGCGTGTATGGTTTAGCGGGGAGGCGAGCCAGCCGTGACCGTGGACGAAGCGTATGCGACCTGTCGCGACTTAGTTCGGAGATCGGGCAGTACCTTTTATTACGGGATGCGGCTTTTGCCACAGCCTAAACGCGAGGCCATCTATACACTCTATGCATGGAGCCGTCTGGCTGACGATGCCGTCGATGGTGAGGCAACGGGTTCGGCTCATGACGCCCTCGGCTATATTGGCGAGTTGTTGGAGCGAGCTTTAGACGCCCGTTACCGCCAAGATTCCCACCCGGTGGTGGTCGCTTTGGGCGAAAGCGTTCGTCGCTTCCATTTACCGGAGCGGTGCTTTCGCGAACTTTTAGCAGGGATGCTGATGGACCTCGAGCCTCAGCCATTCGACACATTTGAAGACTTGCTGCTCTATTGTCAACGAGTCGCGGGAACGATTGGTGAACTCTGCCTGGAGATATTTGGCTATCACGACGAAAGTGCAAGAGCTCTGGCAGTCGATTTAGGCGTAGCGATGCAGTTGACCAATATCTTGCGCGACCTTGAGGAAGACTGGGAACGCGGTCGGGTGTATCTTCCCTTGAACGACTTTGAGCAGACCGGATACAGCCTGGAGGCATTGTCTCGTCGTGAACGAACGGCGAGTTTTCGAGCCCTGATGGCGGAGCAGGCACACCGAGCTCACGCCTACTATGCAAAGGCAGGAGGGTTGATTAGTCTGGTCGACGCCGATGCCAAATGGTCGACGGCCATGCTGTATGGCTTGTACAAGAAACTTTTGAGCAAAATCGAATCCCGAGACTATGACGTATTCGGAACTAGGATTGGACTTTCGACGATGGAAAAAACTTGGATGGCGGCATCGTTATTATGGAAACGGCGATCCGTGGGATGAAGACACCGGTTATCGTCATTGGTGGCGGGTGGGCTGGCATGACTGCGGCACGAGCCTTGGCCCAGGCTGGAACCGCGGTGGTTCTCATAGAACGCAATCCATACCCTGGCGGTCGGGCGTTTAGCTTCGCGGACTCGATGACCGGTCGGGTGTTGGATAACGGACAGCACGTGCTGCTTGGATGCTGCACGGCAATGCAGACCCTGATTGACGACCTGGGTTGCCATGGGGCGGTGCGATTTCAACCGGCGCTGGATTTGCCCGTGTTTTTTGAGGATGTGTGGACTCGCTTGTATAGCCACTCAGGGCTTCAAGGGCCCTTGCATCTGTTGCCAGGTCTTTTGGGATACCGCGCTCTGCCATTTGCGGACCGCTTGCGCGCATTGGGTATCGGTCTTCGTATGCGAGGCCAGTTCGGAACTCAAATTCTAGATCATCAGACCTTTGCGGGATGGCTTGGCGCACATCACCAAAGCCGCATTGCCATCGAACGTTTGTGGGATTTAGTGGGGGTCTCGGTGCTGAATTGTCGCGCCGACCGTCTGAGTGCGGAAGAAGCCCTGAATGCCTTTCGTCTGGGCGTGCTCCCCAGCCATCGTGCCGCTCGCTTGGGCTTCTTTACTCGCCCGCTGCAAGACCTAGCTGATGCCATGATCGCCGATCTCTTGGGCCAGGGGGTCGTCGTGCGCTTATGTTCGACCGTAGAAGCGATAGAGGTGGACGCAGGACGGGTGACCGGGGTGGTGGTAAATAGCGCTCACATCGCGGCGAGGGCCGTGATTGCCGCCGTTCCTCATGATGGATTGCAGCGCCTTTTGCCTATGACATGGGCACGGCATGCAGAGTTTGCAGCAGGACTGGATTTTGAGTGGAGCGGCATCCTGAACTGGTACCTTTTGTTTCAAGAACCGGTATGGCAGGGAACCGTGTTTGCGGTGGCAGACGCCATCAACCCCTTTGTCTTTAACCGAGGCGCTATTTTTGACCCCGGGGGAGTAGATGATGGTAGGCTCCTCGGGATATCGGTGAGCGACGCCCCGATGGCTCCCGGGCGGATACGTGCCCAACTGCTGGATTCACTCAGAGCGACGCTGGAGCGGGCTCTTCCGGCTACCCGAAAAACTCCGCTGCTCGGTCAGCGGGTCGTGGTTCAACCCCACGCTACCTTTCGGGCCAGCCCAGGGGCGGGCCAGGCTCGGCCTAGGGCCCATACCGAGTTGAGAGGACTCTATCTGGCTGGGGATTGGACGCATACTGGATGGCCAGCGAGCCTCGAAGGCGCGGTGCGTAGCGGGGACTTAGCGGCTCGCGAAGTATTGACAACGCAGAGCGGATAAAGCGATGGGATTGCGCTACAATGGCAAATGGGATGAGTAGAGCCACGAATGGAGGACAAAAGCATGGTGTATGAATGGAGAACGTACGTAGCGGTCCCGGGAAAAATGGAGGCGCTGCATCGCCGATTTAGAGAAGTGACGCTTGGGTTTTTTGCCCGCTATGACATCGAGGTCGTCGGATTTTTCGTCGAAACCATTGGCGACAATCAGCGGTTGCATTATATCCTACGATATCCTGATATGGGCGAACGCGATCGACGGTGGAATGCCTTTCAGAGCGATCCCGAGTGGATTCGTGCCAAACAGGCGACGGAAGTGGATGGCCCGCTAGCAGAACGCATTGAAAATCGGATGATGCGACTTACGGATTATTCACCCGAGGTCTGAGCGGCGGGGGGTCGCCTTGGGGCGGTACGGTGGCTCCAACCAAGTGATCGAAGTCATATCCGAAGGAGTCGGGTTGATCTGGGCCGGCTCCGGGATTGCTGTCCCAAAAAATGCCGTTGACTGCCCATCCCCGCCGAGTCTTCTCGAGATTGATGGCGACCTCGGCGGTACCGGTGCTTTCGCCCTTAGGATCAAACTTTTTCCACCAGTAGACATTGAGCAAAACGGTGGTGTAGGTCTTATGGGAGGAGAGAGTGGGCACTCGTCGGGTCCACCAATGGGCCGCCGCCAGCCGAATTTGGGGCTTATCGTGCGCCACGGCGAGGTCTTGATTCAAGACCCACTGGGTCCAGTAGGCGGCTTGGCTCTTTGGGACCAGCCAACGGTCAAAGGGCCGATATGCCGACGCCGGAGAAACCAAATGGGCTGTTGGCCACTTCCCCAGATTGAGCTCAAGTGTCAACACTTTTTGCGCCACCCGGGTGAGCTCGGTGGTACGTTGGTCGTGGCGCGAAATATACGATGAGCCAAAGTAGACGCCTAGCGCGATCACCGCAGCTAAAATCCCCGCCCCAATTCCGATGAGAGGGGTTCGGGTGCGAAGTGTCAGCGATGTGGCCATGGCAAATCTCCTTAGGGATGAGGTTTTGGCGGTTCTAACCCGGCTAAGCGATGTAGCCCTAGCCATCGTCTACGCTCGGTCAAGGACTGGTCCTTTAGGACTCAGAGTATCATGTTTTTCGGCAGAAACGGTAGGGAATTTACGGGAGGAGTGTTGTGGTGGAGTCGGAGGCGTGGTTTAAGCGAGCTCAGGTGGCTATCTCGGGTGGAGTGAATTCACCCGCCCGGTCATTTGCCGCGGTTGGCGGGGGGACTCCCCCGGTCATGACCCGTGGCCAAGGTGCTCATCTATTCGACGTGGACGGGCGTCGTTATATTGATTATCTGGCCGCGTTTGGTCCCTTGGTTTTAGGCCATGCGCACCCTCGGGTGGTGGCTGCCGTTGAGCATCAGATGAAATTGGGATCTCTGTTAGGAACGCCGACCGACGTGGAGATTTTGTTGGCCGAAGAATTGGTCCGTTCTGTGCGCGGTGTGGAGCAAGTACGGTTGACCACCACGGGCACAGAAGCCGTGATGTCGGTTATTCGGCTCGCCCGGGCGGTGACCGGCCGCAATCTTTTGGTTAAATTTGAAGGAACCTATCATGGCCACTCCGACCCCGTGTTGGCCAAGGCCGGGTCTGGTGTCGCCACCGGCGGCGGGGAGGCTAGCCTGGGAGTTCCGCTTGGAGTGACGCAAGACGTCATCACGCTGCCCTATAATAATCTGGAGGCCGTAGCTAGGGTCATGCGAACCCATGGGCCGAGGGTGGCCTTGGTGCTGACCGAGCCCATTGTGGGCAACATGGGGATTGTGGAGCCGGCTCCTGGCTATCTTGAGGGCTTGGCCCAACTCAGCCATCAGTACGGTGCGCTCTTGGCCTTCGATGAGGTGATTACGGCGTATCGATTTCGTTATGGCGCCGTGGCTGAGGCTCTGGGGGTAATCCCCGATCTTTATGCCTTAGGCAAGGTGATTGGCGGAGGATTGGCTCAGGGAGCCTATGGCGGTCGACGCGATCTGATGGGTCAGGTGGCCCCTTTAGGGGGTATGTTTCAAGCCGGAACGCTGGCGGGCAACCCACTTTCTGCCGCGGCGGGGTTGGCGACGCTTTCGGTACTGCGCACTGAGAGCCCCTATGCGACCATGGCGAATCTCGCCGAGCACTTGGCTCAGGCGATTTTAGATCGGGCCCGGCGCCGGCGTTTGGAAGTGACCATCAATCGGGTGGGTTCGGCGTTTACCCTCTTTTTCGGATCGATGGCGGTGGTGGACTACGCGAGCGCACAAAGGGCCGATGCGGTTCAGTTTGCTCGATTTCACCAGTTGATGTTGACCCGTGGGATATATCTCGCTCCTAGCCGCTTCGAGGCGTGGTTTATCTCGGCGCAACACCGCGCAGAAGATATCGAACAGACCATTGGGGCAGTGGACGAAGTCTTTGCCATCATGGCCGACCACTAAGCCTAGGAACCAGGATGCTCGTGCTGTTTTTGGTTTCTAAGCACATGCTCCCCTAGCAATCGGAAGCGAGCAGCGAAATGATGTGACGTTTCATTTAGGGAGGTTAAAGAAGCCTAATGGCAGGGTGATCCATCCCCGGTATTTTGGTGCGTCGGACGATAGTAGGCTCTGTGGGTCTCGCGTCTTCTGTGATAGACGTGGACCCTCGCCGCTATTTATACTAGGGTGACAGACTTGTTTTAGCGAGACCTCGGCGGCTTTCGAGGCCCAGACGCAACATCGAGCGCTTGTCTGCATAGTGGCACTGGGCCATGCAACCTACGAGCTCCAGTGCCTCCTGAGCGACTCCGTTACGGGAACACCGAAGCTGCTAGGGCTTCGAGTGCAGCGCGCTGATTTCGAAAATATGTGGCGGAGGAGACATGTAACAGTTCGGCTAGTTCTTCATGGGTGCCCCGATGATCAAGATAGTACATCTCCAATAGAGGCTTTTCGATGAGTGTTCGCTCTGCGTTCAGAGAACACAGCGCGTCTAAAAACCACGTGCGGAACGACGTGGTTCCGCCCACACCGTCCCAAAATGTTTGCACCGTGTGCCCCAAATCTTCTTGGCCGTCTCGAATGGCCTGTAAAACCGTTTGCACGGTTTGAACTGGGTCCGTGGGCACCACGGCTTGTGGCTGAAGGAGTACGGATTGGAGCCAATCCTCAACGGCTAATCCCGAAACCTGCAAACGGTGTTCGTCGGGTAGAAAGAGATCGAAACGCAGTAGGTCTAACAGTCCGGCCACAGTGCTGTCGGGTGGAGATGTCCAGTGAACTTCCGAAAACCGGTGGAAGTATGCCGCCGCCCCGTACACAAGTCGAGAGGTCGCTGCAGAGGATTCTGACCACTGTGGCAACTCTTCAAGATGCAACACCCCGTGTCCATCGATGCAGCCGTGGGCTTCGGCGAAGATTTGTTGATCTCTGCGCACTAAAGCGTGGATCCTTCGGTTGGAGGATGCGGGACGCTCTTCCCAGGTGAAATCCCAGTGATCATCCGAGGTATCGCTAAAAAAGGGCGTAGTCGCTAGCCGATTCCTTGCTAAGCCGCCGATTAGGCCCCACACCTGGGTGATATCTAGGCGACCGCTATGAAGCTGTTGAAGGTAAAAATGAACGGCCGCGTTCGCCCACTGTTCCCATGACCACGGGCGTACCTTCTGAACGGTGTTATTAATATGCAACCGAAGGGCGGGGGATAGGGCGTAATATCCATCGCGATAGGTTTGAACAAATGCCAATCGGGTGAATGCGACCCAATATTTGCGTACGAGTTCGGGGCCGACCATCGATATCATAAGATCCAGAGTAAATCTCGGTACCAGAGAGGCGGCTGCCAGGAGCGTATCGCTCCCGCTTTCGCCTTGTCCCGCACGCCATGCTAGACGCCTCGACCCCGGATGGCATAGTTGCTCGATGATGTAGGTTGGCAGTTCCAGGTTCTGTTCCGCAAGGGGAACGTCTGCACGCGGACACTTTTCCATGGCCAACGACATGCCATCGGCAATGGCCACCAACGTCTGCGGTATCCCTTGGGCAATCCCCAAAGCGAGTTGGATCGTATCCGGATCGGTAATATTTCGCTGGATCAGCAAACTCTTCGAATGGGTCGCATCGAGTGGATTCATTCGAACCGTGTGCAGCCGATCCTGAAAATAGGCTTCGCCGGGCCACATCCGTGCAGGCGCTTCCGCGCCAATCAGGAGAATGGGGATTGTGCGCCGTGCTGTCGCTAGAATCATCGAAGTAAACCACCTTTGGCCAGACCATCTGGCATCGAGATCGTCGAACACCCAAAGCAGTGGTCCATCACGGCGTAGCGTCTCAAGCATCTTCAGACAAAGGGTGAAGGATATCGGCCGCTCGATACTCATGCCCAAGGTGTGGACCATCGCGCGCAAGAGGTCCTCTTCTTCCTTGAGTTGATGGCCACTGGTGTGAAGAATTCGATGTGACCGCCTCCTTAACACCTCGCCCAATGCGCGAGCCGTATGCGACTTGCCCATACCCGGCGCTCCCCATAAGTAGAATATGTTCCAGACGGAATCGTCAAGAATTTCATCGAGAATAGGAACGGCTTCAGATCGGATTAACATCGGAGCATCCGCGATCATCGAGTCTACGATACTCACGTCATTTAGCATGGGAAGTTCCTCCTAAACTCTTAGGATGACGGGTTCTCTCATCCAGCCTGCTTTCTCACCTTGCTTACATTGTGGAGAAGCTAGTAGGCGGGCGTGTTCGCACGGTAAGATTGGGAACCAAGTGTAGTCTTTCACGGGGGCCGAACCTAGCAACACGGTCCCTCGGCTCCTCAAAAGCCTGGTTCCAGGTAGCCTTGGAATGACACATACCTGGCTGGCTTGGAAGATCAATCCGCCTCTTTCTTTCTTTTTTCGCGCTAGGGTGTCGGCCTGTCGTGTCAGATTCCACCGCTTAGGGCGGTGGGGTGTCTGTCGGAATTACTAAGACCGGCACCGTACTTTGGTTCAACATCGCTTGGGAAACGCTCCCTAAGACCCAGCGTTCGAGCCGGTTCAGTCCCCGTCGGCCTACCACCACCAGCGTGGGAGTAATCTCTTCCATAGCGGCTAGGATGCCGTTCACGACCTGGCCCTGTCCAGTTTGCACGCGGCCTTGGATCTCGGCAAACCCATGCAAGCGTGCCATCGTGGCCTGTAATTGAGCATGCGCTTGGATTAAATGCGAAGGATAGGTGTCTTGAGTGTCTTGGGTGGGCTCCGGCACAGTCATCCACATGCCCCCAATGCTGACATTAGCCATCGTCGGCTGCATACTCAGGTTGCTGTTGGCCGCAAGACCGAGCATCGGCTGCATATTGTGGTCGCCGACCGTCTCCCCCGTAGAGCCGGTCGCCACGACGACGACCACGACCCGGTGATTCGCGGTACTCCAATGTGTTTGCACCCAGTCGGCCGCTTCCAAGGCTCCGGGACTGCCGTCGCTCGCGAGGAGCAATGTTTCTGGTTCCATGGTATCCTCTCCTTATAGGTTCACTAGAATCGGTGATAGGCGAACGACCGTGTGCCCGTGCCGGAGATTTTCCGTAAGACCACTTTGCCTCTGTCCTAAGTTCGCTCCTGACCATTTACGTCCTATTGGCTGAGCGTTTGGGTGGGTCGAAACGCGAACAATGGGACTACGCCATGCGCAGCATGGTGGCCAAATATTCTGCCGTCGCGCTCGGTCGCTCGGCAAAATGGCGCTTAAGCGTGACTGACACGGTTGCAGCTATTTGGCCTGAAGGATTCTTTCATCGAACCCTGGCATCGGATCTCGCCTCCTAATTGAAGACGCTCATACGGTCAGAGCTTTTCGAAAAATCCGTACGTATAGAAGAACGGTCTGCGTGACCAAAGACGGCTTCTCCATACCGACACATTAGTTCGCCAATGATTCGAGCTTTTGCTCCTAAATAGTTGGCCTCACAGAAATCTGACTCCGACACAGGAAGATACACCTAGCTGCCCAAGTGGATCGCGGTGCTGAAATAGCTTGGCGTGGCTGCAATGGCTTGATGGTTGCTGTTTGTGAGTGCACTGTCCACAATGGGGATTCTAACGCTCGATGGCGAAGGGCCTTTTATCGTGAAGGCCGCCACGTCGTTGGTGACCATGACATAGATTCCCCCCGCGTCGACGGTAAAGGCTCTCCGCCTTGCGTATAGAGAACACCCGACACCGCGTGGATGTGCATCGCGCCATTGAAGTTGGCCACGGTATGCCTATCGAATCGACCACGGGGGCGCAAACCCGGTCCATGGGAATGCTGCCATGCGCCAGCATGGACAAAGCCTCGGTGCTCAGCGCGACTCTCGAGACTTCGCCCCAGACGAAGACGTTCGCCGGGGCTCCGTTTTGGGTATGCACTGACCAGGTGACGCTAGTTCCCGAAGGAATGTCAATCGTGGTAATGAGGTCGACAGCACCAAAGCGAACACTGGCCTTGGCGACGGTGAGGACCGGGGTGGCAGGCTTAGGTGCGGTACCCCTGAGATGAGAGTGCTCTTGGGATCCTCTCTGGACCTAGCGTTCTGAGGTCGGATGGAGCCGAAGAATGCCACACCATCCCTGGGCATCCCGGCGGCCAAACTGGAGGAGCGTGGCAGAACCAACGCCAACAGACCGCTGGTCGCGAGCACCGGGGTCGTCAGCGCCAAGGCCAGTCTGGACAAATTCCTCTCCCTCCTTGGATGAAATATCGTTGACCCATCACACATCATTCAGACAAGAGCCTATACAACCTCACGGCCAGGGGAGTACCCAGATTCCCGGACGTTGGGAGCACCGACCTCGCATGAGGTGGATGCGCACATTCGGTTAGGACAGCGGGAGAAATCTTGCGCGTCTTAAGTAACTAATGCCATTATACCATCTTTCGTTAATATTTAAAAATATTAGTCAGATCACTTATCAAGAATCGAATGATGTTAGGAGTTAGCGTTACTAGTCAGCGTGAATCGATCGAAAACCCGCCCTGGGGGCGGCGTATTATTGAGAACCCTTGACGATAAAACGATGGCGAGTCATTTATGATCATGGGGAGCGCTATCTCGCGTGAAGTTTTTGACTCTCATCCACATGGTCAAACTCATTTAGACGTTACGATCCTATGTGAATGCTCCCGCCGGCTAGATTTATGCCGCCAATGGACGCGCTGAGTGTGCCTTGATCTCCACTGTTCTTATCGACTAAAAGGGCACCAGGCGATGGCTTCATGGATGAATCTCCTCTTCAGAATACGGTGAGCATGCTTTAGTGAGGGATTACCTATCATCGAGCGACATGAACCCACGTTTCGCGCCCTTATACCTAGATATTGTATCGTGCCATGATCGCCAGACTACATATTGATTGGAAATATTTGAGGGGCACAATATATTGGGCTTAATCGAAGTGCTTAACCCCGATATATGGGGGTACGAAACGTGGGATGAATCATTTCGCGGTCCGCCATAATGGCTTACCTTGTTCTTGTTTGAAGACGATTTTTGTAGGCGATCTTGGCAGAGCAGGTCGGGCAATCAGTGAGAGAGGTATGGGTTAAAACCCGGTTGGAGGGCCTGAAATCGTGATGGCTGGGATCGCTGTATGACCCTCTTCGTCGGACCTGGACATGATGCCTTGAGCGCCTCGTGTCCCTATTGAATGGGGAAGCCTTGCGTAACCGGCCGAGGAGTTGGTGCATAATTCGGGAATCGGTTTTTGGCTATCTATACCAGGCAGAGTCCGGGTTCTGGTCTTTCTTCTAGGGACTTATGCACGAGCTCGCTAGGAGAACACAGAGTGGATTGATGGGACGTATAGATGCTCCCATGCCGAGGGGGGTAGCCATCCAAACCTCTTCAGAGTTCTTATTAACTCAGCATTGAGGGTAACGGCTCTGGTCGTCCGTTTAAGTCTGGGACATCAGAGTTTGGAGAGGTCCGATAAGGAGGGGATGGACTGTGGTGAAGTTGCGCAGCGGTTTACGACAAGAATTGTCCTTTCTCGACTTAACCATGTCCTCGTTGGGAGCGATAATCGGATCGGGATGGCTTTTTGCGGCGTATACGGCCGCTTATATCGCGGGCCCGTCTGCAATATTTAGTTGGCTCATCGGAGGAGGGATCGTGCTCCTTATTGCTTTGGTGTATGCGGAATTGGGCTCCATGATACCCGAGTCGGGCGGGGTAGCCCGCTATACGCAGTATTCTCACGGCCACTTGACGAGTTTCGTCGTAGGCTGGGCCGCCATTATCGCCTACGCTTCCGTCCCTGCGGTAGAGGCAGAGGCGACGGTTCAATACATGAGCCATTTTTACCCAAGCCTCTATGTGAACGGAACGCTCACGGTATCGGGGTTGACGGCGGCTGGCCTCCTTATTCTTCTCTTCTTTAGCATTAACTTTTTGGGTATCCGTCTCTTCGCTCGGATTAATACTCCGTTGACCATGTGGAAGGTGTTTCTGCCGACGTTGACGATCATCGTTTTGTTGGTTGTAGGACTGCATCGGGTGAATTTCAGTCGCGTGGGCGGAGTCATTCCGATGGGCTCATCGGGGATGCTGGGTGCGGTGGCTTCGGCGGGAATCGTCTTTTCGTTTCTGGGGTTCCGCCAGGCCGTCGACTTGGCAGGGGAGGCAAAAAATCCTCAGCGGGACGTCCCTCGAGCGTTGGTGGTTTCGCTCGGGATAGGTATTGTGCTCTACACGATGCTTCAAGCCGTCTTTATCGGATCGGTTCCGACGCGTCTCTTAGGTTCTGGATGGGCCAATTTGATACATAACAGTCAACTCGCCAGTGGACCCTTTGCCGAATTGGCTATTTTAACCGGGATATCTTGGTTGGCGGCGTTGCTGTTTGTCGACGCTTTTTTGTCACCCGCGGGCACCGGTAGTATTTACCTGGCTTCAACGACTCGCGTGTTGGACGCATTAGGTCGCAATGGCTACCTGCCTAAAGGGCTCACTAAAATCAACCCCAAGACCGGGGTCCCGAGTATTGCTCTCATCGTTTCGGCGATGGTCAGCCTGATTTTTCTGGCTCCCTTTCCGGCGTGGCAGTCTTTGGTGGCCGTGATTTCGGGAGCCACGGTGTTTACTTACATGGTGGGACCCGTCTCTGCTGCAGTATTTCGGCAAACGATGGAAGAGGTCCATCGGCCCATTCGTTTAACGGGCCTTAAATGGATTGCTCCCTCGGCCTTTATTGGTGCATCGCTGATTATTTACTGGGATGGGTGGGTGGCGGACGAAAAACTCCTCGGCATTATTCTGGCGGGGGTCATTCTTTATCTCATCGTCAGTTCCATTGTCCCTCAGATCATTGCGAAGCCTTCCTGGCAGTCGTTTAAGAGCAGTGTATGGATCTTCTTGTATCTATTCTTTATGTTGGCCATGTCTTATTACGGATCGGGCGTCTTCAAGGCACCGGCCAATCACGGGCGCGGATTTATTCCGTATCCTTGGGATCTCGTCGTGATCGCGGCGGGTTCTCTCGGCTTTTACTATTGGGGCGTGGCCAGCGGATATCGTAGTCGCGCCGCCACGGAAATCGTGGAAGCGATCAACGAGAGTCGTGAGACCGGGGCTGTCTAGGAAGTTCGAGAACTTTGATTCAGAGGACTTCGCGATTTTCTGTAGTAGCTCCTGGCACTTTCCGATCGGACGGATGACAGAAAGCCGACTCCCTGCGGTAGGCTATCGTCTCAAGAAATGGTGCCAGCGGGCATTTCGCGGAGCTGCTCACTCGACGCGAACGTGAGTGCTAATCGGCTATGATTCATCGGTTCTCCTCGTCATCATTTGCTGTTTGAAGCTCTCACTCCTAACTTGGAGAGACCATCCTTTTGCCTAATCGTTACGGTTGATTCAACAGAGGTGGTCTTAGAAACCGCAGCCAGGACAAATAAGTAGCAAAGCTTGGCTTCGAAAGAACCGGTGTACGGCCCGCTTCACCGTGCCGTGCGTGCCCACGGCGACCGGCCAAGAAATCAGGAGGTGCCCGGATGAGCCCGGATGCACGCGGATTGGAGCAGGCTAATGTACCCACGCGACTTGACGATCTGCCCCTTCGGTTTTGGGTGATGGCGATCGCCACGGGAGTGGGTACCGGGCTGGGCGCTATTTTGATGATGAAAGTCTTGCGAACGGTTCAGCACTGGGCATTTTCATATAGGCATGGCCAGTTTTCGACCGGAGTCTCGCATGTTAGCGATCAGAGACTGGTGCTGATGTTGGCGCTGGGAGGGTTGGTGACCGGAGTGGGCCTTTGGTGCATTCGACGGTTCTTGGGCGACACGGGAGGGGAGCCCACTGAGGTGGTCTGGACGCAATCCGGCCGTCTGTCGCTTATTCACACGCTGCTGAGTGGAGCCCTTTCCGAAATTACCGTAGGCTTTGGCGGTTCCATCGGCCGGGAAGCCGCACCCCAACGCTTTGGTGCGGCGGTGGCATCATTTTTGGGAGTCCATTTGGGACTTGGTCACAGCCATCGTTACATCCTCATCGCTTGTGGCGCTGGAGCCGGTTTAGCCGCCGTCTACAACGCCCCTTTGGCGGGAGCTCTATTTGCTACCGAGCTTTATCTAGGAACGGTTTCTCTCCCCCTGATCCTACCAGCATTACTGACTTCAGCCGTCGCGACCGCGGTGGCTCGGCTGGGACTGCCGGCATCGACGGCATATCATGTGCCCGCGATGGCTCACTTCAATTTGTCTCTA
>DAHXNH010000055.1 GCA_027365485.1 Clostridiales bacterium
ATTCAACAACCAAATCAAGCGTTTAAAACGCATCATGTATGGACGGGCTCGCTTTGATCTTTTACGGAAACGTATTCTATTGAGCTGATGGAACCGGTCGAATAGGTCACCATCGCTGGGGATGTGGCCATCCGTCGTCGGTAGCTTCGCTCTGTCCCAATCGCTATCTGACCCCGAGCATCGCGGCCATGACCACCCGTGGCGGTGGCCATCGCGGTGATTCGACAATTCCAGAGAAGCCACATCAAAAGTGCGGATGAGCCTAGGAAATCCCCAATTTGGTCAAAAAATTCCCCATCCCCCTTGGGAATGGTTCGAGAAGATTTTTGTAATCGGAAACGTGACGAGGGGTCACTGAGTGACCTCGGTGGTGAGAGCACGGAGCGTGTTGCTTTGGCCAACTCGTTTTGGCATCAGTCTGACCAACTAGCACGCCCTGAAACCAAAAACGCGGCCGCACGAATAAATTCGTGATCCCTGGACGCCGCTCTCTATCGCGGCTGAGCCGAGCAGGCCTGAATCCCAATCCGAGGGCGTCACACACAACTTTCGAAAAAATGCGCAAATGTCGAAGGGTGGCTTCGTGTTGGTCAAACAAGGACACCTATTCATTATTATTGTGATGGCCACTATCGAATCGTGCGGAATAACGGGTATCGCTTCACAGCACTGTCCCAATATAGGTTATTTAAGTCATAAACATAATATTATTTTCAGAGCAAAAGTTTTCGGTGTTCTTAACCTGACAACATTGGGGTGTAGGGCTAGATGGCAGGCGGTTTTGAACTCACCCAGGGTCCACCGGCGTAGTTCCAGCCGTTGGTGCCTTCCTGCAAAGTCCACGCTTGACAGCCCAATGACCGAAGCGTCTCTGCGGCATAGGTGCTTCGCACCCCGCTGGCGCAGATGACTAAAATACGTCGATTGGCGGCAGTCCTGGCAACATCGGGCAGATCTTCCATCGAGCATGGTTTTGTACCTGGGATATGGCCGCATCGAAATTCATCCGCACTGCGCACATCGATCGCAATCACCGCAGGGTCGGCTAACAGGTCCAGAGCCTGGTCCGAGTTCACTGCGAATTCGGACGCCGGGATGGCAGCCGGTTGGTCTATGGTGGAAGGTAGACGGGATCCACAGAAGTCTTCATAGTCAATCAGTTCGGTGATGGTAGGGTGGTCGCCGCAGATGACGCAATCGGGATTGGGCTGAAACGCCATGCGCTGCCAACTGCTGCTTAGGGCATCGTATAAAAGAAGGGTTCCCTGAGCGGTGGATGGGAATATCCCTAAGAGCAATTTTAAGGCTTCCACCGCCTGCATGCTGCCGAGGACGCCGGCGACAGCCCCCAAGATGCCGGCTTCGGCGCAATCAGGCACCGTGCCGGGGGGCGGTGGGGACGGAAAGAGACAACGATAACAGCCCACTCCCGGACGAAATACGGCCAATTGCCCTTCGAACTTCAAGATAGCGGCATCGACAAGCGGCTTATGCAATAACACACTGGCATCGTTGACCAAATACCGAGTAGGAAAGTTGTCGCTGCCATTGACGATGAGATCATACGCCGAGAACAGACGGATGATATTGTCCGTGGACAAAAATTCCTGATGCTCTTCGATCCGAACGTCGGGATTGAGTGCTTTTAGCCGCTTCGCGCCGGACCGCGTCTTAGGGGCCCCGATATCTTGGGTGTCATGAAGAATCTGACGGTGGAGATTGGAGGCGTCGACGGTGTCGCCATCGACCAAGCCCAAGGTCCCGACGCCCGCCGCAGACAAATAGGTGGCGGCCGCGGAGCCTAAGGCTCCGGCGCCAACGATGAGCACGCGACTGGCTAAGAGGCGTTCTTGACCGTCGACGCCGACTTCGGGGAGTAGGATTTGGCGCTGATATCGGGCCATCATATTCGATGGCTCACTCGGTGAAGGACTGTCATTTGGCGCTGTTCGTGTTTCCTCTGCCGACGGAAATTTGGATTCAATCATCGACTTCATCCTCCAGAAATAGCCCTCAGAATCCAGACGCCGCTCTTCTCGGGAATCGCTGTGGACGATACCTCGCCGGAAACCTGGCGCTGGCCTGCAATAAAGAGACTAAGATGTTGGCGAAAGCGACCGTCTTCCGTTGCCAGCCACTGAGCAATACCAGGGTAGCGCATATTGAGCCGGTGCAGCAACTCTTGACAATCTCTGGCCTCTAAGTCGACAACTATTTGGGCGCGAAAGGCATCGGCCAAGTCCTGGGGCAGATGGACTGTAATCATGGCGCGGATGCCACCACGACCGAGTATATCCGAGGCAAATGATCATCCAGCGCATCCCCGTGATCTCCTTCGTCGCGCGAAAAACAGACTGCGCCAGACGTCGTCTCGAAGTAAAGCCCCAAGGGAGAAGCGTGGTTGGAGGTAAAGGCATCGCGGAGAACACCACCGTTAATTCTTCTGACGGGCCAAGTACTGCCGAGCGAGATGGTAGGCAAAGGCCGAAAACATTTGCGGAGCTTCTCCACGGTGGATGAGTTCGTCATAGGTCTTTAGAGGCAGCAAGCGAATCTCTATCTCTTCGGTGGCATCGAGATGTTGCCCTTCGGATAAAATCGCGTCTAGAAATAAATAACTGCGCACCCAGTTATTGCTCGTTGCTGGATTCGGATGGAATTGACCAAGAAAGATGGGAAGCTCTGGCGAGCGATATCCGGTTTCTTCGGCCACTTCGCGAATGATTCCGAGAACGGATTCTTCTCCGGGTTCGGCCATCCCTCCCGGAATCTCTAACGAGAAATCGCCGATGCCATGTCGATATTGAAAGACTAAGACAATATCGTACTCCGGGGTGAGGACCACCGCGTTGACCCAATCGGGGTATTCTTGAACCTCATAGTCGAATTCTGCTCCGTTAGGAAGTCTGACCCGGTCCCGGCGGGTCCGATGATACGGCGGATTTTCGGAAACGTATTGACTATGTAAAACTGTCCACGGCTTCATGGCCCGCTCCTCTACGCAATGACTACCTCGATTATCCAATGACGCTGGGTCTCGGTCAACTAGTCGGCCCGATGTTGGCCCAATATGGTCGAGTCGAGTGGTTGCGAAATTATCCGCAAAGAAAGGCTTTGGTCTGCGAAACCTTCGAAGTTCACCGCGGGGACGAGACCTGGCGATCTTAGCGACGGCAATATCGTGAAAGCTGGCCGAGGGCTTTCAAGCCCAAGAGTCGCCGGGAATGCGGATTGGACGGTGCGCTGATGGGTGCCATGATCTCCGACCGAAAGGGTCCGCCGGTTTTTGGCTTCCCGGGCGGGCTGGATGATCGGTGCCTTCTCTATCGGTGCTTAGCATGGATCGTAGGGCTGGCTTAGCTCTCATTGCCGCCCACCTTGGATGCCTGGTGGCTGAAGAGCTTAAGGCAAGCCCAGAATTTTTGGCGGACCAAAGCGCGGACCATCGGTTTTGACATCGGAAAAATCCTCTGTCGGGGGTGCGTTAACGCCTTTGCCGGTCAAAGTTCGCGGTGTCGTGATCCGGTCCAGGTCGCAGTTGTTGTGGGAAAGTGAGGCTGGTTGTTGTTTCTGGTGTAATTCGCATCCGGTTTGGCAATCAGAGGGAATGATGAATTCTGATTGTCAGAACCGGCGGGGTATCGCAACAGCGAGAGGACTCGTTGGATGAGTCAGCCAGGGTGAGGACTACTTACTTCCAAAAGGAAAGTAACTACTCAGGGGATCACGTGCGGGTAGTGGATCCCAAAAATAACTCTGGTATTTCTTGGCGATTGGAGGTATCCTGTCCCCAACGATCATGAAAGGACGGGACCTACTTATGGAATGGACCCTGCGTACTCGGGACG
>DAHXNH010000123.1 GCA_027365485.1 Clostridiales bacterium
CACGGCTCCCGGCTGGACTCTAGCGCCACGGTGGGTACCTCGATTGAGCGGTTCAATCAGGGCACAGGCCCATCGGCAGAGAGCGAACAATAAGACGAAAATCCTCATGGATATGTTTGTTGAGGATTTTCAGAGCGGTTACTGATAGTAGTAGCGTTCAAGCGGTAGCAATCAATAGTGGTTGGAATCCGCAGTGGCTCGCCAAGTCCACCATCGACATTATGCGAAAAGTGGGAGCAAATGCCACGCGGATGGATGTCCTTGATCAGTTCATGGCTCCGGCTGCCATGGTCGCTCAAGGTTGCTACGATTCACCCAATGCCTGTTACCAAGTAAATCCACCGGGGTACTCCGTGTACACCACCAACTGTGAAGTTCCGGTGTCTGATTCCAGTCTGAAACTCTACGAAGGATACGGGGTGCTGCAAGAAACGTTCTATCAGGGTAACTTTGAGCACACGGAACAGGCGTATGCGGGCGCGGGTTCCGTCTCGGCCACCGTAAAGGAAGCCTTTTTCCCATTCGATGTACCCACGTCGGGATATCATTATGCTGCCTGTGGTTTAGTTGGGGATCCGGGCTTCGCGTTTGCCGTCTTCTATTGGTGGGCCTACGACTACCTAGCGACGCATTCGGTGTCCGCCTGTGAGCTCGTGGGCATTTATGATACGGGAAGCAACTTTTCGGCCCTACAATATAGCTACGCCAAAGGGCTTACTTCTCCATGCAAACCGACAACTTCGGCCTGCACGGACTATGGTGCGTGTGCTTACATTACCTGACGGGCGTCCTGCCAACTCAGGCCCTGACAATAGCAAGTATGGCTACGTGCGGTCGATTGCTTAACATGACTCTAGACACGAAGAGGCCGACGCAGTTGCTCTGTCGGCCTCTCAAAGTCTTCCGAGTTATGAGGCGGTGGGATTCCCGTTGTTCCCCGCCGCGACGGCCGCCCAGCCGTGTGGTGCTACAAAAATCCAGAGCATCGCTGCCGGTTTAGGTTGGGGATACATCGGATAGGCATACAATTCCCAACGAATGTGATGCCATGTGCCTTCGCGGGTTACTGTATAACCTAACGTTGCCAGGCGCTGTGATTGGGCGGTCATCCATGGCGTCAGCGAGTGGCTTCGACGATGATATACCCGAACCTCGGACGTTGGAGTAATATCAGCCTGAATCGATGAGATGCTACCGGACATATTGGGAATACCGAAAGGCATTACCGGGGCTTGGGTGAATATATTCCCAAAATGCGTTCGCAGAGCCTGCGGCACGGAACGAGCCGAGATCACTGCAGCGGCATGGGGTGCGCGAATCAATGAGCCGGGCACGCGTGCGTGGGGAGGGATCAGATCCTTCGGCACGCCGTTCAACAGGATCCACACGGTATCCGTGTGGATCATCAACACGATATTCCGCAAATAGGGGAGATGCCGTCGTTGGGAGTACACGACAACCGTCCAGGTATTTCTTGTGGGCACCGTTGTCGGCAACCTGCTCAATGGGTAGGCCAATGGGCCCGTGACCGGCGCGTAGGGACGATGCCGCTGTTCCATACGATGAAGAAACGGTTGCCATAGACGGGGTACGTCGTTCAAGTTGCAGTACGCGGTGATCGTACAATCACGAAGAAGGCCTCCATACGCCCAGTAGACGGCAAGAGCGTGGGGCATCGTATACACCCGGGCTGTTCCGAGGGTCGGCGCGAGCGAGGCTTGATAAAGGGGATAGGACGCGCCATGTGGCAATTGCGACGCCGCGATGGTCCCCTGAAAGTGACTATCAGGTGGTGTGGGCACCATAGTGCTGGGTACCACGGGTAACGCCACTGAAAACATCTCGTGCTGAAATTTGGAAAGCGTCAAAACGTCCGAGAACTTCGTGTTTCGAGGTTCCTATATTACGGATGTCTGGACCGCTAGGCGGTGATTGGTGGTCGATGTGGCGCGCTCTTGAACAGACGCCCACCTAAGAAGACCGATACCTGACACCACGATCAGGATTCTCATTCCACGCCGCGCGATAATGCTCATCATCCCTTCATCTTCGGTGTAACCTGAATTGCTATGAATAACGTCAGTATCTCTTGATCGGTTACTTGTGGATTTACGGTATACCCTAGCCGGACGTCAGGATCGTTGCAAAAACGCGTCCGATTAGGGTCTAGCATCGGATTGGCTATATTCGGGTAAGCAGTGGAGATCAACAGCCAGCTCGGCAACTGGACCAGGTTCCAGTGGATCGGGTGTTTACCGAGTATGCCTCCGGTAAGGATATTCACCGGCCGCAGCTGGGGCAGTTATTGGCCTTTGAGCGCGAGGGCGATACGGTGGTGGTCCATAGCTTAGACCGTCTGGCCCGGAATTTGGAGGATCTGCAGCTCTTACGCACTTTCTGTTATTAATAGTCGACGTAGCAACGATGTAGCAACCTTATAGTACGGGTTTGCGATTATTTCCTCGAGAAAATTAGGGAAACTCGTCAAACAGTCCAGAGATGATAGATATGTTGTGCGTATTTCCTGAGGTTCCAGCAGTAGATAACAGGGAATACCCATAATATCCCTGTTTGATCGTTGCCTAGTCAATTAGTAATAACAGAAAGTGCGTAAGAGCCGGATCTGCGCACCCTCGTCCAGACCTTGACCCACCGCAATATTCGGCTCGAATTCGTCAGCGAGCAGTTAGTCTTTACCGGGGAAGAGTCGCCCATGGCCCAACTGATGTTGTCGGTGATGGGGGCCTTTGCCGAATTTGAACGGGCGCTCCTGCGGGAACGCCAACGGGAAGGCATTGCCTTAGCCAAACAACGGGGCGTCTATTGGGGCCGCAAGAAAGCCTTGACCGTCGACCAAGTGCAGGCCCTCCGCCAGCGAGCGCAGGCAGGGAAAGCGAAGACCGCCCTGGCTAAGGTTTTTGGCATTAGTCGCGAGACCGTCTATCAGTATTTACGGTAGCCCGACTCCCAGGCCTTCTGAGCGCCGTGTCGTATGGCACATACGCCCCCTTATGCGCATTAAGAGTATTCGTGACATGCCCCCAATAGCGCAGTGTGAGCGTTCCATCCTTGCCCGCAGAAACACGCCATGATATATTGGCCTTACTGAGATTAAGGAGTTGTTGCTATCTTGCCAGCCTGTGGATCGCTCATCAACGGTCGCTAAATAGCACCGTCACTAATTTCATCGAGGACTCTTCCCGGATGCGAAGTTTGCACCCTATTGATTAATTATGCCCGGCGCTGACATCTGGCGGACCGGATGGTTCTCAGTCCGTCCGTCCGGATTTTTCGGTGTGTTTTCGGCTTGGCAACTTCTTCAGTGGTGGTCCTCGACGAATGGAGCGAACCGCATTGTCATCCAATGTGTTTACGAATCGCGATTTCCTCAAGCTATGGGCCGGGCAAGGCGTATCCTTGTTTGGCTCGTTGACGAGCCGCTTGGTGTTGCCGTTCTTTGTGATCTACACCTTGTCGGCTACGCCGATGCAAGTGGCCTGGGTCCGCGTGGCCGAGGTCGCACCGGGTATGGTGATCGGCCTCTTAGCGGGGGTCGTCGTCGATCGCTGGCGCCGCCGACAGGTGATGATTCTCATCGACAGCCTGCGTGCCGTCCTCATTGGGTTGATTCCTCTGCTCTTCATCTTGCACCGGCTCACGCTCGGTCTCATTATCGGCCTCGTGGTGCTGCTTTCCATCGCGGAGATCGTCTTCGATAGTGCGTATGATGCCTATCTTCCAACCCTTGTGCCACCGGAGCAATTGCTCGACGCCAACGCCAAACTCGCCGGCATGAGTTCCGTCGCGGAAGTGACCGGGTTTGGCCTGGCAGGGGCATTATTTGAATGGCTCGGCGGCGCCTTGACCTTTTCGGTTGACGCACTGTCCTTTGTCGTCTCGGCCCTCAGTCTCTGGGCAATCCGACGCCCAGAACCCACCGTGGTGGTTCCTGACCATGCGCATGTGGCCCTCGCGGACCTCACCCACGGAATTCACACCCTGTGGCACCATCCGCTGTTGCGGCGCATTGCCCTGATGGATAGCATCAACAGTCTCTTCTTCGGGTTGTCCTCAGCGGTCTATATGCTCTATATCAGCCGGGGGTTGCATATGGCACCTGTGTTGCAGGGGATTTTATACGCCATCGGAGGACTCGGCTCGCTCGTGACCGCCGGACTGACCCATCGGGTAGTCACGCGGTGGGGATACGCCCGCGCCTTGGTCCTGGGGGCCGTTGTGGCAGCCATTGGCACCGCGTTTTTGCCCATGGCCTTCGGCCCGATGTGGCTCCTAATTCTCTTTGTCCTAGGCCAACAAGTGATCGGAGACGCTGGTGACACCCTCGTCATGATAGGACTCTCGAATCTCCGCCAGCGGCATACGAAGAACGCCGTCTTAGGACGCTTGCGTTCGTCTTGGCTCGTGCTGACCTCGCTAGGCACGTTGTGCGGCATTCTCGCTGGAGGCCAGTTAGCAACCATCGTGGGGCTTCGCGATACGTTATTTCTTGGAGTTGGCATTCGTCTGGTCGT
>DAHXNH010000141.1 GCA_027365485.1 Clostridiales bacterium
AGCCTAAGAAGTCCCCCAATTGGATGACATTTTTTCGACCCAGTCGGTTGGCAATCCATCCCATCGACGGATAAATGGCCACTTGGACCACCCCCGAGAGGGCAAGCGCCCATCCAATCTGCCGGGGCGTTAAGTGACACGCGATTAGATATAAAGTAAGATAAGAACCCATCCAGGCGCCTACGACGGACCAAGGAAGTTCTGAATTTAAAAATACGGATGCATTAGACCAGCGTCTAGCCAAAAGGGGCCTCCTAAAAGGTGCGTACCTGTATTCTAACCTCGTTCAGGCGCATGCGTAATATCCGACCGACCTCGGGAAACTTCGATGGTCGGCGCCGCCTCGTTTGAGACGTTTCCTGAGGCTTGGGTACAGCGCAGCCGACAGTTTCGTTTACGCCCGGGGCAAGGCAGGACTCCGCCGAAAAAAGGCGAATGGATCTTTGACCGCCATCAACAGGGACGGAAATTCGGACCCACGGGGTCGATGAAAGAAGGTTGCAACATGGTGCGAGTCGGGGTGATCGGCATTGGAATTATGGGCAGTGAGCACGCGATTTATATACATAACGGAGAGATTAGCGGCGCCGAACTCACGGCGGTGGCAGATCCGGATCGCAATCGCTTAGATTGGGCCGAGGCCCAATTGGGTGATGGGGTGCAGCGATACGACAGCGGTGAAAAGTTAATTCAGTCCAACGACGTGGATGCGGTCATTATCGCCGTACCTCACTTTCTTCATCCCAGCATGGTTCGCTCGGCACTAGCCGCCGGCCTTCATGTGCTTTGTGAAAAGCCACTGGCGGTGTACACCAAATCCGCCCGAGATTTGGCCGGGAAAGCTGAAGAGCAGGGACTAGTCTTTGCCTTAATGTACAATCAGCGCACCAGTCCGCTGTATCAAAAAGTGCGGCAATTGATGACTGCGGGCGAACTAGGAGACATCAAGCGGACCAGTTGGACCGTGACCCATTGGTATCGACCTCAAAGCTATTACGATTTAAGTTCGTGGCGGGCGACCTGGTCGGGAGAAGGTGGCGGAGTGCTGATTAATCAGTCGCCCCATCAGCTAGATCTATGGCAATGGACCATCGATATGATGCCCACCCGGGTAAGAGCCTTTATGAAGTTCGGCAAGTATCATCACATTGAGGTAGAAGATGATGTCACCGCCTACGTTGAATACGCCAACGGGGCCACCGGGACCTTTATCACGTCTACGGGTGAAGCCCCAGGCAGCAACCGTTTGGAAATCGCAGGAGACCGGGGAAAAGTGGTGGTGGAAGACGGCCAGTTGAAGTTTTGGCGGTTGGTGACCCCGGAGCGCACATTTAATGCCACCTATCGCGGAGGCCATGGTGCCCCAGAGGTTTGGAAAGTGGAAGTGCCGATTCGGGGACGAGAAAGCGGGCATCGTGGCGTCACCCAAAATTGGGTGGAAGCGATCACCGACGGAACCCCCTTGATTGCGCCCGGCGAGGAAGGCCTTTTGGGACTGGAACTGTCGAATGCGATGCATCTGTCATCATGGCTGGATGATTGGGTAAGCCTTCCAATCGATGAAATGCGTTTCGAAACATTGCTGCGTCAACGCATGGAGGGCTCTCGCGGACCCTCCTGGGGCGTATAATTTAAAAGCATTGGAAAGGAGTGGTCATGATGAAATTGGCATTGCAGATGTACACTCTACGAGAGTTTACCAAGACTCCCGCTGCGCTGGCAACTACGCTCAGACGGGTTCGCACTATGGGATACGAAGCCGTGCAACTGTCTGGTTTGGGACCTATTGACCCGGGTGAGTTGGCATCCATGCTTGCCGGGGAAGGATTAGTGGCCGCGGCCACGCATGTTTCATGGCAGGAGATTCAAACCCAACCAGAGAGGATCTTCGAAAATCATGAACGGTGGAAGTGTCATTATACCGCAATTGCTTCGATGCCCTCAGAATTTCGAAATGCTCGGGGATATCGCCAATTTTCCCAAGAGGCGGGGGTGGCCGCTCAAACATTTCAAGCCCACGGACTGACGCTAGCCTATCACAACCATAGCTTTGAATTTGAGCGCATGGGCGATGCCATCGGGTTGGACCTCATCTTTTCCGGTTCCGATCCGGCCCTGAACGCCGAAATCGACACATACTGGGTGCAACACGGGGGAGCGGACCCAGCCGCGTGGATTGCGAAGCTTCGAGGTCGAGTGCCGTTGGTTCATTTGAAGGATATGACTATTGTGGACGGCCAACCGACGATGGCTGAGGTAGGCGAAGGCAATATGAACTGGCCCCGGATCCTCGAAGCGCTCGAAGAGGCAGGCACGCGCTGGTATATGGTCGAGCAAGATATCTGTCAGCGCGACCCCTTTGAAAGTGCGAAAATTAGTCTAGAGCATCTCAATGCCTGGGGGCTTTCTTAAGTCGGGGGGGTCTGGAGCGGTTCATCCGGGTGCGATGCGGACTTGGGGTCAGCCGCGGGCTGAAATAAGCCAATCTCCGACCGTCCCCGGTAGCGAAAATGGCAGCCCACGGCTCCCAACTTAGGGCCCTTCGCAAATGCGCGGGGACGGACAGCACGCCCCAATAGGGACGAAAGCCCCTATCTGTACTATACTATCGATGGTAGGGAAACATAGGTGGCAAGAATGTCTTGGCTTCGAGGTTGAACAGAGTGGACGATAGAGCGTGTGTCAACACTAAATTTTGAAGGAGTGTTCTACGGATGGATGTCTCTAGCACCGCCAACGGGTTGCCTCGGATTAACGAGCCCGCCCCAGAGTTTTCGGCGAATTCCACGCATGGCCCAATTAAATTGTCTCAGTATCGGGGAAAATGGGTGATGCTTTTTTCTCACCCCGCGGATTTTACCCCGGTGTGCACCACGGAAATTGCCGAGTTTGCCCGCCGCAACGACGAATTTGCCAAACGAAATGTGCAACTGATTGGGTTGTCGGTGGACGGTGTCCCTTCGCACATCGCCTGGACCCGAGATATTGCCAAAATCGCCGGCAAGCCGGTGCCATTTCCAATTATTTCTGACCTAGACATGAAGGTTTCCAATCTGTACGGCATGCTGCATCCGGGTGAATCGACTACGGCGACCGTACGCTCGGTCTTTTTCATTGACGACAAGGGAATCATTCGAGCGCTGATTTACTACCCGCTGAGTCTTGGTCGTAATGTGGACGAACTGTTGCGAGTGTTTGACGGACTGCAAACGTCCAGTCTCTACTCAGTCTCGACTCCCGTCGACTGGCAACCCGGACAACCCGTGGTGGTACCTGCACCAGGGACGGCAGAATCCGTTTTAGACGAAGCACAGGCAGAAGCCCAAGGCCTCACCTATCGCACCTGGTACCTGCGGATGAAACAGGTAGATGGCGAGAAATAGAGCCACAAAGAGGTTCTGGCTTGGGCGAAGAGAGAGGAGTTAAAAACTATGGCTTTAGTAGGAAAAGCGGCGCCAGCGTTTAACATGCCAGCGGTCGATCACGAAGGGAAAGACATGGAGGTGAGTTTGCAGGACTACCATGGGAAGTGGTTGATCTTTTACTTTTACCCGCATGATTTCACGTTCGTCTGCCCAACAGAAATCATCGCTTTGTCTGAGGCGTACGACGACTTTAAAAATCGCGGGGCAGAGATCTTAGGCGTCTCCACCGACAGTTGCCACGTGCATCGGGCATGGCGGAATGCCGACCCTGATCAAGGCGGGCTCGGTGCGGTTCGTTATCCCCTGGCCAGCGACGGCGGTCACGAGGTGTCTCAAGCCTATCAGGTCTATTTGCCTGAAGAAGGTGCCGCTTATCGCGGGCTTTTCATCATCGACCCTGAAGGCGTCGTGCAATACGAGGTCGTGCACAACCTTAACGTGGGCCGCTCCGTGGACGAAATCGTTCGCGTCTTAGAGGCGCTTCAGGCCGGCGGGCTTTGTCCGGTGAACTGGAAGCCTGGAGAAAAATTGCTCTAAGATCTTGGTGAATGAGATAAGCGGGCAGGGGGGCTCCTTACAGTCCTCGCCCGCTTTATCTTTACCCGCATAAAACAATTCCCGCCCCCTCATACTGTGAATATGAATCCACTATTCTTCGGCTTAATGGCTGCGATGGTCTTGGGGGCAGTCATGACCTCGCCCGCGTCTGCTACGAATTACCCTGTCATTTTGAGCCACCTGGTCACCAGAGAAGACGAGGCGATGGTCGCAGGAAATCGCCTACAACTGAATCGGGTGTTTCTCTCTTCGGATGGGACTAGCGCTCGCGTAGCTTGGAAAAGAAGTCTCTACTTTCGAAGTTGGGCTAAGGCGCGGGGGATTACTCTCCGGAGTGTCGCTGTGCGCATCCATATCGATCACTTAAACGCCCGGGAGGGATCGGCCGCGATTAAAGCGCGGGTTGGTGAGGAGTTTTTATACTCCTACGCCGATGATCCGTCCAAGCGCTACCGATTTGGACTGGGTGTGTATCACCAGTACGATTTACAACGACTTGCCTCTGGCGCCTGGCGGATTGCCAACGATGACTGTTTTCCTCCCGCGGACTGGCGCACCATCGAACCTGGCGTGGTTCGTGGCCACCATCCGGTGGAATTGTCGCTACCACGCATAACCGCTCAGGCTTATGCCGACCAGTTTTGCGGGGCCGCTCCACAATGCGGCAATGGCAAGCAATACAACTCCGCCTATAATGATTACAACGACGCTGGAGGCGACTGTACTGCCTTTGTTTCCCAAGTCCTGCACGCCGCCGGGTTTGCTGAGACTTCCGAGTGGCGATATAATCCCCAAACCAAGTTAGGCACCGAGGCGTGGTCGAATGCGGGGAGTTTCACCCGGTATTTAAGCGTGAGCGGTCGCGCCTCGCTCCTGGCGAAAGGGGACTTTGAACAAATGCTAATGCCGTCGCCAAAGTATCCCCAAGGCCCCCTGGACGCACTACAAGTCGGAGACCTGATCACCAATTTTCGCCATGGCCGGATGCAGCACAGCGGGATTGTGGTCGGCTTCGACGCTCACGGGTATCCCTTAGTGGACGCCCATTCATCGGATCGCTATCACGTGCCCTTTGACATTAATTGGGACGCTAAGACCACGTACTATCTTTGGAAAGTACACTACCGTCTGGCGGCTCAGGCGCCAAAGGCGCCGATCCCAAGCGGTCACACTGCGTGGGCGGGCAGATCTCGGCGCGTCTCCCAGGACCCCCTGGGCTAGGGCGGCCCGGCCTGCCATTTGCGCTTGGCTCTACGGCGTCGTTAAAAAGAGTCAACCGACATCGACGGCGCCCACAAATTTTCAGAGGGCCATGGAGTCGACAATGCCGTCCGCGGCGTACAATTTAGTCCTGAAACCCCAATGCCAAGGCCATAGCAGTTTCCCCAGCCTTGACGCCTCCTTAACCATGATCAGGGAAAAAGTGCGAAAGACCTTAGGCACATGATTTAGTTGAAGGGTGGTAACGGGGCCTATTCCTTCTCTTGAACCTTCCCTTGCTATGCTGTTCACCAAAAACGTTCGGTTTGCGAAGCTATCCAAAAGCACTGGCGTCGTTCCATTCTTTGAACTAGTCACGCCGTACTCTTCTGGGGCACTTCACCGAGCCGAGGTCACTTCGCTTCGCAACTGAACGAAGAGGCTGGACTCGGCGGCTGCCGCTTCCACTGAAGCGAATCATGGTGTCTGAGTCGAAGGATTTCGGGTGAGAACAAAACCGAGGAGAACTGAACCGATGCTCGCGGTATTTCTCCGCATGTACCTCACAGTCATTTTGAACCACGCAGGTGCGCGATGTAGACGGGATCAATCGCCAAACCGATTAAACAATAAGAGTTCGGAAGATTCGGTGTACAGTGCTTTTGATAGTTAGGATCGACGGATATAAACAGGCATTGCATCAATTGACCCCGAGTTTCATCCTTGCTATACTTCGATTTGATTAATGTAGCCGTGACTAACCATTCCTAAGACAGGGTAATCTTTCACGTTGGGTTATCGGTCTTGCCAATTCGAGAGGCCCCGCGAACTTATAGAATACGCTGAGACTTTTCGGTGTTGAGAATCTTGGGCAGAGGTGGTTTTCGATGTTTGCACAGCGATTGATGGAATCATATCGCAAGCTGGTGCTGGCCGCCTTGGCGGCCGGGGCTGGGCTCTTAAGCGCAGGCTTTAGCTTCGGACCGAAATACGTGCTGCTGCATCCCGCAGGACCGGTGGCGAAAAGCGAATTGCATGTGTTCATCTTAGCATTAGAGTTGATGGCTATCGTTGCGGTGATTGTATTGGCACTATTCTTCTATGCCATTGTGCGTTTTCGAGATACGGCGGGAAATACAGCGCCCTATACCCCCAATTGGCATAGTCATACCCTCTTGGAAGTATCGGTATGGATTCTGCCTGCCATCTTGTTGCTCTTTATTGCCATTCCGACGGTCAAGACCACATTTTCCTTGGCCCATTTGCCCAAAGGGAAAGATCCGGTGGTGATCGACGTTACCTCGCTTACCTGGAAGTGGCTGTTTGAGTACCCCAAGCAGCATATTGCGACCGTAAACTACGCGGTCATTCCGGCGAATCGACCGGTGTTATTCGAACTCACGGCGGATTCTCCCATGAATACGTTTTGGGTACCGCAGTTGGGCGGGATGGAGTATACCATGCCGAACCGCGTGCTGCCGTTGTGGTTGGAGGCGGACAAAGCCGGAACCTATTGGGGGCACAGCGGCCAATTTTCTGGCGTAGGGTTTGAAAAGATGTTCTTCAATGTGAAGGCGGTATCGCAGAAATCATTTCAGACGTGGACGACAACAACCGCCAGTGCACATCCTATGACGCTGGCAGCTTATGATCGGTTGCTGAAGCAGACCACCGTGGGCGACTCGACCTACGGGAATTACCCAGCCGATACGTTTCCTACGCTGGCCAGTGGCTTTAGTCTCACCGGAAGCGGCATGTATATGGTTATGCACGATAAGAAGGGCATTAGCTATATACCGATGGTAGGAAGCTAGCTTTAACTTTGTCGTCACTCATCTTGCTATATTGAAAGGTGGATTCAGAATGCCTTCGTTTGTTCCCTATCTTGTTCATACGCTCTTTCCACCTGGGGTGCTCCTGCCGGACATCCTATTAATTGATTTCGGACTGATTTGTGCCGGCATTGGCGTCATTGTCCTTTTAACCAAAACTCGGCGCTGGGGATGGTTGTGGTATGATTGGCTAACCACCGTCGACCACAAAAAGATTGCGATTTTGTATCTCATTGCATCCTTAGTGATGTTGATGCGCGGTGGCATCGATGCCTTGATGCTAAGAGCGCAGTTGGCGCTGCCGACTACGCATTTTATGCCCGCGTCCCAGTATGACGAAGTCTTCACCACCCACGGTACCATCATGGTGTTTTTCATGGGGATGCCATTTATCTTCGCCTTGTTTAATGCGGTCGTTCCCTTAATGATTGGCGCACGCGACGTAGCCTTTCCCCGTTTGAATGCCATGAGTTATTGGCTGTTTGCTTTCGGAGCGATTTTGTTCAATATTTCTTTCGTCATTGGAGGTTCACCCAATGCCGGCTGGACAGCGTATCCTCCGTACACCGGCCTTGCGTTTAATCCAGGTCCTGGTGAGAATTACTACTTCTTAGCCCTGATCATCGCGGGCATGGGTACTACCATGACGGGGATTAATTTCTTGGTGACCACGCTGAAGATGCGAGCACCGGGGATGTCGTTGATGAAGATGCCGATGTTCGTATGGTCTACGATGGTGACCTCGGCCCTGATTCTCTTCGCCTTCCCGCCGTTGACCGTGGCCTTGGCGATGAGCCTGTTTGATAGACTGTTTGGATCTCACTTCTTCACCCTGGCCCGGGGTGGGATGCCCATGATGTACGTCAATCTCTTCTGGCTGTTTGGCCATCCTGAAGTGTATATCCTAATCATTCCTTTGTTTGGAGTCTTTTCCGAAGTGGTTGCGACGTTCTCGAAAAAAGTGCTGTTCGGCTATCCGGTCATGGTCGCATCGATCGTCGCGATTATGTTTTTGGCCTATGGCACCTGGGTGCACCATTTCTTCACCATGGGCGCGGGTCCGGCAGTGAATGCCTTCTTTGGATTGTCGACCATGCTGATCGCGATTCCCACCGGCGTGAAGATATTCAACTGGATCTTTACTATGTGGGGTGGCCGCATTCAGACCACGACGGCCATGTTGTATCAAATGGCCTTTATTCCCGTGTTTATGGTCGGAGGTGCGACGGGAATTCTTTTGGCGGTTGTCCCCGCCGATTATCAGTTGCACAATTCCTATTTTCTGGTGGCCCATTTCCATAACGTGTTGATTGGCGGCACCCTCTTCGGTCTCCTATCGGGCTTGTACTATTGGTGGCCCAAAATGTTTGGCATGAAGCTGAACGAGACCCAGGGCAAGTGGGCGTTCTGGTTGTTTTTGATCGGTTTCTGGGTGACCTTTTTGCCTCAGTACTTGTTGGGACTGAAGGGTATGACTCGGAGAATATACACGTATCCGCTCGGGTTTGGATGGCATGATCTGAACGTGATTTCGACGTTTGGAGCGTTCATTATGGGGGCAGCATTCGTCGTCTTGGTCTACAACATTGTATGGAGCCTCTTGTACGGTGAACGCGATCTCACCGGAGATCCGTGGGATGGCCGCACCTTAGAGTGGTCGTTGCCGTCACCGGTGCCCGAATACAATTTTCCTCGCATTCCGGTGGTGCACGATCGTGACGCTTGGTGGGCGATGAAACAAAAGGGGCAATCGCTAGCCGACTTACGACCGGAGGATGTGCATGATGTGGAGATGCCCAAAAATAGTCCGATTCCCTTTTTGCTCGGGGCGTCGTTCTTCGTACTCGGGTTCGGAATGACGTTCGCTTGGTGGCCGATTGCAATCATCGGGTTTGTCGGCATCATTCTTTGCCTGTTGTTCTCGGGATTTGACTATGACGATCATCATCATCTGAAAGCCGACGTGATTCGGCAAACTGAGGCAACGTTAGGGAGGTTGCAAGGATGAGTCTTCCCTTGGTGGATGAACACGCGCAGCAGCTGCCGCTAGAGTTTGCGGACGAGCACGAAAGCATGAAGATTACAGGATTTTGGATGTTTCTCGTGACCGATGTGCTGATTTTCGCCAGTTTGTTTTCTACCTATGCGGTGTTTCACAATTCGGTAGCCGCTGGCCCGACTGCGAACCAACTGTTTAAGATGGGTCCGGTATTGCTCGAAACCTTGTTGCTCTTAACCTCTAGTTTTACGATAGGTCTCGGCATCTATGCGATGCGCAAAGGACAAGTCCGAGCGCTCATGGCCTGGACGTTTTTGACCATCCTGCTGGGTGCTGGATTTGTGACGACAGAAATTCATGACTTTGTCAGTTTTGCCGCGCTTCATGCTACGTGGCATACCAGCGCCTTTTTGTCCGCGTTCGATATCTTAGTCGGAACCCACGGTGCTCACGTCACGTTCGGAATTTTTTGGGCGGTCACCCTGTTGTTTCAATTGAGAAAGCACGGGATTACAGAGCGAACCGCGCGAAAGATCTATACCTTTTCCCTGTACTGGCACTTCTTAGACATCGTTTGGATTTTCATCTTCACCTTTGTATATCTAAACGGCAAACTGGGTTGATGAAATTAACCCCGCGAGGCCGAGAGGAGGTGTTAGTCAATGTCAGAATCTGAGCAGAGCATCACAGTCGATGAGGCGTACGAGCAGGACAACGACAAATCGATCAAGTTTCTCCGTCCTCGATTTCATGCGGAAGCATTCCCGACGGTGCAAATATTTGGCTACGTAGGTTCTTTAGTGCTTACCTTTGCCGCATATTTCCTGGTCATGAACCATGTGTTGCCAGTCCTAGCCTTGCTAATTATCATTTTAACCTTAGCTGCATTGCAAGCGGCGTTGCAATTAGGGGTGTTTATGCACGTCAAAGAGGGTCGAGGACTGGCCTGGCAAATCATTCCGTTGTATCTGGTGTTTTTGATTGCGTTCGGCATGGTGGGAATGTCGATCTGGATTATGCTCTTTAAATCCGGGGTTTCCTGACCGGGCGTTGGCTTAGTAGCCAGCCCGGTGGGTGAGGG
>DAHXNH010000147.1 GCA_027365485.1 Clostridiales bacterium
CCCGCGACCTCACCGCGTCCTAGCCGAAGAAAGAACTCGTCAAATCTTACCCCCTCAATCCACTCCGCCAAAAAATGGTCCATATAGCCCACGGGTTTCAGCAACGGGATCACCCGCATCATGCCATGGGGCAACAACACCATGGGATCGGTGGCCGTCAAGAGGTGGCCAATGCCGCCCATATGGGGCTTCACCAGATTGGCCAACTCGAATTTCTCTGCCATTATTCATCACTCCCTAGCGCGTCTCAGCTACCATCTATCTCTCTTCATTTCCTGCGAATTCACTAGCTAGACTTGAGCGGTCCCCGCTCGACAATAAAGGCATAGTCGCCCGATCCCATGGCAATCACCAGATGATCTCCCTGGCGATCCACCATCTCGCCGTCGAGGTCGCCTTGGTCTTCCTGGAGGTTCTGGGCGTAGCCTTCGGGCAAGTGCAAGGTGGCGTGGCAATTGGCAGGGACGGACACGCGCACCGTCAAGCCTGCCGCTGACGTCTCCCAGCGGCAGGCAATGCGTCCATAAAGCGAGTCATGACTCGCCTCGACAAAATCCAGATCATCGACCACCTGCGGACGAAACACGATGTGTCGAAATCCGGGCTCTTCTCTGTCGGGAAGAATGCCAGCCAAGCCCTGATAAAACCAGGCACTGATGTCACTAAACATATGGTGGTTGTGTGATCCTTCCCCGTCCCACTGCTCCCAGAGTGTGGTCGCCCCCTGGGCCAACCAATACCCCCAACTGGGAAAACTGGTTTGACTGGCGATGGCATAAGCGATGTCCGAACGACCCGCATCAGCCAGCGCATGCATCACATATTTCGCCCCTAAAATCCCGGTATCCAGATGTCGGTCCTTGGCTTCGATTTGGGCTATCAGTCGCTCCACCAGCGCGGGTCGCTCCGATTCCTCTGCCAGGCCTTGATAGAGGGCACAGGCGGTCGCAGTTTGGCAATTTCCCATGACGGTCATGGTCTCAAGGTCTAAGAAGTGGCGACGAAAGGCCGCTCGAATCTTGACGGCTAAGGATGCGTAGGCCACTTCATCTTCGTCCTTGTCTAAGATTTTGGCCGCTTGTTGCAGGACCGTAGCCATGATGTAGACGTAGGCAGTATCGGTGACCGCCGTAGGGCAGGCGTGAGCACCCGGTCCCCCAGTAGGGGGGCACCAATCGCCCAATCCAAAATCAAAAATGCCCCCGTCGGCCATTGACAGGGCAAAGTGGAGATACGACTGCATCGAGGCATATGTCGAAGCCAACAGCGCACCATCCCCCGTATATTGGTACACATACCAGGGAATCAAAAAGAGCGCACTGTCCCAAGCTGGCCCACTGCCCCAGTTATAGCCCCAGCCCCCTGTCGGCGCTATGCCTGGAATCTGACCGCTTGGCCGCTGTACATCCTTCAAGTCGCGGATCCATTTTTGATAGGCAGCAACCGGGTCAAAATTCATCAGGACTTGTTCCGCCGATAAGGCGGCATCCCCCGTCCAACCGTTCTTTTCTCGATGCGGGCAGTCGGTGGGAAAGCCGTGATAATTGGTCAAGGTGGACCATCGGGCGGCAGACTGAATCTGATTCAATAAGGGGTTAGAACAAGCAAAATGACCGCGGCTGGCTAAATCCGTATGAACGACCCGGCCACTTAGGGTATGGGCACTCGGGGGTTCTTCCAGCCCCGAGACCTCTACATAACGAAATCCGTGGTAGACGAAACGAGGCTCCCAAACTTCTTCGCCGTCCCCTTTTAAAACATAGCGGTCTGTCTGAAAATCACCGCTCTTGATGAAGCAGTCGATATGCGAGGTATCCAGGTGCCCATCTTTATCCAAATCCTCGGAATAGCGCAAGGTCACCACCGTGCCCTCGGCTCCGCGGACGCGGATGCGGGCCCAGCCAGAGATGTTCTGGCCGACATCAAAGACAAAGGTTTTCGGCCCAATTTCGTGCACAGCCACCGCGGTCAGCGTTTGCAACACGCGAATGGGGGGCATTTGCTCGGAGGCCATGATCCCTCCGGGGCTGCGAACAATCTTAGCCGCTTGCCACGTGCTATCGTCGTAACCAAAGACGTCCCACCCCGGCAATTCCCGACGAGCATCGTACGTCTCCCCGTTTCTCAACCCGTCAAAGAGAATCGGACCCGGAGCCGTTTTCCAGTCGGACCCACTTAAAATCACGCGCTCGTCCCCATTGGCAAAGGCAAGGTGGGCCTGAAGACGGAATTTGGGTTGAGCTCTCCACGGCGCTTGGCGGAAATCCCACACGTCGTCGGTAAATCCGTTGTACCAGCCGTTGCCTAAAACGATCCCAAAAACATTGGTCCCCCCTCGCAAGAACGGGGTAATGTCAAAGGTTTGATACAATACCGTCTGATCATAACGGGTAAAAGCGGGAGAGAGCACCGCATCACCGACTTTGTGGCCATTCACCCGCAATTCATAAAAGCCCAGGCCTGAGACATAGACCCGCGCTTGGACCACCGAGTCTTCCACGGTGACCTCCTTGCGAAAATGGGGAGCTGGCACGGCATGATCGATCTCTGTTCGTCCCTCGGGGCTGGCAATCCACGGTGCCTGCCAATCGTCAGCGGCCAAGAGTCCCATTTCAAAGTGGGCGACCGAACTCCAAGCCGACGGCTGGTCCGCTTGATCCCAGGCCCGGACCTGCCAAAACACCACCTGGCGGGATCCCAGCGTCTTCCCCGCATACGGCACGTGCAACGATTGATCAGAGGGGACTTTTCCGGTATCCCACAAGTCTGGATCGTCCTTTAGCCGAGATTCGGACGTTGCGGCTCGGAGCTGATAGGCAGTCTGCAACGCACCACGAACTGTGGTACTCAATTTCCAACTCAATCGCGGGGATAGTGTCTCTACACCCAACGGCTCGGACCAATAATTGCAAATCAAATCCAAAACTTCCATGTTTGCCCCCTCTAATGGCGGTCTAGACACACCCGGTCACCCCATCTGCTATCAGCGCCGAGAGCCTCGAGACTCTGAGGCTCTCGGCGCCAAGAAATTGTGCGCATAGACCCCCTTGTCCGCCCTTCACCACAACCTAAGCACAACTGGGGCGGCGAACATTCCGTCGTTGCTACCCACGATAGCTTCAGCGCCACCTTACATCTTAATGGCCCCATTGGTCATCCCCGCCACAAAATAACGCATCAAAAAGAGAAATAAAATCGCGAGCGGAACTGATGCCAAGGTAAAGGCAGCTAACTGGAGATTAAAGGC
>DAHXNH010000156.1 GCA_027365485.1 Clostridiales bacterium
CCATGGCCCGCGAAGGCTGGGTCGCTCATGGGATCACCGATCAACCGCTGGTGCACACTCACAGTTTAGCCGAACACTTCGACTATTCCGATCTCGAAATGCGTTTATCCGTAGACCCTTCCACACGCTATCAATGCCTCGCTACGGTAGCTGAGGCCGTCACGGCCGGCCAACGATTGATTGCTGGTACTCAAAACACGACGCTATTTTCTTGCCCAATTCGATTGATCGAGCGGAAAGAATGCGATCGCACAGTCCTTCGGGTGGTGTTTCCGGATCCTCAAGGACGGTTCCCAGAGGATCCCGGCTGTCCCGCCAAATGGACTAGTCAGCTCATCCAAGATTCCGATCCCTCTTAATTCCCGGCCTCTACTCACTCATGCTCTCCCTCCGCCGCCGGCGGAGGGATGATTAGAAATTGATCCATTCCAAACGAAAGAGAGGCACTCAACGATGCCACGATTCCATGTCCAATTATCTGCCCTAGCCTTTGTCACCGGCACCCTCGACGTCATCGCGGATTCCCCCGAAGCCGTCGAAGACGAAGTGCTGAAGCGCACCGGAGAAGTCCTGTGGTCTTATCAAGGCCTCAATGGTACACCCGACCTCGAAGAAGTAAAAGAAGAAATCCCCGGTCAGATCCTCCAAGGACCCCGGTCATGATCGACACTGATAAGCTAGTGCGCCAAGTGTGGGGAGAACAGCCCCAAGATGATCGCTATCGTGCCTTGTGGCGCTTTCTGTTCGATTGTGGACTCGATGACGAAATCATCCACGATCCCGCCGCTTTACGGGCTTACTACGACCACGGTGGCTACCCCTATCGCCTACTCCTCTTAGATCCGACCGACTCCGAAGCCATGCCTCGAGTACAAGAGGCTTGTCATCTCCCTCATACTGCGGATTGGGATACCCTCATGACCGCGATTGCAGACGATCCAAATAGCCTGACCTTATGGGACCCTGTCACGGATCACCAATTTTTCGTCGCGCGATAACCAACGATCCCAGGATGGCCTCGTCGGAACCGTCCTGGCTACCTATCGAACCCGTCTTCGTTCGTTAAGCGAACCCACACGATAGCCAAGATGGTGGTCTTCTTTCCATACCCGGAGGAATCCCCGGGCTTGTCGTGCAATATGGAGTACCGAGATTAAACAATATCCCGCCTCGTTTTTGTTCTCTGCATACGCTGCACAGGGTAGTGATGGGGAGAGAAGACTGGGTCGAGGAGTGCTGAGTGAGGAGTTTGTGGACGATGGGGATATTAGAATCCTCCGTGGGTATCTATGCAGACATCGAATCCGCGATCCGCACATTACGCCGGTGGTGTCCTGCGAGTCCCGTGAATGTCTGGTGGGATCAGGAAGGTCAGTTTATGACGTGGTTAATCTCTGATGAGAACATTTCGATTGCCGATCGCGTGGTGATTGCTGACAATATCTCGTATGTGAGAAACGTTTTAAAAGACGCCGTCGAAACTCGCGATATTCCGGACATTGAGTATTTGGTTACGCGGCTGGTCTCTGATGTCGAGCGTGATTTCGATCATTCCTATTAAGGAGGCCTCGTAATGCCAACCTCTTCGCCTATCACGGAAGAATCCCTCGTGGATTTCGTGGCATCCATCCCCCCTGTCATCGCATCGGTACCGAAAGGAGATGATGTCATGTCCCTACCATTATCCGGGCACCTCTCGATTAGTCGAACGGCCGATGACACCTGCGAACTCACTCTCACCGATACGACGTCTCAACTTCCGGTGCTCATCTGCACGATCACTCCCGAAGCCCTCATGACGGCGCTCATGGGACTGGCTTCCCGGCCCTGTAAGTACACGGTGACTCCGTCAGAGCATTGGGGCGAACGTTTGGAAACTCAGACCGTCTTCCTGCCGGTTCCAGAGGATTCCGAGACTCTCAACCATCCAAAAGCATTCACGAGGTGGCTCAACGATTCAATCCAATCGTATACTAGAAACGGCTGGCACGTCATTGGACCTGCCGATTTTAACCATCACGATTGGGATCGCACCCAAGGGTATCGCGTCCACCTGTCTCGCTATCGCCCGTCGTCTCCTGCAAAATAGCCTGCCTCTGGCAGGCTTCCCGTTTCCCATGCTGCTTTTTGGAGGTGCACCCTTTCCTATGCGTTTTACCGATTTTCCATCGCTCAATCCGACCCACTATCAAGTCGATGTCCCCTTGTACTCCGTAGACCGCACGATTCGCGAATGGATCACCGAACAGCATCTCAATCTCATGCCGCCGTTTCAGCGCGGCCATGTGTGGACCCTCGATCAGCGCCAAGCCTATGCCGAATTTCTCCTGCGCGAGGGGGATTCCGGGCGGATAATTTTCTTTAATCATCCCGGCTGGAATACCGGTCACGACGGCCCCTTTGTGATTGTTGACGGGCTCCAACGGCTCACCACGATTCGCATGCTGGTCACCAATCAACTCCCCATTTTCGGCGGCGCTCGGTTCCAGGATTTCGACGACCATCATCGAATCCTCAATACGTTACGCTTCGCCATCGCCGATCTTCCCACCGAAGCCGACGTGTTAAAATGGTACTTGGCCATCAACGCCGGCGGCACTCCGCACACGACCGCAGAACTCGATCGTGTCCGCAGATTATTAGCCGCTGTGGAGGATCCTCCAAAACCCACCCTCTAATTCCTTAAAAGGCGAGTGCATCCCCCAACCCATGGTAGCAAATGCTAGACGCCACCCGTGCTCAACCCCCTTGCCGTTTCCACGCTACTCTACTCTCGGAGGTGTTTTTCCTATGTTCACAAATCCGTCCCTCATCCCCCAAATCCTGTCCCGCATTGCTGGCCTACGCCCCCAAGACGATCACTTTGTGGCCACGATTTCGCCCGATCCCACTGATCAACTGTCGTTTGAACAGCTCCAAACCATTGCCCAGGCTACGGACAAGTACGCTGCCTTTCATGAAATCCTCGATGAATTTATGATGCAATGCCGGGAAGACGAAGAAACCGAACTTATCCGCCAGATTCGTGAAGTCTGCGAGGACCTCGATGACGTGCCCGCGTCTCTCGATCAAGCGATGCTCTATGATTGGATCGCCCAATGGGTCGATTTCGAAGGGGACTATGACCATTATCTGAATCAATCGGTCCTCGTCAATCTCCTGATGAACACCGGGGATGGAGACACGGATTTTACGCTCAACAACTTCGTGGGCTACGCCGCCCAGCCGCGGCAACCCATCGACGAGCGCAGCAGCCTCTTATGGCTCGTACGCCATCAAGGCTATACTAAACGTCAACTCAATCACGCGCTCCGCGCATCACAAGCCAGCGCCAGTCCATTTCTTCAATCCGTCCTCACGGAATGCCTAAACACCACCTCTTTGATGAATGCCCTCACCTTTTTCGTCCGCATGCCACTCCGCGATTTGCTGGATTGGTACGCCAAACCCCACCCCATCACGCTGAGCGCACAGACCGCCTGTGGACTGTACGACCCTTGGAATGGAGCGGGAGGCTCTCTGGAAATCCAATTAGCCCAGAATCTCACCATCCCGGCCAAATACTTAGAGCCTCACATTGATGGCACTCGCAACCATGGCATCCAAGACATTTACGGTCTAAGTTCGACGTTTTGGACCGACACCATCCTCCCAACACCGCCGCTCACACGCCGATCATCCTCTCAAGTTTCGGCGTAACGGCCCCGCAGAACTCGGTCCAATCCCCCTAGCTGCAGTTAGGGGGGTACGGTGGGGGCCATAAACATTCTCCCTGTCCTCTTTCGAGGACAAACGGTGGCTACCACCCATATGCTGAGATCTGATAGATCCCACCGCTGGTTCCTAAGAAAGGCAATGGAAAATACCCTCATCTTGCAAAGAGAGAATTGTGTCTAATCACAACCCCACCCATGCTTCTCGCCAAGATCTCCACACCGCCCCTCCGGGGCGGCTATGACATAATGGACATCCGATACCCACATCGTCCCGCATTCTAACATTCTAAGGAGGCGCTTTCATATGCCATCGCTTTCCCTCAATGCCTTTACCGAATCGCTTGCCCGCGCGTTACATGCCACGCTAGACGGAGCCGACACCATTCGGATCGCTGTTGCCGACGATGCCTGTGGAATCTTGCATACCCCGCGCTTTTGGGCCGAATATCAAGATGGACGGCCGTTTGACGAGATTGTCCAAACCCTACAACAGATGATGTCTGGGATTGCCGCGCAGCAGCGTGAGGAGTCTAGAGCCCAGACCATCACGCCGCAACAAATCCAACCCCACCTGGTGCTTCGAGACCGCATCGCCGAGAACAACCTGCTGATTACGCCACGTTTCCTTGCGCCCGATCTGGCAGAAATTGTCGTTGCGGACTATCCCGACCATGTCCAATGGATGACGAACGATTTATTAACCGCGCCTTATGCGACCACTCAAGCCGCCTGGGCCCTTGCCGATCAAAACCGTGCCGGTCGGTCGCAATCCGGCCAGCCCATTGCGGCGAACGTCCCGATCGGTGGCGCGATGTGGAATGGCCCCATGGCTGCGGACCAAGCGTGGGATACCGTGCGCAACCAGCCCGGCAGTCTCTTTTTTGCTCCGGCCACAGAATTTGCGTATGCGTGGCCTGGTGGAGCCTTGGAACCTCTCAGAACATTATTAGCGCTGCTTCCGATTTTTTACCACTTGGCAGACACGTTGCCGCAATCCTATCATCAGTTGACAGCTAACGCTTGGGTGGTGCAACCCCATCACACCTTGCTCCCCTTCAACCAATTTGTTGAGACGCTACTTGAATCGACTGCAGAAACCTTGCCTGATTGATTGAAACGGAGGGACTTTTTCTATGTCACTGTCTATCGTTGAACGCTATACCGCACCCCTCACGTTGCTCTTTCGCTGTGATGCTCAGCCCGATTCGACTCTCTGGGATCTGTGGGATGGAGAGGTGCTCCGATCCGCCGTGATTGCGCCGAGTTCGTGTCCGGTGGCTTTGCACCATTGGTGCGTCGGCACCCTCTGGCTCGTCCAAATCATTACCAAAGACGGCATCCTGACCCAAACTGCTCGCTTTCAGGCGCATACCGACTTGGGGCTGGATTTGCCGGATCCCGAAATCATTCGCACAGCGATCCAATCCCATCCCTTCTCTGTCGAGCCCGTCGATGTCTCATAGTTCGCGGGAGCCAATTACCGTCCTCAGATCTCGTGCCGCTGTTCCTCGTGCATTCCCAAATCTCGCTGAACAGCCGGAGCGGCTGCGGATTCGAGCCGACGATGGGATCCAGTGGGCGACCTCGTCAGCAACGCCCCCGCGTCACCCAATCCAGGCGGTTTCTCCCAAAGAAAGGATGGTTCCTTGATGAGCGATCATTCGAAAATTGCCTGGACCGACGCAACGTGGAACCCCATTCACGGCTGCAGTCGCGTGAGTGAAGGGTGCGAGCATTGTTACGCAGAAGCCTTAAGCCATCGCTATGGCTGGACAACCACCCCATGGACCGCCATCCACGCGGCAGAAAATGTCACGTTCCATCCCGAACGCGTCGATCAACCGCTCCGATGGCGCACCCCGCGTCGTATTTTCGTCAACTCGATGAGTGATCTCTGGCATGATCAGGTGTCCGACGAGATCCTCGATACCATTTGGGCCGCGATGGCGTTAGCATCCCACCACACGTTCCAACTTCTTACCAAACGTCCGGAGCGCATGCAACGGTATCTCTCCGACCCCCAGACCCCCGTGCGCATTGCCGACCGACTGCTCCAGGTCGCGCTCTCTCCCAATCACATTCGGTTGGCAGCTTTGCTTCAGCAGACGTTCCCGTGGCCTCTGCCGCACGTCTGGCTGGGCATCAGTTGTGAAACCCAACGTTGGGCCACGATGCGCATCCCGTTTCTATTGAACACCCCTGCAGCCATTCGATTTCTTTCCTGCGAACCCTTACTCGGACCGATGGATCTCTCCCCTTGGGCTCAGCGTACCGTCGCCCGTCTGCACTGGGTCATCGTCGGAGCCGAATCCGGACCGCACGCTCGGCCGATGGAAGATGCCTGGATCCGACCCATCCGCGATACCTGTCAATCCCACGATATCGCGTTCTTTTTTAAGCAACGGGCCACCGCAGATGGGCATAAGTTGATTCATCCCTTGCTGGACGGACGCCTCTGGGAACAGTATCCTGCCGTGTCCCCTACCGGATAAATCTCTCCGCACCGTCCGGGGTATGACAGGGAGAAGCCACACTTTCACTTCCCGGTAAATCCTCCCCTCGCAGAAAGGACCGATCTCCCATGCCATGGCACCCTACCGAAGCCACATCCATCACGGACCAACATCATCAAGCGGCCGCCACCATTCCCCAGCAACTGACGCTACTCCATCCGACATCCTATCAATGGCGCGAACTGACGCGACGTTTCCAAGCGTATACAGAAGATCCCAAAGCCCCATCACGACAACGTACCGGAACCTGTCGCACCTGTTTTTACCTGGATGCCAGATTAGCCGGCCAAGCCTTTACCGACTATCGCTGCGAAGCCTGCGGCCGGCAGGCGTCATGGCATACCACCGCTATCCCCCGTCTTTGCTCGGCCTGTGCCCGCTACCACGTCGTCTGCCAACACTGCGGAGGAAGCATGGATTAACACCGGCTGATTCGTACAATGTCTCATCTTCGACGCGCGAACATCCCATTGGTGCAATCTTTGCGATTATCACCGCCATCGCAGGCCTGGTTATCCAATGCGCCATAAAGATCCTGGTGTTCGCCGGGAAGCGAAAGTTTTTTCGGTGATGTGCAAAAGCTGGTGGAATGAGCGATCGATGTATCGCGTGGAGTGGGGGCCGTGCTGTGCCATATCGGGCGGAATTCTCCTTAAAGCACGGGCGAGCACGAATGGTGTATTGTGCAAAATATAGTTGAACGATGAAATG
>DAHXNH010000188.1 GCA_027365485.1 Clostridiales bacterium
CACGGCTCCCGGCTGGACTCTAGCGCCACGGTGGGTACCTCGATTGAGCGGTTCAATCAGGGCACAGGCCCATCGGCAGAGAGCGAACAATAAGACGAAAATCCTCATGGATATGTTTGTTGAGGATTTTCAGAGCGGTTATGTTGGTCCTTCCTTCTACTGACGGCTAACCTTCCTCCCATTTTATCGGCCGAGTCCGGAGTCAATCTTGGCGGAGTCTTCCGCATCTAGTTCCAAGAGTACGCTCGGGGCTTCTAGCTACTGTCCAAGGGCAAATGCTACGAGCAATTTGAGATATTCCGAGGTGGTAATGGCGATGCTTCGCGAGTTGGACCACCAGTGCTCAGGATGGAACCAAGGGTCGCTGGCGGCCACGTAAGTCAGTCGTATGTGATGCCCCCGATATGTCCGGTTAAACAGCCATTGTACGCGCCGCATGTGATAGTTTGAGGAGACGACAATGGCTGAGTCCAGGTGTCGGCGCAGCATCAGCACCAGCGTATCTTGAGCGTTTTGAGCGGTAGATTGAGATTTTTGATCCAACGCAATGTTCGCCGCTGGAACACCCCTCCTTTGGGCTTGCATCGCCATTTCCGCAGCTTGGGTGCGGTTGGCCGAGTACAGGGTTCCTCCCGAGGTAATGAGGAGCGGTGCGTAGCCTTGGTGGTACAACTGTGCGGCCTTTTCGATGCGGTTGACCGGTCCGCCGCCAAGGACTATGATAGCAGCACTTTTTTTCGGAGGTTGATTAACCACCAAAAATCGACCGGCGTTCCATAGCGCCCAGCCCAATATCACCAAGGCCAACGCAGCCGCGCATAGCCCCAAGCGGGAGTGTACAGGCGATGTAGACAATGGTTTTTCCTTCCTCTCCGAGCAATCGTGGAGTTCTCGGTATGCTTAAAACCCACTCTGACGTTCGCAATGATTCCGCGCTTAGGCAGGGGACGTGGTCCAAACCCTTCGTTTTGGATGCCTGCTGACCCCGATTCACTCTTCATCTTCACTCGTCGGAAGGGTTTTCAGGCTCCGGTATGGTACCCAACTAGGTTTCTTCCTTGGGAAATTCATTGACCCCAAAAAGCGCCGGGAACAACCGTATCCACAGGGCTACCACCACTATGGTGCCGAGGCCGCCGACCACCGCTGCAGCCACGGCGCCCATCCAGCCTGCAGTCACTCCGGATTCAAAGGCCCCGAGTTGGTTTGAAGTGCCCACGAATAAATTATTCACGGAACTGACCCGGCCCCGCATTGCATCCGGGGTTTCGGCCAAGACTAGAGTGGAACGGATAACCATGCTGATAACATCCGCGGCACCTAAAGCTGTCAGCATCGCGAGCGAAAGATAGAAGGAGCGTGAGAGGGCGAACACCAAGGTAGCTAAACCGAACAGGAACACCGCCAGAAACATCCGGTGGCCCACTCGGTCGCGGATGGGCCGCCGTGCCAGGGCTAAAGACATGACCCCGGCCCCAAATGCCGGCGCTGAGCGCAAAACGCCGAGGCCTAATGCGCCCACCTTAAGGATCGTGCGCGCGTAAATCGGCAAAAGCGCCGTGGCGCCGCCAAACAGCACAGCAAAGAGGTCCATCAAAATAGCACCCAAGATAATCCGTCGCTGGCGGATAAACGTTAGTCCAGACAGGACCGAGGTCACGCTAGCCCGTTCTTGGGGAATTCGACGCTGCGCCACCCGCAAAAAAACCATTAAAGCAGCGGACAGGGCGGCTATCAGAGTGGCGGCGGCATACACTGCCGAAGGGTTTAAGGCATATAAGAATCCGCCAAGAGCCGGTCCCAGCAGCGATGCCATTTGTGACGCCGACGTGGCGCGGGCCATTTGCTTAGAGAACTGCTCACGTTCGACCACATTAGCCAGCATCGAGGTCATCGCCGGTCCGAAGAACGCGTTGGCGGAGCCGAGCAGGAATACGACGGCGAGCAGAAGATTGCGATCAATTAAGCCAGCGAGACTGGCAGTGGTCAGCGCGGCCAAGATTAGACTTTGCGCACCAAGGCAGACGCAAACGATAAGTTTGCGGTTGAAGCGGTCGGCGACCATGCCGACCAATAGCGTAAAACACACAGTTGGCGCAAACTCGGTGAGGCCAATAAGGCCCAAATTCAATGCAGATCCGGTCAGATAGTAAACCTGCCATGATATGGCCACCGCCACCATTTGTATGGTTAGTTCGGCCAACACGGTGGCCGCCACGTACACGGCGAAGGATCGCTCGGCCCGATCTGGCGAGATCCCCAGGCTGGTCATGGCCACCTCGTCTTTCATTTCAGCAAAATAATATCCGCCAAGCCGATGCCCTCCGAAACTTTAAGGAGTCGGATGCGATGCATTGGCCGAGAGTGCGCTTCGCGCAATGATGGTGTCAAATATCTGGTCTGGTCTTGATCCGCCGAGGTCGTGCAAGACCTTCTGTACGGTACCATGATTTGCTGTCAGGCGTCAAATATACTGCAGACGAAGCCCCTCTGAAGCGCGAAGCCGCATATGCCAGTACACCCCCCAAAAATGGTTCTGAGAAGTTCCTGAATGAGGCCAAGGAAAGGCACCTGGGACCCGTCCGAACCCGCCATCGGTGATCGGACCAGGGTCCGCCACATTCGGGGCATATTTTCTTAGAGGGGAGACCCCCTCGATTTTTGAGAACAGATGCAATTCAGGGTACCCACCCGGGCTGGGCTGACTAGACTCGCCGCGAGCGACGCATGAGGGGTTGTGCCTAAGGAGGGCTAAGCGCTCGAGATCCAGCCAATGACCGCGATCGTGTGG
>DAHXNH010000205.1 GCA_027365485.1 Clostridiales bacterium
GTCTCTACCGCGTCTTCGCTGCGTGGAATAGCAATCAGGGGGGATGGATGTGGGACGCTGGTTGAAATTTTGGGGTGAACGGATGGCACTCTTTTTTGCCCCAAAAGACGGCAACGTCTTTATCGAAAATGGGATATGGAGTATCATCGTGTGACCGCACAACAATTCTCCGTACAACCATGCGGCTTTCAGAACTTCCGCATGTGCCGAACCGGGACTTGAGACGAACTGACTCCCCGACTCCGAGTCCCTGTCGAAGCGTTGGTCAGATCCCAAGGCCAGGTTCCGAGTGGCATTGTTTTTTTCGGTTTTGTAACACAGAGCCAATTTGCTGTTGGTAACCCGGCAACGTCGGGGCTTCGCCGCCGCCCCAGGCCACAACACCCGACCCGTGCGCCGAAAACGTATTGGGTTTGATCAAGCACTGACCACCGCCACACTACACGTCCGAAGATTCTTAAAGCGGAGCGCCTTGGGGATAGGTGCCCGCTAAACCCAACCGCAACGCCGAATCCGACAGCATGGTGGCCGTCCGCCTGCGAAAGGTTCGGAAGACCAGGCTATAAAAACACCAAAGATTCCGGATCGAATCTCGGCGTCATATGCTTAACATCCAACTCCAAGTCCAACCCAAGCTCCGATTGAAATGGCAATTCTACCGGAAGGGCTTCGGAATCGGCTCGACGGTCATTATAGTGAAAGGTCAACAACAACGTGCCCCGTATCGTCGCCTGGATCTGTTCGTCCTTGGCCTTGGGAATATAGAGTTTCAGAATCTCCAGGTCGACCACGTCGTCGACCTCAATATAGCCCGTTCCGTGCGAAATCTGGTCTCCGATCCACTGCCTGATACTGTCTCGCATATGGTCGTTTAACCATTGACGAATCTTGGTCGGTAGACTCTCAATTTCTATCGACTTCTGAGCCGGTGGATTGGCGATCACCACCCGGAACTCGGCGTCCGGATTTGATTGCAATGTCTGTTGCCGTAAGGCTTGGAGCACCTTCGAATCAAGATGCTTTAAGGCCTTCACCTCAATAAAGATCTGCCGATCCCCTCGTTCAACCATCAAGTCGACCAAACGCTGACCGACGCGGTATTCCCTCACCGTGCGATATCCCTTTGACGTGTAATCCGCTTCCAATTCCTCGATCTTGGCTAACTCAACATATCGAAGAGTGTCTTCCGTTAGGCTCATGACTCAATCCCACCCCCAACCGTAATCTTAATTGACGAAGTGACGTAGCCCACCTCTACCACCACTATATCTTGGAGAGTTTCGTCTTCAATCAGCTCGGCCACCTTTACCGGATCGCCGGGAAGTTCGTACTGGTCCTCGGTTAGGTTTATTTTTACTGCTAATCGCCATACGACATTATTGTCGTCCTCCAAAATCGATGGTGAGGCCGCGGGATTCGTCTTCCGCGAAATTGCATCCAAGATTGGTTTGGACAGATTGTCCACGTCAGTGTCACGCCTCGCTCGATGAAGATAGTAGATTCGCGTAAAGACTTTTTCATCACGCTTAAACGGCCATTCATGATCTGAGGCTGTCTCCACAGCGCTGCACCAAATGCGCTTGCGATATCCGTCCTGATGCTTCGCATTGGTGGAACGGGGTTTTTCAGTAAAATAAAACCAGATCGGTCTCACCTCGCTCTGGGCCCACCGATGGGTGGTGGTTTTTTGATTTTCCCTAATTATACGATTTTGCGTTGCTCTCGGTTCGCCAAGTTCGTTAATATCTTGCGGGAATAGAGAGGCATCGTTTTCTACCACCTCCTGGCTCCAATTAAGGAAGTTTGATGTGCCTCTGCACTATCTTGATTTACGCAAGGTTCGACAACTTTTTGGGGGGTCAGCTATTGCGTTGTGAGGAGGCCTGATAGCCAAATAATGAGCCATATTATACCATCCAGGACGGAGGTGACTACGTCGGAATGAAGTACAATCAAGTCATAAGCACCCTTGGGAGCCAGTGGTAGACGGATTGACGTCACCTTCGCTTGGGTTTGGATCAGCAATAACGATAAAGTTGTTGGTCTGATCATGGCGAATCTAGGGGAAAGTGAGCTGAAGTCTCTGGAGTTCGAGGAATATACGGTATTCCGAGCCAGGGGACCATATCGATCTTTTAACCGTGAACACGACAGATTTAAAGACTTGGTTCTAACGTTTACGCGAATCCCAGCTGATTCCAGCGGGGTCTCTCGTCACTAGTGTACTTAGGATCTGATGACAGCCGTGTTAGTCGAAGTAATGGCAATTAGCGTTAGCGCCAAAACAGGCAAAAACACCAAGGGATGAGTTGGTCTCCGACGGGTTCTGTGGCCTTGGCCACGGTCACTACCCTTCACCACAATCACGCCATGGTGTCATGGTGTACCGACCATGCCATCTCCTTTCAATGGGTGGCTTAAGCGCTGAAACGCTATGCCCTTTATCACGGTAGACTATTGAATTGCACAGGTCGAAATTTCGAGCTGTACAATTGGATTCGGCCTGATTGCTCTATTTGACTAGCTACGGTAGACTTCCTATAGCGT
>DAHXNH010000215.1 GCA_027365485.1 Clostridiales bacterium
GGTGACCGCGGCGGGCGGAGCGCTTGAAGCGTTGATTGCGGCAAAGAACGAAGGGTTAGCCAAAGCTATCGGCATCACTGGTCACGGCCACCTGGCTCCTTCGGTTCACCTCGAGGCCCTGCGCCGCTATCCTTTCGACAGCGTGCTGACGCCTTTGAACTTTGTCCTCTATGCCAATGCGGCCTACCGTGAGGCCTATGATCGCTTGGTGGAGGAGATTAAACGGCAAGATGCGGCCTTGATGGTCATTAAGGCGGTCGCTCGGGGCACGTGGAGCGAAAACGAAGCTCGACCCTATTTTACCTGGTATCGGCCATTTGACGACGCGGAGCAAATTCGACGCACGGTGTCCTATGTCCTGTCCCATCCGGAAATCACCGGATTTGCGACCGCCTGCGACGTCCATCTGCTGCCCAAGGTTTTGGAAGCGGCAGAGCGTCCACTTCCCTGGTCGAACGTGCAAGAGGAAGCATTGCTGGCCGAGGCAGGGCAATATCAGTCACCATTTGGACCCTTTGCTGACGTGAAGTAGACTCACACGCTTTTGGTGGCGGGAGCCTTGATTCTTGTTCCAGGGACCGGGTGCTAAACCGGACACATCGTCTTGGGAAGATTGCAGCCAGGCGGGCTTCCCTGGGCTCAATCGGGCCGGTTATATTGCGCATTGGTCAGAATTTTCGCTTTTAGGAAGAACGCCATCGTAGTGAAAAATCATTATTCAGCAAGGCGTTGAGAGGCCCACAGCCGTGGCGTTAAACCATCCCATTCGACCAGCGCGCAGTATAGCGCTGAGGCACCAGGTTTCGCAATCGGGTCAAGGGACCTCGTTCAGAAAAACAGGGCAAGGAGTCCGGTCGTCTCCTTGCCCTGTTTTAGCGTTCACGTTCTTTGGTGATTAGGCCGTTCCCTCAGCGATAGGGATGCGGTCCGAAGTCCGCGCGATAATAGTTCTCGGTGTGCGTTCCCGGTTCAATCCAGTGGTCCACCGCCTTGAGATCGTCTTCGGTGATGCTCACGGAAAGCGCCGCCATGTTCTCTTCCAACTGCTTTACACTGTTGGGTCCAATGATGGGACTCGTCACCCCCGGTTGCGCCATCAACCACGCCAGTGCGAACGCCGTGGAGGAACATCCTTTGCTCTTGGCATGCCTATCCAAGCCTTCGAGCACCGCCCACATCGCTTCCGAGAAGTTCTCGGGGTTCTCCCGCGAGCCTTCCGGTGCGCTCTGGCCTCTCACATATTTTCCCGTCAACTTGCCGCCTGCCAAGGGGCTCCACGGCAACACGGCCAGCCCATACGTACGACAGAGCGGGATCAGTTCGCGCTCGACCCGGCGATCGAGCAGGTGATAGGGGGGTTGCTCACTGACAAATCGATTCAGGCCCAGTTCTTTCGACACCGCTAGGGCCTCCATCACCTGCCACGCGGCATAGGTGCTGGTTCCGATGTATCGCACCTTGCCTTGACGAATCAAGTCGTCCAGCGCCCGTAAGGTCTCGTCAATCGGCACCGACGCTTGCGGTCGATGAATTTGATAGAGATCTATGTAGTCCGTGCCCAACCGCTTCAACGAAGCGTCGCAAGCCGCCATCAGATTTTTGCGATGGTTGCCCCAAGCATTGGGGTCGTTTTCATCCATCTTGCCGTGGGCCTTGGTCGCTAAGACCACCCGATGACGCTTTCCTCCCGCCAAGGACTTCCCCGTCATTTCTTCGGAGACCCCACGGCTGTACACATTGGCCGTGTCAATAAAGTTGCCCCCATCGTCCAAGAAGCGATCGACCATCCGCGTCGCTTCCGCTTGATCGGTCTTCCCGCCAAATGTCATCGTTCCCAGACACAAAGGGCTGACTTGCACTCCGGTCCTTCCTAATGCGCGATATTCCAAGAATTCTGCCTCGCTAGTTAAACATCCCGAACATAGGGGAGAACAATCCTATTCTCCACCGACAGTATATCATATTGTATGTGCGAGGTTTGCGCCAATCGCGGGTGTGATTACATCCATCTGTAGATCTATCAGGCGAATTGGACCAAACCTAAACAATCGTGTAAAATCAAGAAATGTTGAGAAAAATGGAGGACGAGGTGCTGGACGAGGATGGAATGACAAGACCCGTGTGGAACCAAAGGAGCCTGTCTTGGAAAACGGATGATCCATTTAATCTTCTTCCTGGCATTACTTTGACCAACGCATTTTTGGTGTCGAATCAAGTCCTGGATCGATTGTCGGTGCGGTGTTGGCTCTTTGACATGCAGGGAATCTTGATTTGGTGGAATGCCAGTGCCAAGCGTGACCCGATGGCACTGAGCACCCTGACGGCGTTGGCAGAGACTAAAAGAAACCACGGCAACACCGCTGCGGTCTTAGACGACGGCAGCGTGGTCAGATGGGCGACGATTCGCGATCTGCAAGGCACGGTGATTGGGTGGTTAGCGCTTTCAGACCGCGTAGAGCCGAAGCGGGACGGTTCGCCTCTCATTCAAACCGGGGTAGCGGTATGCCAGAAAGGAACGTTTGTCATGGCCACTGCCGCCGCGCGGACGCTGATGCGCCAAGATCTGGTAGGCATGGCTTGGGACGATCTGCCTGGGCTGCCGCCATGGAAGAATGTAGTGGCAGGGCCGGTCGAACAATGGCTCGTGGACCCGAGGACTGGGCAGCACTGGCATCTTCTGCGGGCCGGGGTTACGGTCATGATCGAATTTACCCCATGGCCCCTGGCCGATGAGCGGCCGCCGGTCTGGTCGACTACCGCCGAGATGGTGCACGAAATCCGAAACCCATTGACGGCGTTGCGGGGCTTTATTGAGTTGGCGCTTAAGGCCCCGGAGGCCAGTGATTATCCCGAATTCCTGCAAAGAGCCCTGGTCCAAGTGGAACGATTGGACGCCATCACCGCCGAGGTGCTGCTGGGGTCTAAGCCCTGGATGCCAAAGCTCTGCGCAATTACCTTGGTCGAGGCAATCGCCGCCGCGTGGGCGATGATTGACCCGGGTTTAAGAGAACACATTGTGCTGGATGTGGATGAGAATGTAGGGACGGTCGAAGCTGACCCTGATTGGTTCCACCAAATCTTAATCAACATCTTAAAAAACGCCGTGGAGGCGATGAAAGGTCAGGGTCGAATTCGTATTGGCAGTGATCCGAGGCAAGACCTGACCGTGGTTCGGGTTCAAGACGATGGACCTGGGATGTCGGACCAGGTAATGACCAGGATATTTGAACGCAGCCAAACTACCAAAGCGGGGGGATCCGGGTTGGGGTTGGTGATTGTGCAGCGATTAATGCGCGAGCATAGCGGGCAAGTGCGGGTGACTAGTAGTCCGTCAGGCACGCTGGTGGAATTAGTGTTCCCGACAACCGGCTCCGCGACCATGCCAACGTCCTCGCCCCAAACGCCAAGGATGCCTTAAAGCAATAAAAATTAGGAAGGAGAACCTACATCCCCAGGGCAGTTAGGTTGTAGGGATGAGTCTCCACCGGCTTACTTGACGGAAGCGTCTTTCCTTGTACATATTCGGTTTTGCAGCTCATAACCTCGTCATCCCTGCAGGGGGAGAACCTGCGACGCTCAATGGCCCATTCAGCGTCAAGCCAAGTGGACATCTCGGGGGTGGGTGACCCTCGGGATGAAAGCTCCACGGGACAGGTCCTGGCCGCCGCAAGGTGGGGTCCACCAGGAGGGCTAGTGTTGGCGCTAACTGGTTTTGTCATCACTTCCACTAACTCTCGTGCCATCAGATATCCCACTGATCAGAGCCAGACGTAAAGTCGAGACCAGCCCAAAGGGCTGGGATTCGCTGATTGACGCACCCAGAAAACCCACTGCCTACGCCAATCAGCGAATGCTGAGAAGACCATTGGGCGAGTTCCCCGACCACCAGTGCAACCTTGGAATTAGGCTAGAACTGATGACTACAGGCTTAGCCAAACCATAGACAAAAGGAGTTAGCCAAAACACAAATGATCGCCGGGGCCGACCGGCCTCGATACGAGGCCTATGTCGCCTTTTGCCGCGAAGGGCGGTGGCCCCAACAGTCCAACTTAATGCGCGTCTGGGCTCATCTGCTGTTGCACCATTTAGTCGCATGACAAATGCGGGGTTTGCGAGAACTCTGGCTGCTGCTCGATGATACCCTATTTCACAAGACGGGCCGAAAGGTCGTCGGTAGGGGCAGTATCGGGATGCGGTTGCGTCTGGCGTCAAGACGGTAACGGCCTGGGGCTTGAACATCGTGGTGTTGACCCTGTATGTGCCGTCCTGTTGGGGCGGCGAACCGTGGGCTATCCCCATTAATTTCAGAATTCATCGCACGCCCGAGGATGGGAACGCCCCAAAAGTGACCCTCATCGATCTGGCCGCCACCATGGTTCGCGAAGTGGCCGAGTGGTTCCCCGATTATCGGTTGACCCTTATGGCAGATGGTGCCTATGCTTCCTTAGCCAAGCGTAATCTCCCTCGCACCGCGCTCTATTCCCGGATGCGCCGCAA
>DAHXNH010000226.1 GCA_027365485.1 Clostridiales bacterium
CCCGGGTCGAAACGAAACCTTACAGTTTTCTGATGGGAATACGTTCGTGCGCATTCTAGAAAATGTGCGAGGCCAAAGTGTCTATTTGGTACAGTCCACGATCTATCCCACCAACGACCACTTTATGGAGCTCCTGTTTTGGATCGATGCCTTCAAGCGTGCGGGTGCCGATGTGGTCACCGTGATTATTCCCTATTTTAGCTACGGCAAGGGCGATAAAAAAGACGAACCTCGAGTGTCCATTCGCGCTCGAGTGTGCGCAGATGCCATCGAAGTCGCCGGTGCGGATCGGGTGGTCACCATGGATCTTCATGCTCCCCAAATTCAGGGATTCTTTCGTAAGCCCGTAGACAATTTGTATGCCCTGCCAGCGCTTTGCCAAAAGATCCAAACCATGGAACTAGACGACCTGGTGGTGGCTTCTCCGGATGTGGGCTTTGCTAAGCAAGCGCGGCGTTATGCTTCGTTTTTGGGCACGACCATTGTCATTGGAGACAAGGAGCGACGCACTCACGACGAAAATGCATCGGTCTTGCAAATCATCGGAGACGTGCGCGGTAAGTCAGTGGTCGTGGTTGATGATTTTGTAGCCTCGGCAGGAACGCTGGCCAATGTAGCGAAGGCATTGGTTCAGGCAGGAGCCAAGAGCGTGTATGCGGCGGTGACTCACGGAGTGTTGGCCCGAGGGGCGATGGAAAAAATTGATCAGAGTCCGATTATTCGGCTGTGGATTACGGATACGGTAGAAAATCATCCGTTCGAATTCTCGCCGAAGGTTGAGGTAATCTCGGTCGCTCCCCTGTTTGCTGAGGCGATCAAACGCATCCATCACCGGGAGAGTATTAGTGAAATGCTGAGGTTTCGAAGCGATCAGGATGTGCTTGACTGACCGACCCAAAACAAAGCTAAGGCCTCCGGCGCTGGGCTTGGGCCTTAGCGAGATCATCCTGCATTGGGCAGGAACTTTTGCTCTTCGGCTGCAGTAATACCTAGCGGCCACTTGGGCTCACTAACGGGAGCCCAGCCAAGGTTGGTTTCGGTATAAAGCGGGGTGGGAAGCCCAGCTTCGAGGCGGGCTTGACGATAAATACGCATCGTGCGGTCCGTCCAGCCGTCGATTTTGTGCCAGTGCTTTCGGGTGCGAAAGAAACTTTGCAACTCGCGATATCCGTGGGCTGAGCGAATTTGGTAGAAGACGACTGCGGCCTCGGGATTACGGCTGGTGTACACCGCTAACACTTTCGGGAACTGGTTCATCATGACTCCTTCTTCCTATATTGTGATTGTGAGTACAATCACAATATATCGAGTTGGTGAGGTTTTGTCAAGGCGTCGAGGTGTTGATGTGTGAAATTGGTTGACGGGCTGACATCGGGGGGAATCCAATGTGGTCTCGAACCGTTTGCGATGGCTAGATCCGGGGCGGTCAAGATTCTCCAAGAAGCCGTGCGGGAAAATGGGTGGTTATAACGAGGGTAGTGCAGGCGGCAATAAGGAAGCACCGCAATGCATGATGGCAGAAACGATGGTCATTTTCAACCGCTGACGGGGTTTTGGGTGCCGATGGAAGCCTTGTCAAACGGTGCGCCAAAAAAGGGGTGGTCTCGTGCGCTGGATATTTGCTGATGACTTGACTGGGGCCATGGAAGTCGCCGTTATCGGGCCCGAACCGACTTTAGTGGCGTGGCAGCCGGGTTCGCTTGACCCGCGGCAAAGCGTGGTAGTCAATCTAGCCACTCGGGATTTAGATCGCTCTAGGTTGGGCGATGCCATGGCGCGTTGGGGTGATGTTGGCGAAGGGGCGACGGCGAGTGATGTCGGACAAAAGATGGATTCTTTGGGACGTGGGCATTGGCCTCACGAGACGCGTTGGTTGGCAGAGCATTTCAAACGGTCTCGAGTCCTGGTGGCACCGAGCCTTCCCTCCGAGGCGCGCAGTGTCAAAGAGGGATGGATTTGTCATCGTACGCAAAAAGTTTTGGATTTGCGACAGTCTCTCGCCAGCGTTGGACTGTCCGTAGCCTCCTTCAAAGAGGGAGGTTCCTTGCCGAAAGATCTCGGCACTTCAGTCAAAGTGTTTGTAGCCGACGCTTCCACCGACGAGGATCTCCGCCGCTTAGTCAGGATCTGGCCCTTCAAAGCCCGAGAAAGTCTGTTTGTCGGCAGCCGAGGTCTTCTTTCGGCGTGGATTTCACCGGCCCCAGGAGGACGAGAAATTCCCAATTTTGATGGCCCCATTTTGGTGATCATCGGCAGTCTTCATGCAGAGCGCTTAGGGCAACTGAGTGCCTTGAAGGCCGTCTTGCCGGTTTGGTCATTATCAGAGTTGGCCCGAGGGGCTCAGATGCCTTGCGGGCAAGACGGCGTCGTGACGTCGGTCGACATAGAGGCGGACGATCCGGGGGTCATCCAAGCGTACTGGCAGAGCGTGCTGCCCAAGGTCTTAAGACGCGGGTGGGGAGCTCTCCTGGTGACCGGAGGGGCTACTGCAGAAGTGGTCCTAGCGTCGGCGCAAGCGGGGTCGGTAGAGGCCTTGGCAGCCTTGCCTGAGGGTAGTGCGTTAGGCCGGATCAATGGAGGTATGCTAAACGGAACGCTCATCGCCACCAAGTCAGGATCATTTGGTACCGAATCCGCACTGGTAGCGTTGTACAATGGACTAGACGGCAGGAGAAATGGGGACACAGAAAATGGTGCCAAGACTAGGAATTAGTATAGGGGATCCACTGGGAATCGGTCCCGAAATTGTGGTCAAGGCGTTAAGTGTATGGCGTGGCCGACCGGTGGTGGTGTTTGGCGATGTAGAGCGCTTAGAAGCCATGCGTCGAATGCTTGCGGCAGATGTTTCCTGGCAAGTCGTAGAGTCTTTGACCCAAGCCGAAAAAGCGGGGGAGTTGCAGGTTTTGGTCGTGCCCGGTCCGACGGTGACGGGCCCATGGGGCGCTGTGATGGCGGAAGCGGGTCAGGCTTCCTACCAGTATATCGTCGATGCGGTCCATTGGCATCGAAAAGGCGGGATCTGCGGATTGGTAACGGCCCCCATCCATAAAGAGGCGATCCACAGAGCGGGGGTGAACGAGCCCGGTCACACCGAAATCCTTGCTCGGCTGTTGGCCGCACCGCGGGTGGCCATGATGCTGGTGGGAGGAGGCCTTCGGGTGACCCATATCTCTACCCATGTCAGTCTGGCTGAAGCCATCGAGCGAGTCACTGCAGACAGGATTCAGGCAGCGGTCCACCTGACCGCTGAGATTTTGCCTCAATTTGGTCTGGTTGGGGGTCTCATTGCCGTCGCGGGCTTGAACCCTCACAATGGGGAACATGGTCTCTTTGGTGATGTGGAGGAACGAATTATTCGACCGGCGGTCGAACAATTAGCCGGCCAAGGCATGCAGGTGGTGGGCCCAATTGCGGCGGACACCGTCTTTGCCCGGGCTAAACGGCAGGAATTTTCCGCGGTGATCGCGCTCTATCACGATCAGGGGCATATCCCGGTGAAGTTGTTAGCTTTTGATCAGGCGGTCAATCTCACCCTGGGGCTTCCGATGGTGCGAACTTCGGTCGATCATGGCACGGCGATGGACATCGCTGGGCAAGGGGTGGCCAACGCGGAGAGTCTCCTCGCGGCGCTTTCTCTGGCCGATAGGTTAACCCAGCCCTAGGGGCCGGCGAGATCGGAGCCGATGGTGGAGAAGATAGGGAAGGGGATAGGCACGATGTGGGATTATCGAATCGAAGGCGAACCAACGGAATGGCCCAAATTTTGTCGGGTGCGGCAGCCCTTAAATGGCCCCGAGGAAACGGATGTCAAAATGGCCGTGGAGCGTGAACTGGCTCGGGTGGATGATCGTATTGTCGCTGGCAAGACGTATGCCATCGGCGTCGGATCTCGCGGGATCCGCGCCATCGCCGACATGGTGAGCGCGCTGGTGCAGGGACTGCACCAGCGCGGTGCGGAGGCGGTGATCATCCCGGCGATGGGCTCACACGGCGGGGGGAGTGCCTGGGGTCAGCGCGAGGTGCTCGAAAGCTTCGGCGTGACAGAAAAGAGTGTAGGCGCAGCCATCGATGCAGACATGGCGGTGGAGTCGTTAGGCCAATTGGCCGACGGCACTCCGATTTATTTTAGTCGGGCGGCCTTGGCTCGCGACGGGATCATTCCTGTCAATCGGATCAAGCCGCATACGGATTTTCACGGGCCTCACGAAAGTGGGCTGGTCAAGATGCTGGTCATTGGATTTGGTAAACACCGTGGGGCCGCTTCCGTGCACAGCCGAGGGTTCGGAGCCTTTGAACGCGTGCTGCCGGAAGCGGGCCGCTTCTTAGTCGACCGGCTATCCATCCCATTTGGCATGGCCATCGTGGAAAATGGATACGAACGTACGGCGGAAATTCGAGCGTTGGCCGGTGAAATCCTAATGGACCAGGAAAAGCAGTTATTGGATCAGGCTCGTGCTTGGCTCGCCCGTCTGCCGTTTGAGGAAATTGATTTGTTGTTGGTCGGCCGCCTGGGTAAGAACATTTCGGGCTCCTGTATGGATCCGAATGTCACTGGGCGCTGGATTTCAAGTGCTGCCAGTGGCGGGCTCCGAGCCACTCGACTAACCGTCCTGAATCTGACCGAAGAAAGCCATGGCAATGCGATTGGACTCGGTGCGGCCGACACGATTCCCGATCATCTTTTCCAGGTCATCGACTGGGAAAAAACCTATATGAACGGGCTGACTTCGACGGAACTGTCGGGGGCGCGCATCCCCATGGTATTGAAAAACGATCACCAGGCCGTGGAAGCAGCGATTCGTTCGATTAACGGACGCACGACCAAGGAGAGTCGAGTGGTGGTGATTAGGGATACATTGAGTTTGGAGGAGTTTGCCATCTCCGAAGGATTGGCCGACGAGGCGAACGCTTTGGGGCTTTCTCTGCTCAGCCAATGGGAGCCGATCCAGTTTGGACCAAGCGAGGATTTGCCTTCGGTAGTGGGTATCCGTCTTACCAACTAACCCGACCTGCAATGCATCGAACGAGAAGACGCTCTCAGTGAGGCCGATCGGCGATCGAGAGCGTCTTCTGTTCGGGGAATCACCAGCAGAAACATAGCCCGGGTGGTCTAGCGGTCACGGCTGCGGGGTAAAAGACAAGGCCAACCAGGCCAGACAGCCAAAGCCAAAGACAAAGACACCGGACGAAAGCGACAGAGGATTGGGCGCATTGACCAAGCCGGCAATGGTCGATCCCATGCTGACGAAGACCAGGCCCGAAAGCGCCATCCCGAGAGATAGGCCGCCGTAGATTTTCCAGGCAGTGAAAAGCCAGGCGGGCGTCCATTTTGGCCGTGCTAAAGCAAGAGCAACAATTAAGATCGCCACGATATCGCCAGCGAGCCATCCCCAACCGGCGTTGCCAAAGTGATAGACGTCCCACCCGTTGTGACCGGCGGGAAGCGCGGTCACCTTGACCCAAGCCAATAACGAGCCGAAGAGGGTCACCAAGGGAGGAACAAAACGAAGCGCCGTCCAAAACCCTATGTTTGAACCATGTGGGGCCAGTGGCAGTCCACAATGTGGGCAAAACCGACTGGCTGATTCCGAGATCTCATTGCCGCACCTAGGGCAGGCAATCGCCGATAAGTCTACGCTCATCAGATCCTCCTCTCGTAACGGGGGGCAACGATCTTTGTGCAAGATCGTTGCCCCAGACGGATAAGGTGGTTGAGGGCGTCTTTAATACCCGCCCCCGCCCCCACCTCCACTCGACGATTTGGTAGTTGTGGTCGTCGATGGGGTGGTCCAGGATTTAATCATACTGGGCGTTGCGGTGCCGTAGGCTTGTAAAAAGTTTGTGGAGGCGAACCAAGCATCAATTGACCCTTTAGTTTTCCCTGGAGGCCCAATCAGAACAACGGGGTCGGCCACCGAAGCACTAAGGTTCAGGTTGAGATTGAAGCTAAAGGCGCCCGTCTTGCTAAGCGTGACCGGGGCGGTGATGACGCTTTTGCCATTGGCAAAGGTAATGTCAGCCACCACTTTCGGAACGCCAGCGGTGGTTCCGACCAATTTCTTGGGGACAGCCGCTCCAGTCCCAAGATAACCTGAAGGGATCACCAGCCAAGTGCCGGAAGCGGTGAGGTGGGTACGGGTTAACGTGACGGTACCATCAACCACCCAGGGTGCTGCGGCTGCAGCCACGCCGCGAACGGTTACGCCGGGAATGTTTCCGTAAATCGGACCTTTAAGAAGCACACTGCTCGCAGGAGCAGCGGCCGCAAATGCCATGGCGCCAGCAGCCACGAAGCCTACCGCTACCGGAAGCGCCACCTTCCATGTCGAACCCAACCGCATATTCAAGCCTCCTTCACATATTTCCCATAGCTATTTTGAGACGATTCCGTATTTCACCAAATCTAATGGACCAGCTTTAGTATGCGAGTTTTGCATACGGGTAACAAGTGCTTTGTAGAAGCTAAGGCCTTGTCCTAGTCCGATAATCTCGATATTTCTATCTAATTCTCGCAAATAGAAAGTGGTTGAACTTATAAAGTTTCCACGGGCACAGAAATCGAGTCAATGAGTGAAAGGATGACGCGCTCGGGTCCTAGACGTTCCACTGCCGCATCTGCTCCTAGGACTACGCGGTGAGACAACACTACCGGCGCCAAGACTTTGACGTCGTCGGGAGTCACATAGTCGCGGCCCAGGGTGAGGGCATAACTTCGGAGAACGCGAACGAACTGTATGGTCGCTCGGGGTGAGGCCCCTAAGCGAATTCGACTATAATCGCGGGTGGCACGACACAAACGCACCACATAGTCTAAGACCGGGTCATTGACTAAGACTTGCTCCGCCGAAGCCCTGAGGGCTAACAGATCCGCCGGTTCAAGCACCGGCGACAATCCAGTCAGAGGATCATGGGCGCTGAACCTGCGAGCGATCTCGATCTCTTCTTCAGCGCTGGGATAGCCCAACGAAAAACTGAGCAAGAATCGATCCAATTGCGCCTCGGGCAAGGGGAAGGTGCCTTCCATCTCCACCGGGTTTTGGGTGGCTAAGACCATAAAAGGTTCTGGTAGAGCGTGGGTGACGCCGTCAGAGGTCACTTGATGTTCTTCCATACATTCCAAGAGGGCTGCTTGCGTACGCGGCGTAGCCCGGTTAATTTCGTCTACCAAGACGAGATGATGAAACACTGGTCCGGAGCGAAACTCCAGGCCGCCGGTTTGCGGCTGATAGATCATGCCCCCGGTGACTTCGCTTGGCAACAAGTCGGGAGTGCCTTGGATACGGGCGAAACTGAGTGACGAAAGTCCGGCTAAGGCTCGGACCATGCGAGTTTTGGCCACGCCGGGGACGTCATTTAACAAAACATGTCCGCCAGAAATTAGGGCAGCCAATAAAAACCTGGCTTGTTCTCGCTTGCCGATGACCACCGTGTCCAACTGATCTAAGAGCTGAGAAATGCTTTCAGCCGTGTTTGCCAATAGCGTTTGACCTCCCTGTCTTCACGTAAAACGTCATAACAACCGAATCTCATTTAATAAAACTTCTAGACTTGATCCGAAAATCCTCCACCGCGTCCATTGACGGAAAAATATGACAATAATCGCGACTCAATCGTGCGAAGGGAGATCACCCAGGTGATCTAAGGGGTGCTGGCTGTCACGGTCAGAGGATGCAAAGGGAGGCAGGGATTTTAGATCGTGGCGAGCGCGCCTACCCGTCTTTTGAGAAAACTACGACTGGCTCGGCGCCATATATTTTTAAGCGATTAGGGGTTTGCCCATAATAAAGAGAGAGTTATCGGAAGTCCGCGGAACGTAAAAAGCCTCGGGCGAGGCACCTCCCAAGACTTCGGATACCTCTATTGGACTAAATCGCGGTGAAGCGGCAACTCCTATGGGCAATCAATCGTGTGAACCCGTAAGA
>DAHXNH010000122.1 GCA_027365485.1 Clostridiales bacterium
GATAGAACATTACGCCAATCAGCGAATGCTGAGAATACCATTGGGCGAGTTCCCCGACCACCAGTGCAACCTCGGAATTAGGCTAGAACTGATGACTACAGGCTTAGCCAAACCATAGACAAAAGGAGTTAGCCAAAACAAGTGAGTGTCATCGCGGGCGCCTCCATCGAAGACGTTGAGGAAGAGATCGGGCGAGCTTCGGATGCCCTGGAGCACGTTTCTGGGCGCCGTCCGCTAGGATTTACTGCCCCTTACACCTATTACCGGGGATTGATGGATCGACAGGACTTGCTGTCGATCTTACACGACCATGGAATTCGGTATCTGCGCAGCTTTGGCCGGGATTGTCATGACTGGCAACCTCGCGAGCTTAACCGACAACCATTTTGGTGCGATGCTCAAGGATATCCAGAAATGCTGGAATTGATGATTCACGGTTGGATGGACTGTATTTGGCACCAAGAAATGGGATGGGATAATCGAGCCTATATGGAGAGGGTCTGTGATTGGCTTAAACGAGCCAGTGCCCAAGATAAAGTGTTTTCCGATTGCCAACACGATTGGAGCAATATTCAGGACGATCCTTCCATGGAGATGACTCGAGCTATTGTGCTTCGCGCCCAAAGCCTAGGCATGCGCATTCTGAAGGGAAATCAATATTACCAGGAATGCCGAGATGCGCGCCGAGAGCGAAATCGATTGTTGAGTCACCTCGGGTCCCCGGTTGAGTTTTAGCCACGGGGGCCTAGGCAGCATGGGATTCACTGGGGTCAATGCCCGAACAACCTGTGGGGTGAATGATGCCACGCGAGGTCGCTTGGTCGCAGGTGCATGTCATCTCCCGATCTCGAAACTCTACACTAGGCAGGCAATGAATCGAGCCAGTCGCCGATGTCTGATTTTAGTCCAATGGTTATCAAAGCGGGGTATCCTATTTAGGAGATCTTGGCCTCTTTCTGATGAGAGAAATTTAGCAGCGACCAATATTTGCAGAAGATCATGACTTACGGTGGATTCGAGGTCGTTGTATGGTCAGCACTGTCGCCACGGGAGCCGCCATGACTAGAATTCACGCGGATGCCTCCAAACACAAGGCTATGTCCTTTGGCCGGAGGACGGCCGCCATTCCTCAATTAGAGGAGGAATTGAAGAAGACCGTGGCGGCCTATGGGCCCGCGGATGGCGCTTTACCCGCTACTCCCACGGTGGCCGCCGTTCCGGCCGATCAGGAAGACCGGGTACGGGAACGGCTGGCCGCGATTCGGAAAGCCCAAGCGGATCTGAAAGCCCAATGGGCGAAGGATCACCCAGCCGACCCCGAACCCCCGACTCGGCGCAAATCAACTGTACCGATCCCGAGTCGCATATGATGGTGCCCACAAACCAAGGGGCCCAACAAGCCCAAACAAGCCAAATCGTGGTCGATGCGCAAGAAAGAATCATCGTAGCGGCCGTCGTCTCGGCTCATGCGAACGACATGGCAGAATGAACCTCCCGTCCTAGCGATAGGGGGCCAGATGTTTGAGCAGGCCGTGGCAGATGCCGGTTATTTTTCTGCTCGCAATGTGCAAAGGCTCGAAACGTTGGACACGGTTGGCTACATCGCGGCGGGCTCGGATATCTGGTGGACAGTCAACGGGCAGAGCCTTTTTGGGAAGGGGCAGGTCCGATATGATCGGGAAACCGATACCTTTCGGTGCCCTGGGGATCAGACAATCGGACACACCGGAGATGGCCAAGAATCGGTCGGTGGGGGCGAGAAACGGGCGAGCTCCTCGCGTTGAATTGACGCTGAATCCATTGACGGACCGCAGCTTCATCCGCAGGGATGGTCCCCTCGAACTGAGCAGGACGCCGCCCGGCGTCCGCAATGGCGACGGCAATCGTAACCGCGTGCACGTCCGATCCAATAAATCGGGTATACTCTATGGTGACACCCGATCCTCTCGTATGTGGCTTTGTCCAAAGTAACAAGTCACTCTTTAGGATGGCCCACGGAATATGCGTTGAAACGGGGCTGGGGCTAAAATGATATCTAGGAGAATGGCGCACCAACCCTAGCAGCGTAACCCGTCGAGTTGAGATTCGGAAGTCTTTATGCAGGCATTCAAACTTCGTATCTTGAACTGAAAATTTCGAAGCGATCTGAGCGTTGTTGGTCGTCAAATTTCTCGTCGATCTTGTCTTCGAGACGGCGAATTTCTTGTTAGAGTGAAAATCCCACGAGAGAGGAACCTCGCAGTTGGGTGGGATGGTAGGATCATGTTCGGACAAGGAAAATCCTTCTTTCATCGTACCCATATGGTGAAGCCGGAGCCAATTTACTGGATCTGGTTGTCGTTTCCCCAAGACCAGGATCAGTGGATGGTCGTCGATGATCGATTAGGCGACTCGATAGAGTGGCACCCGCCGCTTTTTCAGCACGATGGTCGTTCATGGACTTTCCTCTCAGGAGTCGGGAATGAACGAAACTAGTGGAGTTGGAGTGTCTTCCCATGCGTCTCCTCGGGGAACCGACCTCATCTTCCGGTTAACGTCTAGTCCATGTGTTAGCGCTGGGGGCGATTGTGGTATGGTGCGCCTATGACCAAGTTATCAAACGCGCCGTAAAACCCCTTGCTTTAGCTATGGGGATATAAGGCGCTCGCCGTCAGGCGAATCTTTGCGGTTTACGCACTCGGTGCATTGTGATAGGCTAATATTACGCAAAAGTAACCACAAACTCGATTTTGAGCGAGTGGCTAGGGGGCTTTTGGCAAGCCCTTTGCGAGTAAAACTATCTTAGTTCCTCGCAAGAATCCCCCGGCTTTAGCCGTGGGGAGTGTCAAGCTAATCTTTACTGACAAGGGTTGTGGTGACTGGCGAATGGGTGGATTAACCACACGGAGCCACGACGCATGCTGTGCCGATCGCCTGGGCAAAGATGGGACGAGCATTTCTGTCTTTGTCTTTTTTGTTGTGCGTGAAACGTTAAAAAAGATCGGGTAGATCTTTGCGATGGCTACCGGCACGGAGCCTTGGCCCTCATCCGCGGCGACAAGACGGACCGAGCAAGCAATGACAGCGGCTGGCTCGTGAAAATGTGCTCTAGTGGTGCGCCGTTTGACGTCCGAGTTTAGGGCAGACCAGTTAATATGGAAGGATGAACATGTGGTGGTTACGGACCAAAGCGCCGTCACAGGAGGAACTCGGGTTCTTTCGGGACGCGAATTAGCTGCAGTCTTGCGGGCCCGTGTAAGCGACGAGGCATCGCGCTTACGGCAACGGGGAGTGGTTCCTAAACTGGCTGTGGTATGGGTTGAGGGCGATCCAGCGTCTGAGCATTATGCCCAAACGAAGCTCAGGTCTGCTGAAAAACTTGGCATTTCCGTGGCCCTGTACCGTCATCCCCGAGATATTAGTGAAGATGAATTGGCCGCATCGATCACAGGCATCAATCACGATGCGTCGGTACATGGCATCTTATTGGAATTGCCTCTGCCATCGCATATCTCAGCGGATAGGATTACGGCGCGTATCAATCCCCAAAAGGACGTCGACGGCCTATCTCCGGAGAATCGAATGGCGTTGGTGACTGGCACCTTTGGCCTCTATCCAGCCACCCCTTTGGCCTGCATTCGGTTGCTGCAGCATTATGGATATGCGCTCGCCGGTGCGGATATTGTTCTGGTGGGTTGTGGAAAAACTGTGGGTGGACCCTTGCTTCATCTTCTTTTGCGCGAACATGCCACTGTGACTGCATGTCACGCCTACACAAAAGACCTGTCGGCGCACTTGAAAAAGGCTGAAATCGCGCTGGTTGCCGTGGGTCATCCCAAACTGATCACAGCCCAGATGGTGCACAAAAACTTAGTGGTCGTGGACGTCGGAATCAACCCGTTGCCTGACGGCAAGGTTGTGGGGGATGTGGACCCCGACGTAGCCAGAGTGGTGGCGGCGTTGACTCCAACCCCAGGAGGCGTGGGAGTGGTGACTACAGTCGAAATTTTTGCTAATTTGATGCGAGCCATTGCCTGGCAGCAGGGCGAAAGCATTCCAGAGTTCTGAACGGCGAAGAGTTCGTGGCAGGGTTTACCTGTGGTCTCCAGGTGGCACAGAATCATCCGCGGTCGGCGCGCGAAGGCCACCGATGCTTTTTCCTCGGCATCCGTCGCACCCAACCATAAATTCTGTCAGATGCAATATTCGGACAAACAAAAGATTTCTTCGGATGGATGCCAGATGCCCACGAGGCTCAGCAGACTCTCATCGGCCTCGAAGTCTCCCTGGGGACCGTACCATTCTACGTGCGTCTAGCATGTCGAGATCAACCTATCCGCTCCGATAATCACCTAAGCCCCGACAGCCCTCATCGATTATCGTATTATACCGATAATCGCGTTTATTCATTAATCATTAAGTTGATCCCATTGCCGCCCCGCAATGGGATCCGTTGGAATCCGTTTTTGCGCGGGCTGTGGTAGACTAACCAAGAGGATGGTATGGTTAGGACGCGTGCCCCGATGGAATTCTGGTCGCAACTCCGACGATGGCATCGTCAAGCCGTTTCCCGGGCGTTTCGAATTCGCCTGCGCCTACTGAAACGGCTAAACGATTGCGGCCCCGTGTTCCCTACCGTGGAATCCGATGTATGGCCCGATGTCTACGCGTTACACTGCTCTTATCGACATTTTTTCAATCTTAACTAAGGGATCCAGATCCTCGGATACGGCGGGCTTTGCGCGACCATCCAAGCATTCAGTCGGAAGCCATTGTTTGTGATCCCGCACTCTTTAGGTTTGCCAGACGCACTTGATCCGGTTGCGCTGACGGCCGTTTGACGCAGTGCGCCCCTCGCGGGGTGTGTTGGGTATCCAAGAAGACCAAGGGAGGGATCGTTATGTCGAAACGCACCGTAGCCCAAGCCCTTGCCGAAGGCACGTATGTGCTACCACGCCAAACCTGGGGCACCATCGACCCTCGTCCCCGCATCGTCGCCCCTAAGAAGGGCAAAGGGTCCTACCAGCGCCGGACCAAACACCCGGCGCGCGATGGCGGCCAGTTGGCCGGATAGACCTTCATTTCGTACCGACCATCGCTTGCGATGACTCGAGGGGCGTTGTTCCACCGTGCCACTAAGAGCGTCCGGATACGCCAGGACACGGTTCCAGTCTTCGTTCCACGGGCTTTGCAACGGAGTGCGCGTGCCCCCCTCGGGTCTTCGGGAGCGATGCATCTTGGACCGTATCGAACGCCCCCTCACTGCATGGATGAGCCCTATCATCGCAGTGAGGGTTCCCCGATGGGCCGTCCTTTTAGGCAGACGGTCCCGACTGTGCCCATGCTGTGTCCGCGTCGTTCATTAGGATCACCCAGAAACTAGGATCACCCAGAAACTTTCCAAGAAGAATATCCCAACCGCCATCATGGCATACTTGCAAGGAGGATGGCGCACCAGTCAAGGAGGCTGGGATCCTGGCCGACGAACCCTCGGGTCTCCCCCAGCTAATACGGTCGTCGAAATGCGGTGGGTGTGGATTAGCAACCAAATTCAACAGTTGAGTTCGCAAATGAATGAGCGTTTTAATGATTAACGCGTCCGTTTCGATGATTGCTTTGCGCAAATCGAGAAACGGTTTGAGGGCATGGACCATCGCATCCAGGCCTTCGAAGATCGATTGATTTTCCGCAACAGTATCTGGCTGATCATTATCGTCGCCTTGCTGACGTTAGTGTTAGGTGCTTTGCTGTCTCCCAAGTTGTAATCCCACGCCTTGAGCCCCGGGAGTCGCCTCAGCCCCCAACCTGGTCCCACTCGAACCGCCGTTCGGGCGGGATGCCGCCACCAGTCCGCAGCCATAGCAAGCGGAAGAAGCGAGGTGACCATTCTTCCTATTTGGATGATCCATCTTGACCATCCTTGAAAAGGCTAGTTCTCCCAAGCCCGTGATTACCCCGCACGGTGGATGGCCTAAGGCCGGTGGTCTTCGGGCTAAAACGGTTACCCCCCCCCCAGGGCACCCTGCAATAAAGTTGACGGTAAAAATCGACAGTAGGCACTTCACCTCAGCAGGATTTCAACCGAACCCCACCCTCACGGTTCTTTGACCGCCCAACATCCATCACTGAAGGGCTCGGCTTTGTGGTCTCTGTTTCGGGTTTCCTGTTGAGAGGAATTCTTCGATCAGCTGACGGGGTAGCCGAGGTTGACTGTGATATCGAGGGACTGAACGATCCCAGGCGGGTCCTATCGATTGGTCCCACAGTCTAATAAAGTCAAAAATAAATATTGACAGAGAATTCACGGGTCACTATGATTACAGTAGGAATCAAGTTACCAACCACCTATTTTCTTCTGATTTAACGGTTATATCGGCGGTATTACTCCGCAATTGGCCTGGGCATTCAGAACAGCGACTAAAATCGTAACGTGACAAGGGATTGACGTTTGGTTAACACTATAGGGGGGGAACAAATGAAGCGTTGGCTAGTAGGACTCTCTGCAATGACGGGTAGCCTGGCGCTGTTGGCCGGGGCTGGTGCCTCGGTGGCGGCCAAGACCTCAAACGCAGGAGCCATCAAGGGCACGATTACCGTCTTGTCCAACCGGACCGACATGCAGGCGAACGGGATGTTGGCAAAGTATTCGAAGGAATTCGAGAAACTCCATCCGGGTACCACCGTAAAATGGGAAACATTCGTTGACAACACCACGGTTCAGACGCAAATGAACGGGGGTAAATACCCTGATGTGATGTTGATTTTGCCGACGGTGACGCAAAGTGAGTTGCCCGACTTCTTTACTCCTTTGAACAGTTTGACGAGTTTGATGAACAAGATTTATTTTAAGAACTTCCAGGAATACCAGGGCAAAGTTTACGGCGTGCCCACGTTTTCGGATGTCAACGGAGTCGTCTACAACAAGGCCGCCTTTAAAAAAGCTGGAATTACCTCCGCGCCGACGACGTTGAGTCAGTTTTATGCCGACTGCGCTTTGCTGAAAAAGGCGGGCATCATTCCCATAGCGCTCAATTACTCGGCCCAATGGCCTCTCGGCAACTGGTCTTCTTCTCTGCCGGACGTGATTGCAGGCAACGCCAACTACATGAACACGTTGACCTCGCAAAAAGATCCGTTCTCGGCAAACACCCCTATGGGCAAGGCTTTGACCATTGTCGACACGATTGTCAAAAACGGATGGGCCGAGCCGCACTTTGAGAATACGAACTGGGCAAACTCCAAAGTGGAAGAGGCTAAGGGAAAAGTGGGCATGATGTACTTAGGAGAATGGGCCATTCCTCAGATTGTGGTGGATGGAACTCCTAGCAGCAATGTGGGATTTTTCCCATTCCCGGGGACGAACTCGCACACGAAACCGACCGCGTTTTTGAATCCTGATTGGGAACTAGCGGTCAACAAGCACAGTACCAACATTCCGACGGCCAAGGCGTTTGTGCAGTGGATGGTGCTCGGTTCGGGATATCCCAACTATGCTGGAGGATTGCCGCCAGTCAAGGGGATCAAGTCTACGGTGCCGCAGATTGAGCAATTTGAGTCGGAGGCGGCGATTCGTCAGGCAGTACCCAACAGTGCTGCATTGACCAAACTGATTTCCACTTCGGAGGTTGATTTGACCGGGGGCGGTGCAGTGCAGTACGTACTGAATGCTCCGAACTTTAAGGCGGCTCTACAAAAGCTGAACCAAGAATGGTCGAATGCTCAATCGCTGGGCGGTTAGATCTCGGAGAGCTATTTGCGAGGGTATCCGTCAGTGGGCGGATACCCTGATTTTATTTAGACGCATCGAGCGAACGCGCGATCGATTGTGGTGCCCGTCGCTTGAAAGGGGGATACGATGCGGATTACCAAGATTGGCTATAAGACCCAACGCATTATTTTGATCTCGGCTTTTCTCCTGGTGCCATTGGCGCTATTGACCACCTTTTCACTCTATCCGGCGCTGAAGCTGTTGTTTTATAGCTTTACGTCATTTAACGGATTGACCAATGTCTACCCATGGGTTGGGATTCACAATTATATTGAAATATTTAGCAATCCGTCGCTGTTTGGTGTGTTTTTGCACAACCTCAGCTATTTCATTGGCGGATTGGTGCAAAACGTGTTGGCTTTGTTGTTAGCGCTCTTCTTGAACAGCAAGATCCGTTTTCGCAATGGATTTCGAGCGATTTTGTTCGTGCCCTATATTTTGAATTCCGTGGCCATCGTCTATATGTTTCAATACCTTTACCAGGATCCCGGGGTATTGGACATGGTCTTGAAGTTTGTGGGGTTAGGCGGGTTGCAGGCGGACTGGATCGGCAACGATAAGCTGGTGAACTGGTCGTTGGCATTTGTCTCGTTGTGGGAATTTTTGCCCTTTACCATGGTCATTTACTTGGCGGCATTGCAGTCATTGCCTCGGGATATGTACGAGTCGGCGGTACTCGATGGGGCCGGGGCCTGGCAGACGTTTCGATTCATCACCTTGCCCAATTTGCGCTCGATCATCCAAATCAACCTGCTTTTAACGGTTTCCGGTGCGCTAGAGTCTTTTAACATCCCGTTTATCATGACCAATGCGGCCCCGGGGGCCGCGACCTTTCTGACGCAAACCATGAATGTGGCGTTTGTTTTTGATAACTATGGTCTTGCCTCGGCGATGGCGGTGGTATTGGTCGTGATTGTGGTGATTGTGATTAGCGTCCAAAGAAAACTGATTGGGCAAGGAGATGACGTGGTATGAAGACGCGGGTGCGCAGCGCCGATTTCCTGGGTGTGGTGGTAAAGTACATGGTGCTTTTCATTGCCGTCTTCGTGGTCTTGTTTCCGCTCTATATCTCGGCGATTAATTCGCTGAAAAGCAACTCAGCGATTAATAACTTGAGTCCATTACAGGCACCCAGCCATCTGGATTGGCACAATTATGTGACCGCCTGGGTTGGCGGCGACTTGGGTTCTGCCTTCTTTAATACGTTTTTCATCATCATTCTGGCTGTGCTCGGTAACGTCATCTTGGGCACGATGGTGGCATTCGCTTTGACCCGATTTGACTTTGCCCTCAAAAAGTACATTATGGGGGCCTATCTCTTAGTCATCTTTATTCCGACTATGACCGTGCAGGTGGCCATTTTTGGGGTGATTAAGGATTTGGGCTTGTTCGACACCCGCTTCGCAATGATTTTGCTATACCTGGGGACCAACGTGGTTCAAATCTACATTTATATGCAGTTTATTCGCCGGATTCCGATGTCCTTAGATGAGAGCGCGATGCTTGACGGGGCGTCGTATTTCCGCATCTATCGCTCGATTATTTTTCCCCTATTGGCACCGGCGACGGCTACCGTGGCCATTTTGCAAACCATAGCCATCTATAACGACTTGTACTCCCCCTATCTGTATATGCCATCGTCCAATTTGGGCGTCGCTTCGACGGCGTTATTGAGATTCCAGGGACCGTATTCTGACCAGTGGAATTTAATTATGGCGGCCTCCTTAATTATCGCTATTCCGGTCGTGGTGATTTATCTCATCTTGCAGCGATATATTTTTGCTGGTATTGTCGCCGGCTCGGTCAGGGAGTGAACGGCTGTGCCATCTAGGTGCCAACTTCCAACTGCCGCGGCATCACAAAAGTCCGTCTCGCCGCAACCCCCAGCGGGGGGTGGTTGCGGCTTTTTTCGGTGAAGCGGCTTAACCTAAGAAGCGGGCAGGCTATCGTAAAGCGTGCCATGGCATGCGGACTAGAGCGAGTGGCAGTGATTTTACCCAAATGGATTTTGTGATGAGAGGTCAGGATTAATGGCCGAACCATGTGGCAATTCATAGGCGATGATCGGGTATGATAGAGGCGCATGAACTTAGATAGAGGCGCATGAACCTAGGGGGTGATAGTGACGCGAGACAAGACCAGCATGGCGGATATCGCGGAAGCCTTGGGGATATCGAAGAACGCGGTGTCTATCGCACTGAAAGGGAGTCCCGGGGTGAGTGAGCGAACCCGGGAGGCGGTCAAACGGATGGCCGAGCAACTAGGCTACCAACGCCGGCAGCCCGAACCTCGGTTAAGGGCGGTGGCTATGGTGTTTCATGAGTCTTTACTACAGGCACCCGCGACGTTGTTTTTTGGTCCTTTGATTCAGAACTTACAAAAGCAATTGGCTAGGCGTCATGGCAGCCTTACCCTGTTTGGAGTCAACGATGAGGATGAGTTGAATCTTCGACTTCCGTCGTGGCCGGACGGGGCGTTTGAAGGCATTTTGGCACTGTCAGAGTTTTCACCGCCGTTTATTCGAGCATTGCAAAGAAGAGCCCCTGTGGTCTGGATTGACCATTACACACCTCAAGTGGCGTGCGACAAGGTGGTAACCGAAAATCAACTCGGCGCGTACGAAGCGGTTAGTCACTTGATTTCCCGAGGCTATCCCAGCATCGGGTTTCTTGGTGATCTTGCCCACTCTCCGAGTTACGTCGAACGCTGGGAAGGATATCACCAAGCCGTACGGACCGCAGGATTGGTGACGGACGACCGATGGGTGTGGAAAGCGGCTGACGAACGAGCGAGTGAGGTGCAGGCGTATTGGGAATCCTTAGAAAGCCTACCTTCGGCGTGGTTTTGTGCCAATGACATTTTGGCTTTCAACCTGTTGCAGGTGATTTGCGAACATGGGTATTCGGTCCCTGAAGATGTGGCCATTGTAGGATTTGATGATCTGCAGTTGGCGCAAGCATCGGTGCCAAAAATTACGACCATGCATGTAGAACCAAAATACTATGCTGCCCGCGCAGTTCAGGTGTTGGAAGACCGATTGGACCATCCTCATCGACCGTTTGAGACGGTTCGGGTCGCCCCAGAGTTGGTTATTCGACAATCATCTGGTGGTGTATTAGGCGAGGAAGTCACGGATGCGGCAGGACAAGGATGAGTCCATTCGGGGGAGCCCTACCTTCGTGAAAAAACAAGCAAGACGTCCAAGAGGGCCATCATTCACGGAGCCAGGGGCTGGGCTTTAGAACCTGCGCACAATGGATGATGGGTGAGACGCCCTGGTCTCCGAGAACGCCCATGGGAATGATGAAACGCGTGGATGCCCGCCTCGCTAAACTCATCTTCCGGAAAAGCCTTGAGCCGGTTCAAAATCCCCGAGTTTCTATCGATTGCTGTGGGGTGGGGGACCACTTTACGATTCCATGATCGAGCAGAGATATTGCCGATGGCCAGGGTTCAGTGGCCGGCGTCTTGACGAATGCATGACAATGCTATATATTCTATAGTATTGGGCCTGTGCCATGGACATACCACGGCACAGAAATGAAAGTTTTGGTGTTCAGGAGACGGGCCTCACGCCCATAGTCTTCGCCGATTCGGCTGTAGGCGTCGTCAGGAAGTTCGTCTTACTGAGTCATGTTTTATTAGAGCGCACGAGGTCATACGACCGCGGCAGCGCGGGAGCATTCAGCCATCGAGTCGGGGAGCTTCGCCGCTAGGCGGTGGCCAACCATTTAAGATGTCGGCGGTCACTTTGGGGTGGCTCAGGTCATCGGGTGGGTAGGACTGGCTATTCGTGATCGTTATTTGTGACCGACCGGATGCAAAATCTATTTGTCAGAGGAGGACCTTTATGTCCAAGCGCATCGTAATCGTCGGAGGCGATGGTGCCGGAATGAGCGCTGCCGCGCAGGCTAAACGGCGTGATCCTTCGCTCGTGGTTACGGCTTACGAGAAAGGTCCAGTAGTGTCCTATTCGGCTTGCAGTATTCCCTACTACGTGGGGAAGGTGGTAAATCAAACCGATCAATTGATCGCACGGACTCCCGAAGAATTTCAGCGTCAATTAGGAATTAGCGTGCATACGGAGCACGAGGTAGTGGACCTAGACCTCCACAATCAACGCGTCCAAGTGCGGGGCGATGGCTCTACAGTCTGGGAAAGTTACGATGAGTTGGTTCTTGCCACCGGGGCGGTGCCTATCGTTCCTTCGTGGCCCGGGGTCTCCGCGCGCGGCATTTATTCCGTGAAGAGCCTCGAAGATGGCGTGAGCATTCGTCGCGATATTGAGCATCGGCACCCGCTGACGGCGGTGGTGGTGGGAGGCGGCTACATTGGTTTGGAGATGGCGGAAAATCTTCGCCATTGGGGAATCAAGACGATGTTGCTCGAGCAAGAGGCAGCAGTGATGCCCACCATGGACCCCGATATGGGTGAGCTTATTGTTGAAGCGCTGGTGGGCTTGGGAGTGGACGTGTTTCTTGAAGAAGAGGTGATGGGCTTTGACGTCGCCGATGGGTGGGTGCGTGGAGTACAAACTCGAAGGCGCCACGTGGCAGCGGATCTGGTGATCTTAGGGTTGGGCGTGCGCCCACAAAGCGCCCTAGCTCAGCGAGCGGGCATTCCTTTAGGCATCAAACAAGCGATCAAGGTCGATCCCTACCTCAGAACCGAGGTGGCGCATGTCTGGGCGGTGGGCGATGTGACCGAAAGTCATCATTTAGTCACCGGTCAACCCACCTATATTGCCCTGGCGACCGTCGCCAATAAACAAGGCCGCATCGCTGGCTTGAATCTCAGTGGATCTGCGACTCCCTTCCCCGGAGTGCTGGGCACTGCCATCACTCGAGTGGGCGCCACCGAGGTGGCACGGACTGGAATTACGCTCACGGAGGCCAAAGAGGCCGGAATTGACGCCAAAGAAACCCGGATCCAGGCGGAAACGAAACTCGGATATTTTTCAGACGTTTCGCCCATTACCGTGAAGTTAGTGGCCGAAGTGGGCAGCGGTCGGGTCCTGGGAGGGCAAATTGTCGGCGGTAGCGGCAGTGGGAAGCGGATCGATACGATCGCGACGGCGCTAAGCGCGCGCATGACGGTCACTCAGGTAGTCGATTTGGACCTTGCCTACGCACCGCCGTTTTCTGATGTCTGGGATCCTGTGCAAATTGCGGCGAGAACTCTCGTGTCAAAACTCTAACCACGGCGGCAAAGACAGCCAGGCCGATTTTAGATAGCGGTTGGCAAGATCCGATCGACCGCGGGGTCAAGGCTTGACAGCAGGGTGTACTCCCATTGCCAGTGGGGCTTAACAAGATGAAGAAAGAAGGAGACAGCGTGGATAAAATGGCAAAACTTCCCATTAGTTCGATGGACCTTGATTTGTGGTATGAGGGGCCCAGTTTAGTCGTTGCGGACAAGCCGCGAGGACAAGCCGTGCATCCCGACACGTTTTCGGGTACCGATACGTTAGTGAACGGGCTGTTGCAATCCAACCGTTGGTTGGCCGAAATGGAAACCAGCCTAGCCCCGGGAGTAATCCATCAGTTGATGCCCGAGGATCGAGGGTTGGTGGTGGTAGCCAAGGACGACGCGATGGCTGAGACGTTAAGGGGACTGGCAGAAGAGCAGGCCATGACCTTTTCATATCGAGTACGCATGCCCAAAGCCATGGTGCCTTTAACTACCGACCTGGTGAGCATTTATGACCATCAAGAATATGACGACATCGCGGTGTTTGATATTGACAGTCCTATAGGCGATACCGAGCGCTTGCGCACCGAATGGCTGGGCGGGGTTAGCGCTGAGGCGTATTTCGTGTGCTATCAGATCGATATTCCTTTGCCCAACAATCCACTTCACATTGGACTCGGCGCGCGTTTATGGCTGCCTGTCATCGATTTGTATACGGTCCCGCCTTGCAGTGTGTGTAACGGAACGAAAGCTTTGCTTACCGCGTACGGATTTGGCTACCGTGATCACACGTTGGATAACGAGGAGACCATCGCAAAGATGCGCCATATCCGCGGAAATCAAAGGGGAATTCCTGTCATCTTGATCAACGGCGTGGTCTCTGTCGGCTACGATCTGCACCGATTAAAGGAGACACTGAATCTGTATTAATGAGGGTGGCGGAGACGGATTAGGGGGCCCAAAAACGACTAAGGCGGGGTGCCAGTCAAGATTAACCGGCCGAGGGCCTCGGCTTTAACGCATCTTTTGTCGGGTCTACCTCGTGAAAGTCGGGGTGTGAACGACCACCTGGTGCGGTTAGCCAGCATCCCCGACAACGGGCAGGCTTGGCGGCATAATCGCGCCCAAGCCGCCAAGCCTGCCGATCAAACCGGACGTCGACGGAAGCAGAGTAGTCCAAGAGACTTATCGCAACGGGGTTCGGACCAATTCCGTGAATCGATCGCAGTGGCCACGAGTTCCATCGGAAATTGAAGGCAACTGTACGAAGGCAACTGTACGAAGGGAACCCGTCGGTAAACGCTTGGTTCCTTTGTACATCGAGCAAATGGATGTGGATGACGGCGAACACCGTGTTGAGGTCAAACCGATTGACCCAAGAAAGAGTAGTTTTTGCGGCAAGCTAACGTTATACATCCTCAAACTTAAAAGCGCCATGGGATGCTGAATACCTAATCGTCTGACAATTGGCCTTAATACGGACCCCTAATATGTTCGGCTACCGCGCTATGATAAAAGTTGTTCAGCCGCTCTAATTCCTCTGGACTGAAGGGATTGGCCTTTAAGGCGACTAAGTTTGATGCGACCTGCTGACTATTCTTAAAGCCGGGAATAGCGGTGGTGACTCCAGGCTGATCGAGTATCCAACGCAACGCGGCAGCTGCCATCGATCCCCGCCCATTTTGGATCCATCGCAGTTGGTCCGAAAGTTCTACGCCTTTGGCAAAAGGCAGCCCAGAAAAGGTTTCACCCACGTTGAAGGACTCGCCGTCGCGATTGAAGTTTCGGTGGTCGTCGCTGGGGAACGTGTCGTTTAACTGGAATTTCCCGGTCAATAGCCCACTAGCCAGAGGAACTCGGGCCAAGATGCCGACGGCATTTTTCTTCGCCTCGGGAAGTAACGTCTCCAACGGCTTTTGCCGAAATAGATTGAAGATCACTTGTAAGGCACTGACGCCCGGATGGCGCATGGCCAAGTGACCTTCTTCCACGGTTTCTACGCTGACTCCGTACGAGCGAACCAAGCCTTCACGTTGCAGTCGATCCAATACGTCAAATACATCGCCCTGCTCAATCACCCAGGTGGGCGGACAATGGATTTGGTACAGATCAATGGCGTCGCGTTGTAACCTGAGAAGGCTCTTCTCGGCAAAGTGGCGGACGCTGTCATAGAGATAGGTGTCCTTATTGTGGATGTCGCCCCCACGACAAAACTTGGTAGCAATAATAATGTCGGGGCGATGAGCGAACGACTGACCCAGCAGTGTTTCTGCTCGACCTCCGCCGTACACGTCGGCGGTATCAAAAAAGTTCACGCCTTGATCGACGGCAAAATTCAACGCATCGAGAGCCATGCGTTCGTCCACATGAACCCCCCAAGAGCCGCCAATCGCCCAGGTCCCAAAACTCAAGGAACTAATCTTAAATCCAGTGGTGCCTAATGCGCGGTACTCAACCTCTGTGCCATTATCCAAATCTCGTAGCTCCCTTGAAAATCTCGTGTGCAAGTGACCAAACCATATTGACAACCAAGACTCCTCAGATGCCCACTAAAGCCAAAACGAACGGCTGATGCGTGGCGGCGAAACCACCCAAATCCGTGAACGCTCAAGTAGTCACTATCGGATCAGTCAACGTGCCAGTTGAGGTCATTATACCATCGTCTATGGATCCTTGAGGATCGATGAACTCTTGGGCGAAGAGTCCCATGTCAAGAACATCATGCCACTGGCCCCAGCGAAAAATCTCTTGGCGGTAGCGAGCTTCTAGTTGAAATCCGAGCCCTTGACAGACATGAATAGCTCGACTGTTAAAGGCAAAGACACGGAGTTTCACTTTCCGACTGCCAATATGGGCAAAAATGAATCGAATCAAGGTTCTTAATCCGTCTTTGCCTAATCCTTGGTTTTGATGAGCTGTCCCTAAGACAATACCGATGGTCGAGGTGCCAATCCGCCAATCGACATGGACGTTGCAAATGCCACAAAATCCATCCGTATCTAATCGGCGGATCGCAAATGTGTAATCGGGTCGGTTTGAACTGGACTCTCGCCACCAAGCCTCTGGATCGTTCGGCATGAGCGGATAGGGGATCCACCCAGAATCCAAGAGGTGGGTTTCTTGGTCGTACAGTTCTAAAAAGGCTCATTGATCCTCAAACCGAAGACCCGTAAGTTTTACTAATGCCCCCCGGTATTCAGCCGCCACGGCGAATTCCTCCCTTGCCTTGTCTCGAGTGCGAACTTATCATCCCAACGGCTGGCCGCCATTGATGGCATAGACCTCACCGGTGATGTAGGATGCTTCATCTGACACTAGGAACCGAATTAACTCGGCCACCTCTTCCGCCGTTCCTAGTCGACCAAGCAAGATGGACTGGCGGACAGCCTCGAGACGTTCGGGAGTGGAGAAGACCTCGTGAAAATGGGTGGCAATCGTCCCCGGAGAGACCGCATTGACCCGGATCCGTCGAGGTGCCAGAGCCTTGGCTAGTCCTCGGGTCAATCCTTCTAATCCACTCTTGGCGGCCGCGTAGGCGAAGGCACCAGGACCGCCGCCGTTATCCGCGGCAATCGAGGAGACATTGACTATCGCCGAGCCTTTTCTGAGGAAGGGCGAGAGGGCTCGAGTGGCATAGAACACGCTTGAGAGATTAAGCTCTAGGCTGTCGTGCCACTGCTCATCGGACATGGACTCGAAGGCGACTCGTTCAATTAAGCTGCCGGCATTGTTGACCAAAATGTCAATCGGATGTCTGGCACCGACCGCGGTTAAGGCGGCGAGAATCGCCGAGTGGTCACGAAAATCCGCAGACACCACCTCGACTTCGACGCCCATGGTCTCAATTCGGTGTGCTAATGCTTCGGCAAGCTGGCGGCCACTATGGTAATGCACAACCAGGTTGGCTCCGTCTTGGGCCAGACGAAGCGCGGCGGCTTCGCCGATTCCCCGTGAGGATCCAGTGACGACGGCCCATTTATGGGCTAGCGGCTTGTTGTTTAACGTGTTTGGTGGCATCATCAAATCTTCCCTTCTGGACCAAGCCTTGGCGGCTAGGTTCCACGGTCTTCGTTGAGCTTAAGGTCGGCTCCACATCCACTGCTGCCGCGTTTGTGGCCCCATCCCAAAGCCAGCATTGGATCCGGTGCCTTTTCTTGAAAGCGAGTGGCAGTAAATGCTGATCGGACTCTGAGCCATTCTTACCGTTTGACCATACCCTGATTCCCTGAGGTCGTAAAGCGGCCTACCGATGAATATCAAATAAAATCGCCAAAATTCTCGTGATAGTGCGCTACAATGAAAAGCAATGACGGGGGAGGAAAGTAGTTTCATTTTCCTCTGAGGAAGCGAGGGTTTGCCATGTTGGTAGAAAGAAAAATTGGAGCGCGATTACGGGAGTTGGAACCGTATCGGTATCGCGATGTGATGACCATTGATAGTTGGAACTTTGCAGACGATGAAGCCGGTGCGGTGGGTGCTCGACCTGATCGGCGCTTAGCCGGTCGAGTGGTCCACTTAGGCGATGAATGGGGGGGACGAGACGCTTATGCGTGGCTTTCGCAGTCGGTGACTGTCCCTCAGCAATGGATGGACCGAACGGTGGTGGGGCGATTTCAATTTGGCGCTGTCTCTGGCATGAACTCACAGTTCGAGTCGTTGCTCTACGTGGACGACGTGCCCTATCAAGGAGTCGATGGCCATCATGACGAAGTCTTTTTGCCGCCCACGGCTCCCGGCCGCGAGGTGTCGCTGACGTTTCGGCTTTGGTCGGGCCTCGAAGGCGGGGGTCGTCCTCGACCTCAGCGCTATCGTTTTCGCCAGGCGGAGATTGCTTGGTTGGACGAGGTGGTGGACGATGTATACTATACAGCCCGGGCTATGTTGGCAACGGCGGAGGCGTTGGATGCCAACCATGCCGTTCGGCCCGCGCTGCTCGCGGCGCTGGATCGAGCGTTTCGACTCATCGATTGGCAACATCCGGGTGATGAGGTTTTTTATCAAAGTCTCTCCCAAGCCCGCAACGTCCTCTTGGCCGATTTGGCTGAGATTCCGTGGGCGACCCCAATTACCATGCAGGCGGTGGGCCATACGCATATCGATGTGGCCTGGCTATGGCGCTTGAAACATACCCGAGAAAAGGCGGCGCGTTCCTTCTCTACGGTACTGCGCCTGATGGAACGTTTTCCCGACTACATCTTTCTGCAATCCCAACCCCAACTCTACGATTATTTGCGTGACGATTATCCAGAACTGTATGAACAGATTCGGCAGCGAGTGGCCGAGGGGCGATGGGAAGCCGACGGCGCGATGTGGTTGGAGGCCGATTGCAACATTCCTTCGGGAGAATCCTTGGTTCGTCAAATTTTGTTCGGGACCCGGTTTTTTCGCGAACAATTTGGGCAGACCTGTCATGTCTTGTGGCTACCCGACGTGTTTGGCTACAGTTGGGCTTTGCCCCAGATTCTCAAGAAGTCGGGGATCGACACCTTTTGCACCACCAAGATTAGCTGGAATCAGTTTAATCGCATGCCTCACGACACCTTTCTCTGGAAGGGCATGGACGGCAGCGAGATTTTGGCCCACTTTTTAACCACCCCCGAACCCAGGGATTGGAATGATTCTGGGCGCTGGTTTGCAACTTACAACGGGCAAATCACTCCGGGCACCGTCTTGGGAACCTGGGCGCGCTATCAAGATAAGGCAATCAACACCGAGTTGTTGATTGCCTACGGCTATGGCGACGGTGGTGGGGGAGTTAATCGCGAGATGTTGGAGATGCGTCGACGGCTCGAGGATATGCCTGGGTTGCCGAGGGTGGAGACTGGCCGGGTGGACGAGTACTTTGCTCGGCTCCAGCGCACCGTGGCTGAGAGTGAAGGCTACGTGCATACCTGGGACGGGGAACTCTATTTGGAATACCACCGCGGCACATATACCAGTCAAGCCTACCAAAAGCGTACCAACCGCCAATTGGAACTCTTCTATCGCGAGAGTGAATGGCTGAATGTGGCCGCGTCGCTGTTGACCCGATCGGATCCGGCTCCTTCGCAGAGTGCCCTCAACCAAGGTTGGAAAATCATCTTGCGCAACCAATTTCACGATATCGTGCCCGGCTCTTCGATTCACGAAGTGTATCAAGACAGTCACCGGGAGTACGACGAAGCTCAAGCCCTAGCGACCGCGGTGCTCTCCGAGCACACCGCGAAGTTGATAGCCAATTCTCCAAAAGACAGCACTTATACGCTGTTCAATTCCACGAGTCGCGCTCGGACAGGGGTGGTGAAGGTCGTGGATGCCGGGCCCAATTTGCAGTTTCGTGATCGGGTAGGACGGGCGATTCCGAGTCAGCGGGTCGAGGACGCCTATTGGCTTTTGAGCCCGGAGGTGCCGGGGATGGGATGGACGACCATTGCCGCCAACTCGGGTGAGTCTCTTGGAGAATATGCGCTGCCATTTACCCTAAGCGCCGATGGCATCGAGACGCCGCACTATGTGCTCGCGTGGAATGCGTCGGGTCAGTGGACGCGGCTTTACGACAAAGATCATCAGCGGGAAGTGCTGGTTCCGGGGAAGCTTGGCAATGATCTCCAAGTCTTCGAAGATAAGCCGCTGAACTTTGATGCCTGGGATATCGATATCTTCTATCAAGAAAAGATGCGGACGATAGACCAGCTCGAGCGCATCGAGACCATCAGCGTGGGCCCGGTGGCGGCCGTGCTGCGATTCATTTGGCGCTATGACCAGTCTCGGATTGAACAAGACCTGACTGTGTATGCCCAGAGCCGGCGCATCGATATGACGACCCGGGTTGATTGGCATCAACGGCAAGAGTTGCTCAAGGTGGCATTTCCAGTGGACATCCGGACTCATCGGGCAACCTACGATATTCAATTCGGGAATTTAGAGCGGCCGACGCACTGGAATACCAGTTGGGATTTGGCCAAATTTGAAGTGGTTGGGCACCAATGGGCGGACCTGTCGGAAAGCGGATATGGGGTCAGCTTAGCCAACGACAGCAAGTATGGCTATGACATCCGCGACCAGGTCCTGCGGCTTTCACTGATTAAGTCGGCGATTTCGCCAGACTACGAAGCTGACCAAGGCGATCATCGCTTTACGTATGCCCTCATCCCCCACCCCGGAGATTTTGCTAGCGGAGATGTCGCCGCTCTGGCCTGGGATTTGAACAGTCCGCTGCGGGCAGTGGCTGGCGAAGCCGAAAGAACGCCGTTTCGCTTGCTAGAATCGGACGACCGCGGCATTCAGGTCGATGCGATCAAGTGGGCTGAGGACGGGAGTGCCGCCGTGGTAAGGGTTCACGAATATTTCGGAGGGCGGCGTCGGGTGAGCTTTCAGAGTGATCTGGGCATTGTTCGTTGGCAAGAGTGCAACCTGATGGAAGAAAGGGCTGGCTTCGAACCGTCGACCGGACCCATGGAGATCGACTTCAGTCCCTACGAAATCAAGACGTTTTGGGTCGAGTTCGCGGGAGCTAAGGACGATTAGGGGAACCGTCGGGTTCGCCTGCCGAAGGCGACGGGGCTCGACGATGATCGTGTTTTTCAGGGCCTTGGCGGGTATGGCCGTCATTAGGCCCGGTGGCTTGGGCAGCCCATTTGTGGCTCTATTCGTTCCGCCTCAAAGCGCAGCGTGACGACCGTTTTCAGACGCGTGGCGTTGTCCTCGCCCGGTCTTATCCTCGGCGATGGCCAGTGGTCCAAAGTAGCAACGAGGGGACGAATCAATTTCCTACAAGACGAACCCAATGGTTCAGGTGGACCCGGATCACAGTCTTTCGAACCAAATGGTGGCAGTTGGCCAATGAACGGCGCCTTGGCCGCGAGGGGGAGGGATTGAAGGAGATGGGATGGCCTCCCCATCCTGGCTGGGCTTTTGGATGGAGTGATGAAGCAGTCTCTAGATTCTAACAGCGATAAGGAGCGATAGGTGTGGCTTATTTTGATGGGGTAAAAGTCGTTTTAGAGGAAAACGAGTATCCGACGCATTGGTACAATATCCAGGCGGATATGAAAACGTTGCCGCCGCCGCCGTTGAGCCCAGCCTCCGGCCAGCCAGCTCAGCCCGAGGAATTAGCCCGGATTTTCCCAGTGGCATTGCTGCAGCAAGAGATGACGCACGAGCGATGGATCGAGATCCCCGAGCCGATTCGTCAGATCTATCGACGGTGGCGGCCATCGCCACTATTTCGGGCGCGCCGATTGGAACAGGAACTGAATACTCCGGCAGAGATCTGGTACAAGTACGAAGGGGTCAGCCCAGCGGGTAGTCACAAATTGAATACCGCGATCGCCCAAGCCTACTATAATCAACAAGCCGGGATCAAGAATTTGGTGACGGAAACGGGTGCGGGTCAATGGGGAACCGCTCTTTCCATTGCGACGGCGTTCTTCGGGATGACCTGTACGGTCTACATGGTCAAGGTCAGTTATGAGCAAAAGCCGTATCGACGCCTTTTAATGGAGAGCTATGGCGGCAGTGTATACTCCAGTCCGACGGACCGAACCAAGGCGGGCAGACAAATTCTTGCGAAAGACCCGAATTCGCTCGGCAGTTTAGGCATTGCTATCAGCGAGGCGGTCGAAGTGGCTCTGGAATCTCAGGACACCAATTATGCGCTGGGCAGTGTTTTAAATCACGTGCTGTTGCATCAAACCATCATCGGGCTGGAAGCCAAGACACAGTTGGCGGCGGTAGATCGCTATCCGGACGTGGTGATGGCAAGTTGCGGGGGTGGCAGCAACTTTGGTGGCATCGCTTTCCCTTTCGTCCAAGACGTATTGACCACGGGTGCTCACACCAAAATTGTCGCAGTGGAACCGGAGGCTTGTCCGACGCTGACTCACGGCCAGTTCGCCTACGACTTCGGAGACACCGTCGGCATGACTCCGATTATGCAAATGTATACTTTGGGGCATGATTTTGTGCCAGCCAGCATTCACGCCGGAGGTCTCAGATATCACGGCGATTCTCCTCTAGTATCCCAACTCTATCATGACAAGGTGATCGATGCCCGTGCCTACCGGCAAACTCAAATTTTTGAGGCCGCAGTCCGCTTTGCCCGCTGCGAAGGAATTTTGCCGGCTCCAGAAAGCGCTCATGCAATTCAAGCGGCGATTGACGAAGCCATCGAAGCTCGCGAGGCGGGCACGCGAAAGGTCATTTTATTTAATCTGTCAGGTCATGGCCACTTTGACCTGTCTGCTTACGACGACTACCTGAATGGCCGCGTCGTTGATGTTCCGTTTAGTTCGGAATGGACAGAAGAGAGCCTTAGTCACTTGCCTAAAGTGGAACTCTAAGAGCGGACGGGGTCGATGTTTCTTCGGCCCCGTCCGCTCTTCATTCGCCTCCCTGATCGGCAGCGGGGTCGAGGCTGACCTCAATTTTCACCGAGCATGGAATTATTGGATTCGACTCCTGACTTTGCCTTTGAACCCTAGCGGAAGCTAGCGATCATCGACAGAGCTTAGAACGACTATAAAAATGAGAAAGACTAGCACGTATACCCATATTAGATGGGTGTGGCTCTTCTGAAAGGAAGCAAAAAATTAACGAGCTGTACAATTGGATTTGGCCTGATTGCTCTATTTGACTAGCCGCGGTAGACTTCCTATAGCGTTGAGATCGACTATGCCACCCAATTGAAGCTAAGGCTGCGGCTACGACACCACTCGTCGAGTTCATCGTTGCGCTGCAATGTCGTGGTGCTCGCCAGGGCGACGGATCCGTCGCGAGACCAA
>DAHXNH010000377.1 GCA_027365485.1 Clostridiales bacterium
GAAGTGGGGATTTTGGCCCAAGTACCCCCATGGCGGTGTAATCGACAAAGGTTGGTCGGTCACGGTACCGGCGAGCACTAAAGCCAGAAATTCGATGGGGTCCTGGGGACTGGCCCCCAACCCTCCTTGCAATCGTCCTCCGCCATGAATGGTCCATGCGCTCTCGCTGACCTCAATTTCTGCACCCATCAAGGTTAGAGTCTCCCTGATGGCGCGAACGCCGGGCTCCGCCAACACCTTGGCGTCAATCCCTTCCAGTCGCGTGGTGCCTCGGGCCATGGTAGCCGCTACTGCCAACACGGGGAGCAGCCGAGAAATCGGAGAAAGATCGAATCGACCTGCCGTCAGATTGGAAGCGGACTGAGTCAAGGTAATCTCTCCGTCTTGTTCTTTAAACGGAGCCCCCATCGCTCGCAAGATGTCCAGCATCGGTCGAATGACGGGATGGACCGACAGCTCTCCCAGTTGTGTCAACTTGAGCGACCCCGCATGCATCGCGGCCAAAACCAGTAAAAAGGCCGTTTGCGCACTATCGGGGCCGATGCCCACGTCCGCAGGATGGAAGCGTTGCGGGGCTGAAATTCTCCACCATCCGCCAGCATCGTTTTCATCCAAGAAAATGCCAAACGCTCGCAACAACTGGCCGACGCCCCAAACCGAGGGATGGGGGATCGTCGGGTCGGCCTCAATCGTAACCGGTTCCCGGGCTAAAGGAGCGACCATCAACAAGGGAGCAATCCACGACTCTAAGGTCGGCGGCACTCGAAAGCTGCCACCGCCCAGCTGGCTTCCCGGGGTCACCTGATACGCCTGGCCCTTTGCCTCAAAGGCGTGTGCCCGGCCGAGTTGGTCCAGCAAGTAGTGCGCGCCATCGCTGGCATCGCGCGAGATGCCAGCGATGGGTTCAAAGATCACCATCTCCGGATCTGGCACCAGTCTCGCGCCTATCCCCAGCAAAAGAGGCGGAGTCCACTCGGATCGACCCAGATCGACTCGCTCGGCAGACGGCGCGACGAATTTCCCCTGCCCGTGGACCACATAGCCCCGGGGGCTCAAACTTACAGACACCCCGAGTTGCTCTAACGCTTGCACCGTATCGTCCACAGCGGGGGAGTGCACAATCCCCTGGGTTCGAATGACAGTATCTCCCTCGGCAAAGGCTCCTAAGATCAGCGCATTTTTGACCGGAGTAGCCTCTGGAGCCATCGGAATCACCCCATGCAACGGGGTGCGGACAGGTTCCACCACTAAATAAATACTCATCGTCGTTCCTCCTTGTTTTGAGACCCACCCGAAACGGTAACTGCACTCTTTAGTTTTGAGCATACGGATTCGCGTTGCGCTGCCATAGGCCCATTGAGGCCTGATTTCAGGGATCGATCGGCCCGTTTACCCCTCCGAGTGGTCCCGCCTCATCCCCACCGAGCGATCGCGTATGGCAAAAAGCCCCGCGAAACGGAGTCAACGCGCTAGACTTCCTGCCTCGTCCATGCTGATGGTGTGATGGTGCCGCCCGGCCGGGATCGGACATCGCGGCACGGGATCACGCTAAACCTCGTACCCCATCCTCACGCCGGCAATCTAGCACCGGAGCGGGGCCACTCTCGGCCGTTGGCCAACCGTTACGCTGGAAAACACTGATCCAAAAGGGCAGTACTGAAGCCCTCCCAAAAGAACGGGTCGGACCGAAACGGTTCCTAACCTGACAAAGCCTTTCGGAGAAGCGGTCGACGACGTCAGAACGCAGTGAGCACGATGATCGGGGATATTGCTTTTCAAGAGGGAATCGATGGGATAGTTCGACGGCCACACGCCTCAAGCGCTAGCGGTTGTTTAGGATTCGCATCCGACCATCATGATGTCGGTGGAACCATTTTTTCCACAAATATTTGAGCCTTCCACCAACGACCGCGCCGCCTTTGGGGCTCAGTCCGTGGTCGCGAAAGTTTCTGCTCGCCCCAACGACTGAGCCCCTGTCTTACAACTCCACACCCGTGATGTCGCCTTTAAGCGATGGCACCATGGCGCACGGCCACATACTTAACCCCATCGAGAATCAGCATAAAGATGATGGCCGCTGCCGCCGTGGATATCACCGCTGCCCAGGAAATCGGAACCATCAGCCAGCCTAGACGAACCAGGGCGGTGACCACAAGGATATCGCCCACGGTGGCCAACAGCAATGTCCGACTCGGTCGGCTGGCCCAAAAGTGTCGAAATTCTCGAACCACGTAGACGGTCGCCTGCCCAGAAAACACCAGCATCAAGAAAATCATCGTGGTCTCTTGAGGCCATCCAAGGTGCAACACGTCTCGTCCCCAGTACAACACGGCAAACGCTTCGGCCAGCATGACCCCTCCCAAAACCGCTGAAAGGGTGATGAGTCGTGTCACGTTCCAATGCGACGGCGCTCGATCCGCTGTGACGTGGTCCGTCGCAATCGACATCGTCACAAAGTCATTGGCAAAGAGCAAAAAGACAATCAGTCGCGGCGTAGTCACAAAGTGCTGGGTCAGGAAGAATGCCACGGTCAAAAACATCGCCACTTGAATGGTCTTGACAATTTTGTTGATGGTATAGGTGCGCATGCGCTGGTAGATCCGACGACTCGTCTCCACACAGTCGACGATGTTGACCAATCCCGGTTCGGTCAGCACAATGCTGGCCGCTGCCTTGGCCACATCGGTGGCGGTCGAGACGGCAATGCCAACTTCCGCCTGCTTTAAGGCGGGGGCATCATTGACGCCGTCGCCGGTCATGCCAATGATATGGCCGCTAGCTTGAAAGCGTTTGACCAGTTCGTATTTGTCTTCTGGATACACTCCCGCAAACACGTCGTATTCGTTCAAATGTTCTCCAGATTCGTCCTTGAGATGACTGGCGGAATACACCCGTTCTCCGATTCCGACTTGCTGAGCCACGGCTTGAGCGGTATTCACGGTGTCACCGGTGACCATTTTCGTACGCACGCCCAAGTGCGCCAACGCACTAATCAGCTTTTGAGAATCGGGGTGCGGTGGATCTTCAAGGCCTATGAGGCCGAGCAGCGTATAGGGCCCGCCCGGGCTGCCTTGAGCGACCGCAATCACTCGGCAGCCGGCCCGGGCCAGCGTCTCGGTTTTAGCATTCACTGTTTCCACGGACACGTGACACAAAGCCGCCAACGTAGGCGGCGCGCCTTTTATAATTTCTAGACTTTGCCCCTGATAACTCACGGTCGCCGCCGTCCGTTTGGTCGCAGGCTCAAAGGGTACAAACTCGATCACCCGATCCGGGCGACCGGATGGTGCGGCGCGAATAATCGCTAAATCAATCGGATCGCGGGTCGCCTCGTCGGATGCCCACGCCGCCCGACTGAGGATCGTGTCGCCGTCCACGTCAGCCAGCGGGATCACCTGTTTGACCGATAACCGGTTTTGGGTAATCGTCCCCGTCTTATCACTCAACAAGACATCCAAACTAGCCGCTTCTTCGACCGCTGACAGTCTGGTCACTAATACGCCGTGATACACTAATTCTTCAGCGCCCACCGCTTCCGCCAAGGTAAAGGTGGCCGGTAGAGCCACCGGAATCGAAGCCACGAGCACAATCAAGGCGAAGGGCAACACTGCCGCCCAGCTCACGTGAACGGCCAGAGCAAAAGCCACCAACGCAACCACCAAAATCCCATCCAAAACCCCGAGGTCCCGAACGATAGTCAGAATCATCGACTGCAAATGGGACTGGGTCTTAGCACTGTTCACCAATTGGGTGGTTTTCCCAAAAAAGGTATGGGTACCAATGGCGGTGACTGTTCCGCTGGCTTCTCCTCGTTGCACCACCGATCCTGAAAACAGCGCATCCTCGCTCCCTTTTTGGGCAGACACGGCTTCACCGGTCAGAGAGGACTCATCGACCAACACCGAGCCCTCAAAGATGGTAAGATCCGCTGGCACGATGTCGCCCATACGGATATGGACGACGTCTTCAGGCAGCAACTCTCGAGCCGGGACGACGGTCCATTGTCCTTCGCGCATCACCCTGGCTTCGACTTTCAGCCTGGCTTGGAGCAGGACGAGAGCACTTTGTGCGCGATCCTCCTGAAAAAAGCTAATGAGTGCGTTAAACACCAGCAATGCGGCAATAATGATCGCATCCAGATCATGGTGCAAGCTCAAGGTTAACACGATGGTCAGTTCCAACATCCATGGAACCGGTGCCCAAAATTTCGACAATAACACCCACAACGGATTTGGCTTGGATGCAAGCACTTCGTTGTACCCAAACTCTTGACGGCGTTGATTCACCTCCGCGGCGGTCAATCCCGTGGGAATCGCCGTTTTTGAAATCATAGCAATCTGCCTCCTTGCATGCTGATGACCCCTTGGCCCGCTTAACTGGCAGGCACGTTAATCAAGGCCCTAGCCGGACTCGCCCCCCCGCCACCAAGAGGTGACAGGTCGCACCCCCTCATCGCCTGCCCCTGACACGATCACCACGGGAACTGGCGAAACCTGGCTCAGACTGGCGGTAAAGCTGCCACTGATGGGCCGCTCCAATCCGCCATGACGACGCGTCTTCCCCACTATTAAAAGATCCGGATGAAAGCGAACCACCGCGGCCAACAACCCAGATAGTCGATCACAATGGACGACCCCGTATGCCGTAAGCGCATAGGAACTTGGCTTAAACCGAGCCACGGTGGTCTCCAAGATTTCCCGAACCGCCCGCCATTCGTCATCCTCATCGCGCTCCATAGCTTCAATGGGCAGCAAGAAAATATCGAGCAACCCTAATCTTCTCCAGTCTGGAGCCACGGTGACCACCACCACTTCGGTCTGGGTCGGTGAAAAATTCTGTTGAATCCACCGCCCGGCCAGAAACGCAGCCGGGCTTCCGTCGGATGCTAAGACCACTCGGTATCGGCTCGCGGGGTGCCTCGCGTTCATCACAGTCCCTTCTTTCCCTGGTCACTGAACAGTCCCCCGTCGGCTCTTGAACCATTGGTGCACCCAACTTCAGTCCGGCTGAACGACCCAATACGCCACCTAGCGACATACCGTCGAGGCGATCTACTTGACCGGACACCAAACTTCTCTACAATGCTTACAGAAAATTTCTTCGGGGGTGACGATCGGAAATCTTGCCTTGACGAAGTCCCTGACCACGTCGCCGCCAGTACCTGAATCCGAGGCATTCCAGATTCGCACTTGGCATCGACCCCCTGGGCTCGATTGCGCGATGGGATAGGGCAAGGTTGGGTCGGCCGCAGTCTTCCGTAAATCAACGAAATGTGGAGCAGGATGCTCCCGAAAGGCACCTCGACCCTGAGTCGAGCCGGGCTGTCCTCTGTTCTAACCCTCCTATTTTCCGACCTCCGCTGTCTTCAACAGAACGTTATAAACGTAGCACGAAAATGTTTGACTTTTCAGGACCATCTGACCGTGGTTTGCGGTGCCAACCGACCCAAGTTCACCGTGAACCGTTCAGCATCTACGGTCCGTTGAAGGCGTTGTCGCTTTTGATCCACGGTTCCCCAGGAGATAACCCCGCAGACCGCCACCCCGGGCTCAGGAAAATTCTTAGCCTTAGCAACCGTTCCATCTCCGGCATCCCGCCGAGAGCTAAGGCCCCTAACCGGCCGCCACGATTGCGGCGACTGGGCAATTCAGCCCTTCATCTTGAGATTGGGGCGAAGAAGCGCCAGCAAAGGCGTCGTTTTCGCGTTGAGGGGGTGGCCGCTTGGCCATTTCGGGGATCACACCGGCGGGGATTAGAGGGGCCCATCGGACTCGATCATGGAAACCGGGTCGTTCAGCAGGCCCCAGCGCACTCGGGGGGTTATCGAAGCGATTCGACACTTTGAGGCGGACTTTGATTGCCTACCACATGTAAATCCACAAATTCGGCATGACTGAGGACATAATCCACGGGGCTGTATCGGTGCCATAATCCTGTGGACGGTGTTGCCGGCACCCCGATGACAATCTGTGAAACGGCCAACTCCTTGGCAACCCCCACAATAATCTCGCCAATGCGCCGCGGTTCTGCCGTGCGCACCAGCACTTGGGCGTGAAATTGCTCGCTAAATTGCCACGTTCGCGCAATTTCGCGCTGGTCTTCGTCGGAATCTTTCGCAGTGACCACCATCAAGACGAAAAGGTCGGCACCTCGTCGGTCGGCTATCCTCCACCCCCGCCGAATTAAGCGTTCGGCCTTGCGGCCTTCACTGACGCAGACTAAAATTCTTTCCCGGACCTCTGACTCTTGACGATTGTCATTTCCTGTTGTGCCTTCTTCGGTGACTGTGTCGGCGACTTCCACCAATGCCAGTTCACGCAAGGCAGCCAAGCGTCCCAACTGAAAGAAATGCGTCAGCGCCAATTCAATTTTGTCAGGTTCATAGATTTTTCCTTGCAGCAATCTTTCTTGCAAGGTTTCGGGACTGACGTCGATTAGTTTCAACTCCCGCGCGCGACTCACGAAAGAATCGGGCACTCGTTCGCGAACAAACACTCCGGTGATGTGTGCCACGGTATCATATAAGCTTTCTATATGCTGGATATTCACCGTCGTCACCACGTCGATGCCGGCATCTAAAAGGTCGATGATATCTTCATACCGCTTAGAGTTCGCACCCGATTCAGGCACGTTGGAGTGGGCCAGTTCGTCGACCAAAGCAATTTGCGGGGCTCGCTGCAAGATAGCCTGATTGTCCATTTCTTCATACTCTCGACCTTGATAAGGGACCCGTTTTGGTGGAATAATTTCGAGATCTTGGATCTGATCATAGGTTTCTTTTCGGCCATGCGTATCCACCCAACCGATGACCACATCCAACCCTTGCTGCCGCACTACGTGGGCATCTTGCAGCATCTTGTAGGTTTTTCCAACCCCTGCCGCCGATCCCAAATAAATCGTCAAACGCCCGTTTTGGGACGGTTCTGAATTCGATGCGGCGGCCATCTTCGCGCCCTCCTATTCTCTCCAACCCACAATCCTAAGGTCTACATTATCTAAATGCTGCAAAAGATAGCGAATCGGCTTGTCTCGGCGCAAAAAATTCCAGGGTTTTCCCGCCCTAGGCTGACCCACCACAATCTGGGTCACATTGTAACGCGCCGCCGTTTCTAGGATTACTTTGCCGAGAGGCCGATCTCGGCGATCCTCGAGGACGAACTGTCCATGATAGCGATCCGCCAGGTCCTGGAACATCTTCCACTTCTTGGTTGCCTGGGGCGAAGCACTATCCCCCCACGTCTTCTCCGACGGATTCGTCACGGCCAAAAGGATGAGATCCGTCTTTCGTCGCGCGGACATACGCGCGGCTTTGGCCACTAAGCTCTCGGCTCGGAAGACCAGGTTGAGACATACCAGTACATTTTCTCTTGCTCCCACCGCCCCCGGAATTTTCTCGCGTTCGTGGGACTGTTCAAGCCGACGTTCCACATTTTGCGCCACCTCGCGCAACGCCAGTTCTCTTAGTCCAGACAGCCTCTCTCGGCGAAAGAAATGGCGCAACGCAGTCTCCACCTGATCCGCAGGATAGACTTCGCCATCCCGCAAGCGGCGCCTGAGTGCCTCTGGAGTGACATCGACCATTTCGAGTTCCCCGCGATCGATGATCGACTGCGGGACAATCTCACCTACCGGATGGCCCGTAATCCTTTCCGCTTCTTGTTGCACCTTGGCCAAATGCTGCACGTTAACCGAGGTAAGCACATCGATGCCTGCATCTAACAGAGCTTCAACATCCATGAAACGCTTCGCATTACGAGAGCCGGGCACATTCGCATGCGCTAGTTCGTCGATCACCGCCACCTGAGGATGTCGGCGAAGGATGGCATCAATGTCCACCCCGGCAAACCGCCCGCTTTGAAATTCGGTGATGGCAGGCTCAATGACTTCCAATTGACCTAATTGGGCAGCCGTCTCAGCGCGTTGATGGGCTTCGAGATAGCCGACTACCACATCAACGCCTTGCATCTTTAGGCTTTGAGCG
>DAHXNH010000394.1 GCA_027365485.1 Clostridiales bacterium
GGAAGTTGACCCCCTACTGGCTTCGCCCAGGAAGGGAATGCGCGTGCGTTGTGTTCAACCGTTCTGATGGACCTATCCATTTCTGATCATTACTTATCAAATATATTGCCACATACCTGGTTCATCACGCCACGGCGCCCCAGGACTGTCGAGTAGCCGGCAGGCGCCGTAGTTTAGGTGGACTGTCGCTCCGTTTCCGCCTCTTTCGATAGACGGTGCCTCAGTACGCCACCTTGCTCGATTTCCTGCCAGCTCTCTAAAATTCCGTACGGCGAGTTTTCCTCAGTACGGCTTCAAACGACTACTCCACCCGAAGTCTGCCTCGGCGAGCCGAGGCTTAAAGGCACCCGCCTATCCGCCCTCATCTCCCTGAGTTGGCTTCGACCTACGGGTATCCCTACAAGGTCGCGGTCCTCGAGCCGAAGCTCTTGCCACGACAGCGGGTACCATGAGTCGTCCACGGGTCCTTGCCTCGCCAGCGGTTATCATGTCCGCCGGGTCATTAGTACTACGACCCGATCCGCCAGGCTTGGGTCCACCCCCCGATTTCGCGGGTTACGCTTATACGAGCGGCCTTGCCCTTCGCGGGTGCTCCGGGCGGGCCCCAACCTTCCCTGCTTTGCTAAGACATCCTTGACACCATGCCGCCTCCCATACGCCGGAAGGACCATCCGGTGCACATTCCCATCGCTTCCCGGATGCTACCAGTCTTCGTCCTACAGCGCGGGACTCGACTCCTTCGTTATTCCCGTTAGTCAGATTTCACGGGACGAGCTTTCGACGCGGCAGAGTTCGCTTCAGGCTACGGCCTGGTGTCTTGCTAGCCTCCGGGTCTGACCTCGCCTTGCGGCGACCGAGACATTATCCTCGCGGCTTTCATCAGGCGAGTCACCTCCTCCTGATGCGCGATTTGCTAAGTGGCCGAATGGGAAGTTGCCACGGTCGGACTCCCCCGACTGGATTTCCTAGGTTACAGGCTGCACCGCCTTACAGCTCGTCTCGGCCACTTTTTTTAGATTGATTGCCGCGTTGATGTCGCGGTCGTGGTGGGTGTGACATGCTGGGCACGTCCACTCCCGCACCGAAAGCGGCATTTTGTATCCAGAATCGGAGCAGATCTTACTGCTCGGATACCAACGGTTCACCACGATGACCGTCTTTCCCCGCTGTGCCGCCTGGTATTCTAACTGCCGTCGGAATTCGCCAAAGCCCATATCCGCAATCTGCCGAGCGACCTTATGATTTTTGAGCATTCCGGCCACGTTGAGATCCGCAATGGCCATCACGTCAAACCGCTCTACGAGCACGGTAGTCCACTGGTGCAAGGCATTAGCCCGGATATTCGCAATCCGGGCATGCAGCCGGGCCAGACGGCGCTGCGTTTTCTGCATGTTCTTCGACCAGGGAATAGGCATGCCTTTCGGAATGGCCTCGCCGGGCTTTAGCCCGGCCCGCACTTTAGCGGCTTCCATCTGGCGACTGAAGGGTTTCGATAACCGACCAAGCTGGGTCAAGGCCGCCGCATAGGCTTTTGGTCCCACGATCTTTTCGCCGGTTGAGAGTGTGGCCAGCGCCGAAACGCCCAAGTCCACGCCGACCACCGCTTGGTTTTCGCGACGGACACTGGGCGGATCGGGAATCTCCACGGTGACGCTCAAAAACCAGCGGTCCGAGATCCGAGAGACCGTGCATCCGACCACTTTTCCGATAAACCGCAACGGTTCGTGCAGGCGCACCCAGCCTCACTTCGGGATCTGCACTTTGCGGCCTTTGATGCTGAATTGATCATTGGTCAACGTGAAGCTATCGTGGCGGCCTTTTTTATTGAACGTGGGATACTCGGCGATTCCTACAAAAAAGTTCTGAAACGCTTGGCCCAAATGGATAATCGCCATCTGAGGGGCGTTCTTGGTGACCTCGAGCATCCAGGGGAACTGCTCCCGTTTGATGGCATTGAGGTGCTTGCGCCATGCCGGATCGGAGGGCTTGGTCCCGGTCGGATCCGCTTCCCAGGCCTCGTACTGTCGTTGCCATTGGTCCAAGGCCCAGTTGTAGGCAAAGCGTGCCACACCCGCCGCCTTGCGGAAATAGGTCTCCTGTACATCGTTGGGATCAAGGGCAATCTTATGGGCCAGCATCATGATGACGCCTCCTCCACTACGTGCTTCACGCCCTCCAGCAATTTTTGATGCTTTCGGGATCGACTCCCGTCGAGTCGGGCCGAAAAGACCGTGATGATTTCCCGCACGTCTTGGGCCAATTCCTCTTCAAACGTAGGGTCCTCCACTTGGTTGAGAATGACCACCTCCACCTGCTTGGCCTCGCAGATGGCAAAGACTAACTCTGCCCCAAACCGTAACCATCGATCCTTGTGGGTCACGACCAGCCGACCAATCCGGTCGGCCAGGATGTCATTCAAGAGACGTTTCAAGCCCTTTTTGTGGTCGTTCATCCCCGACCCGAGGTCGGCCACGACCTCAAAGGCCCACCTTAGCGAGCACAATAGAGTGCCAGTCCCTGCTTTTGGCGCTCCCGATCGTCTTTCTGGTCGTGACCCGATACGCGGGCATAGGCCACGGTTTTTCGCGTCACGTCGGCATCCGCCCGGAAACGTTCAGGACACAACTTCGCCCCATCATAGCGACGGTGACCGCCAGAAGGATAGGCTGGAACGAGTTTTCCTTCGCGTTCCCAACGCCGCAAGGTGGTGATAGAGACCCCCAAGGCTTGGGCTGCGTCTCCAATGCTGACAATGCTATCCATATTGGATAGCATAAGACAGTTATAGATACATTGAAATCAAACCGTTAAAACCCTTAACCGCTAGCGATCATCCGATGGCGTCAGAATGGCCAAGATGCTGCGCGGTATAACGACGAGTCCCCTCGAGGACCCGTTCAGTTCAAGCGCAGCGACCATCCATCCTCCTCTCGAACATCACGCCCATCCATGTGCGAGAGCCCAACGTCCATACCATTCAGGTAAACAGTCTCGACACACGCGTTCCACCGGTTGCAGCCATTGCTCGTGAAATGTTCCGACATAGCGGTAAGAAAACTCCTGACCGCACTCGATACATGGCAATGATGTCGAA
>DAHXNH010000034.1 GCA_027365485.1 Clostridiales bacterium
TGCAGTATTACGGCCAGTTCTATCCGTCGGCGTTGCATCCCTTCTGGCAACATCTGAATCGGGTGTTGGTCCGCTGGGTGCAGCGCAAGTACAAGAAGCTGAGACGCCATCGGCAACGCGCCGAGCATTGGCTGAAGCAACGAGCGCAACGTGAGCCCCACCTGTTTATCCACTGGCAGACGAGACGACTTAGGGCGAGGTAGGGGAGCCGGATGAGTCGAGAGGCTCGCGTCCGGTTCTGGGAGGGCTTCGGGGTGCAATTCCCCGGGGCTACTCGCTGACCATTCCAATTGCACTTTGCAAAAAGCTGATTCGTACGGCTTGACATTGCTTTGAACCTGAAAATTGACCGTCGCGGAAGGTGTGAGATCCTTGCCCGGACCGGAAGATCTCCAGTCATGGTCTGCCGAGCGATGGGCGCGACCTTCCACGACCCCTAACTGTCCAACAAAGGCATACCCAGAGACTGCGCTGAGGACTTTCCTCAGACTGCGCTGAGGACTTTCCTCGACCGGGATAGATCTTTATTGGAACCGGATTGGCCGAATGAGTGCTTAGTGCGTCTCAGCCCACCCTTTCGGGCAAGGCTGCAGGGGATCGCGTTTGTCAAAATGAGCGGCAAAGCCTCACGGAATTCTATCCTTGAAAATAACAGCATCCGACCGACGGTTCGGCCTTGCTCTTGGAAACAATTTGATCGGATTGGGTTTGTCTGATAGAGAATGGGGAATGCTGAGAAATGGTATCTGGAAAATTTAAAGGAGGTATTGCCGTGGAAGTCACGTTGAGTGAACTGATGGAGTTGGTGCCGGAAATGGCCCAGGTCGTTCGTGACGATATTCGCACTGGCCGTTTGCCTGCGGAGCGCAAGACAGGAATGGCGGGACGGCCCTATGTGATTTCGTCAGAGACTCTAGCCCAGTCGGACAGGGAAGGGTACCGGCAACTTGCAAAGCGCTTGGAACAAGTCTTGGCTAATAAAGGCCGTTCGCGAGCCCGCGTCGATTTGAACCGCAGTGAACGATGGATTAATGGCGATTCGCGCCCGGACGTTAACGAGAGTTGGTTCCCGTTGGTCAAAATGATGGAGTCCCAGCATCAAATGATGCGGGAAATGGTAGAACTCTTGAGCCAAGAGTTGGCTCGACGCAACGAACGCATGGATCGTCAAGCGGATGAAATCCAACAGTTGTCGTTTAAATTGGGTCAGGCTCACCAAGAGGTGGGTCGACTAGAACGCCAAATCACCAACCCCAGTACTTTGGCCCGGGCTGAATAGCCAATCGGGGGGCGTGGTGTCCAACCAAAGTATTCAATGTTCGGTCGGATTTTGCCGATTTAACGAGCACGGAGAGCGTTGCAGTCTGAAGCAAATCACGGTGACTGCGCAACACCGCGGAGGAACGCAGTCAGGCTATGGGGTGGCCCAACCCGGCGATACTTCCTGCGCATCCTTCGAGCCGAAATAAGGTTAGCCAAGAACGTCATGAAGTTCAGGACGTTCTTGGCTATTTTGTTGTGCGCGAAGATCCGATAAGATAAGCTCAGTCTTTGAATGTCGTGGACGAACGGAGGAGGCCATGAAGCCGCATCGCGAATCTGAGTTTCATTCTATTGGGGATGTGAAGCTGGCAACGGGTTTGACCGAGCGTCGGATTCGATATTATGAGACGCTGCAACTGGTTTTGCCCCATCGAACTGGTGGAAATCAGCGCGCTTATACGGAACGGGATATTGAACGGCTCAAATTGATTAAGGATTTACTCGATCAAGGAGAATCGTTGCGCCATGTTCGCCAGCGTTTGAAAGACTTGGATGTGATTGCGCGCCGCGACGATGGACACGATCTTGAGCGCGACGCCGATAGCTATTTTGAAGGCAAACGCATCGCACGTGGAGAAGACCGACGGAGTGGGGCGTTTCCTATGAAAGATCGACAAGCGCTCTTGCGCCGCATTATGCGCGAACATGCTTATGACGAGGGAGATGAGTGAAGTGCAAGCACGGCCGGGAGAGAGCCTCGAAGTATTAGTTTCGGCAACGGCCGTCGAAGCGCGGGTGAGGGCATTGGGGGCAGCAATCTCACGGGACTACCAAGGACGTTCGCTACTGTTGGTAGGGATTCTTCGAGGTTCGTTCGTTTTTTTGGCAGACTTAATTCGTTCCATTGATGTTCCCGTGGCCATTGATTTTATGGCCATATCTTCGTATGGCGCCTCTACCCGATCGTCGGGGGTAGTCCGTATTTTAAAGGATCTCGATGAAGAGGTTCAAGATCGCCATCTCGTGGTGGTGGAGGATATCGTCGATACGGGTCTGACCCTCAACTACATCAAGAGTCAACTTGTGGCGCGAGATGCCGCTAGTGTGGCGATCTGTACCCTATTGGACAAGCCCAGTCGACGGCAAGTGGACGTGCACTTAGATTATCTAGGCTTTCAAATCCCCGATGAATTTGTGGTAGGCTACGGCCTCGATTTCGATGAATGCTATCGCAACCTGCCCGATGTCTGCCGCTTGCGCATCCATGGTCGGAAGGAGCTCGAATAATGGCGGTGATCGTCCTTGACTTCGGGGCTCAATATAATCATCTCATTGCTCGGCGGATTCGCGAAGCACAAGTCTTTTGCGAGGTCCTACCGTTTGATACGCCGGCGGCCGTTCTTCGACAAAAATCGCCGCAGGCGATCGTACTTTCAGGGGGTCCGGCCAGCGTTTTTGGGGAAGGCGTGCCTCTACCAGATGTGGCTATTTTTTCGCTGGGGATTCCGATTCTCGGCATTTGCTATGGCATGCAGGTAATGGCCCGAATGTTGGGGGGCCAAGTTTCTCCGGCCCGAAAGCCCGAGTATGGTCGGCGAACCTTATATAAAACAGGGGAAAGCATACTCTTTGATGATTTTCCCGATGAAACGCCGGTATGGATGAGCCATGGCGATCAGGTGCAGGCCGTGCCTCCTGGCTTTTCCATTCTGGCGGAGACGGACACCACGCCTATTGCGGCCATGGCGGATAGCGAGCGAAAGATATGGGCGGTCCAATTTCATCCGGAAGTCTCGCACACGCCGCTGGGCTCCCACATTTTAGCGGCGTTTTTGTTTGCCATTGCCAAAATTGAACCCGATTGGAAGCCGGCTGACGTTGTACAAGAGGCGGTGGCGATGATTCAACAGGCGGTTCCCAAGGGCAGAGCCTTGGTGGCGCTGTCGGGGGGAGTCGATTCGGCGGTGGCCGCAAAGTTGGCGGAAGTAGCCCTCGGGGAGCGCGTGCAGGCCGTATTGATTGATCATGGATTGTTGCGTCAAGGAGAAGTGGAGGAGGTTAAGGCAGGGTTCCCAGACCTTGACTTAGTGGTGGTCGACGCCCGCAGGGAATTTATCGACGCCCTTCAAGGGGTTTCGGACCCGGAGCAGAAGCGGAAGATTATTGGCCGCGCGTTTGTTGACAGCTTTGACCGGGTGCGAGAACAACTGGGGCTGGCGGATGTGCTGATTCAAGGTACGGTCTATCCTGACGTAATCGAGTCGGGCGGGCGAGGGGCACAAACCATTAAATCTCACCATAATGTGGGCGGTCTGCCAGAGCACATGCGCATGAGGGTGGTGGAGCCATTGCGTTGGTTGTTCAAAGACGAAGTCCGCAAGGTGGGCAGCCAACTCGGTCTTTCTGACAATTTGGTGTGGCGCCAGCCCTTTCCCGGACCGGGTCTTGCGGTTCGAATCGTGGGGGAAATCACTGCCGAGCGGGTGGCGATGGTTCGGGCGGCAGATAGGATTGTCCGAGAAGAGGTGGCCTTGGTGGACCCGGATCATCGCATCTGGCAAGCGTTTGCCGTATTGCTGGGCATCCAGTCGGTGGGCGTGATGGGCGATCAACGGACTTATGCCCATCCCATTGTGGTTCGGGTGGTCAACAGCGAGGATGGCATGACGGCAGACTGGGCCAGGATTCCTAATGACACCCTCGATCGCATCAGTCAGCGGGTGGTGGCGGAAGTGCCCGGGATTAATCGAGTGGTCTATGATATAACTTCAAAGCCGCCCGGAACCATTGAATGGGAGTAAGCTGATCATGGATCTTAGGGAAAGCACGGGCGCCAAAATTCTCCTGGCGCCCGTGGCAGTTAACTGATGCTGTCCCAATCTAAGCTGCTAGACTTCGCGTAATTGAGCACTCTTTGTTCGAAGAAATCGGTTTTCTGCTGATTAAAGTGGCTGAAAGCATCAAACCAAGGATACGGCGAGTCGATGTGCTCGGATCGAGCCAGACCGAAACCGCGCCGGCTCGCACCTCCAACTGGTCGACGGCGGTGGCCGTGGTATTGAAAGTCTTAACCCAGGCGACGACGCCACCGGCAGCGTTTTCGACTTGACGAATGGAGCTTCCTTTAGCGCGCACATGACCCAAGTAAATGCCCATCCCACCGCCCCACTTTGACGCCTGGGCGAACACCTGGTTGGTGTGGTAGATGCTCCACAAGTCGTCTTCCACGGTGTCAATAAAGCAAGAAGCCAACTGCCCCTTTGGTCGGCCAGCGTTGGCGAGGACTGGAGTGGCGACTGTCAATTCTAATTGAGACAAGGCATCGTAGAATTGATGAGCCCAAGTTAGGCACTCGTCACCGTAAGCACTAGCCAAGATTAGCGCGATCACTAAGAACCGATGTTGGGTCAGTTCCATCAATACTCCCAGATGGCGTACCAAATAACGGTCAACCAACGTCTTGAGGCCCGAGTAGGGAATCAAGCGGTCGCGCTCGGGGTGGATCCGGCTCCCTGCCAAGGCCAACTCTTCGGGCGAGTAGGCGGTGATGAGAC
>DAHXNH010000038.1 GCA_027365485.1 Clostridiales bacterium
GCGGGCAAGGTCCCACGGAGTGGGCCGAAGGGCAACCTTGCCGGGGTCGTCCGGTGGCCTATTCTTCTTAGACGCCGGTCGGCCGAATTCCTTTCGGTAAGTTTACCCACCCTAAACAGCGAAGAACCTCAATGTTGAACACGGTAGAAAAAGACCGAGAATAAATTATCTTCATTTCAACCAGGCACCTACTGTGGACAACGATCATCAACGGACTACTGGTGCCAAGGGGCGTGTGATAAGGAATACAGTGTCTAACATAACACCACAAGGTGCCTGCCTATGACAGGCACCTTGTGCCCCAAGTTTACTGCGCACCGCTAACAATTAGGGCTATGCTTGTGGAGCTGCAAGCGCTGACGGTTGAAATCAGCGCCTCAACATAACAAGATTGACCCACGGACAATAACGGCTTTGTAACTCTCCGTCTGGATAAAATTGATTCCACCTGATGCATGAGGAAACGCCATGCTTTAGACTTCACCAGTTATTGTTCAACCAAACCTTTCAACGCCGGCTGGGTCTTTACCGAACAAAGCTGCCCAAAACCGGGATCAGTCGGACATCAAGCAGCTTCAGTGTTAATCCCAGGCAAGAGTTCTTCAAACACTTGGGCCCGTCGAGGTCGCGGCAAATGCTGCCGTCCGACCGTACAAGAAACCATGTTGGCGGAGAAGATTGTGATGACCCAAATCATCAGATCATTCCGTTAAAATTTTCCGAGATGTTCGAGCAAGGCCACCACGACCAAGATTATATGGAAGGAGCAATCCAATGGGCAAAACATCCGTAGAACGCCTCCAATATCGGACGACAGTCATTGGGCTTATTCATCTATATAATCCGATGGCTCGAAATGCTTTGGACTACCGGATGTTAAATAGTTTGGAACAGATATTGCAAAATCTTGCCTATAACCTCTCCGCTGCCGCTGTCGTCATAACGGGCAGTGGCAACAAAGCGTTTTCAGTTGGGATGGCCGACTTCGGCGAAAAGACTGGATTCCCACTGCCCTCGCTTAGGGCACATCTACAACGCATAATTCAGCAAGTAAAGACGTTTCCGATACCTACGGTTGCGGCTATAAACGGCTATGCGCTGGATGAAGGTTTGGAGTTGGCGCTAGCCTGCACATGTCGAATATCCTCCGAGGAGGCTATAATAAGCATGCTCCCACGCACGGAGAAACCTTACGAGCACCTTGACCAAGATTCGTTTTCGCAAGACTTCGATGTTATCACCAAAGACTGGGGACCGATTCCAAAGCTTATTACAGCGACTGAAGCCGTGAAATTACATCTCGTTGACCAGATCGTACCACCAACCATGTTGGAAGAAGTGGCACTGCAGTGGGCCTGCCAGTTAGGGCAAAGGCTCACGTCACCAGTTATGTCTGATCATGATGCATAACGCTCGGCGCCGTCGGAGAAGGAAAATACTTACCCGAATCCACGCGGTTCCAGAGATTGTGGGCATGGTTCTGCACATCGGACAGGAAGGCCGTCGAATCCTGCTGCCCCGGCCTTCCGTTTTCTGTTGCACCCACGGAGGATGATAACGCTTACAGCGTAACAAGTCGATCTCTCAGCCACCTACCGTGTTCAGCATTGGGGGCATAAGCCACGTCTCCGCAGGCAAAGATATTCTGCTGGCTCGTCTGACCAAAGTCATCCACGGGTACCCCAGGACCCTCACCGCACAGCCCTGCCGATCGTGCAAGATCGTCATTAGGAACCCAGCCGATGCCGACAACGGCCAAGTCTGCCGATAACGTCTGGTCGTTCGATGTTCGAGCAACGACGCCATTTTTTGTGGTTTCAATTCCTTCCACGAGTATTCCGCTGTGAATATCTACCCCGTGGTCTCGATAGGTTTGAGCGACACGATCGCGAAGGATCGCAGGCCACCACTGCGCCAAAGGCGTCTCATCGGAGATGACCCACGTCACCCGATGGCCCCTTTCAGCCAATACCGCTGTCATCTCGGATCCGATGAAGCCGCCGCCCACCACGAGAATCTTCCGTGCTTTATCCTTTAGTTGGGCCCAAAGCCTTATATGTTCGCTCAGCGTCCCCGGGTAGAACACGCCGTCATGAGGGCCTGATATCTGCTTTGCATGGCCGCCTGTGGCTAAAAGCAATTTCTCGTAAGACCAGCATAATCCACCCACCATGCGAATTCGGTGTTCAGTGAGCTGAATCTCACACACTGGGTCTCCTAAATGAAGGTGTAGATGGCTGTCTGGCGCATCATTGCTCATCCACAGATCTCCAATGCGGTCTTCACGTTACAGCCCCTTCGATAGCGGCGAACGTTTATAGGGAGGAAATGCCTCCTGTCCGCCGATGAGAATCTCACCAGCCCGATCGTGGTCGCGAATGCCTTGCACGGCGGCCGCCGCGGACATCCCGGCTCCGATGATCACATAGGGATAGGTCGCCATGGGCTCAACTCCTTTTTAGTCTTTTAGTGGTCCGAATTCAATTTCTTCTAATTCTTCCTCATCGTCGTCATCGTCCCAGCGAACCACGATTGAACGCATCAGGCAGGCCGGGTTACTTCGAATGCATATGACCCGCCCCACGCGGCGGGCCGTCAGATGCCTCGGATCCACAATACGATCTCCTGCGTAAATGGCCAGGGTCGCCCCCCTCCCTTCTCACGACAATTGGCGTGGAAACAGGCACAATGCAATGACTCGCGCCCACGTATCGGACACATTTCTTTTCTCAGCGTGATCGTTGCGTACGTTGGCCTGATTTTATTCAAATTTCTCCGATCGTACGCTGGAGCTAGGTTCCATCACTCGACAGTGACCTCGCCCACGGAGTAATCCAAGTAATCTCGCACCGTGCGACCGATAAAGCAGCGATCACGCGCCACTTGAGCCGCCTCAACGTATTCCTTTTGACGATCGATGTCTCCACCCTGAATGGTGGGATTTACAGTAATTCGAGCAAATCGAGTCTCTTTAGGAAACCCCTCAACCACCCCATCGGTTCGAATTGCCACTGCATCGCATGGCAATTTAGAATGTGCCAAGACTCCCATCAACGTGCCACTGTAACAGGCGGTCACGGCCGATAACAAGAGATCTTCAGGGCTAGCTCCGATGCCTTTACCCCCCATGTTAGCCGGAGCACTATAAGGGATACTCTGATCTCCAAGCCGCATCCTGCCCTCTCCATTTTTCCCGACGCCAGACCACCGCGCGTTTACCTGAAAGTCTAAGTCCATCATGCACCCCAACCTTTCCTAGAATTTCTTGTAAATCTTTCAATCTCTTTACCGAGGATGAAGCGGACTATGCCGCGGGATGACTTCAAATCATCGCGCCCAAAACTGAGCCAAATAGGTCATGGTTCGTCGGGGGGACGGACACCATCGACCCCGTTCGTCGGTAACAACCTTCAAAGGAAGCAAACGTTCCCGGTGAAGCCATGATGAACCCAGGCCGTTGGTCGCGAGCATCCTCCGCGGTGAACCGTTTCACTAGGCGAAGAAGTTCTTTGAGATCCGAAGTAGGTCCCAGATGTTCAATGAAGGCGGGGTGGCAATATGCTGCCAAAGCCTCCGCCGCCATCTGGCCCGAAGGTGTCGTCGGAAACAACATCAAGGCAGGCGAGTTCGTCGTCCAATATGTCATCACCGCATCCGCCCATGATTGTGTCGATTGCATGCAGTCTTCCAGTAACCACCGCATCGGCCCCGTCCAAAAAGGCACGGTCGGCGCCCACATGGGGTAAGCTGAGCGACACCACCGTGACCGCCTTGGCGCTGCCCACCCATCGTCGCGCCTCTGCGACCAGTTCTAGCGACCCAGTGTTAAAATCGCCTGTGCCGTGGTCGATGTCTCCCCAAACCCACACCGGTTTTCGCATCCGATCCCAAAGATCAACCAAAGACCGCAAGGCTCCGTGCTGCATCGGACTACCTGGTGGGTTCGCAGACATTCCTTTAATCCGCCCTGCGCTCTCCTCAGAAGTGCCCAACATACCAAGACCTGCGCCGCTCGGTTTTGAAATCACGGCGTGCCATCCTCGGCGATCTGTCTTGGGACAGGGCTCAACGGTCATGACGACTGGCGGGCGTAGCCTACCGAGTTCATATCCTTCTTTAGTCCACCGAATGGCGGAAAGGTTCGCTCCATGAACATTGATGGTTTCGATATCCGAGACCAAAGGCCAGCGTAGGGCAAGGGCCGCGGCTTGGGCAAAAGGAATGATCAGATCCTTAGACCCTCCCGTAGCCATGACCAAGTAATCGAGAGGAGACTCACCCACCGCCCGCATCACAAGATCAGCTAAGATCTCGATGCCCGTTCCCGCCCAGTCTACCTCGGAGTACCCTATCGGCGAAATCGCACAAGGAATCTCGTTTGCCACCCGTTTGATATCTCTCTCCGGTCCTAGCGCATATCCTTGAATGTGTGTCTTCTGAGACTGGAAGTTCTGAAATCGGTCCCACACGACAAGATCTCGAGAATCCATGGCAGTTCGCCAATGCCCAGATCCCGATAGTCTTTGGCCGCCTTCACCCGTGGTAGTCCGCAGGATGATCCCGATATTCATGGATGACTCCTTTCGTTACGCGAGTTCCAAGGGCGACAACAGTGCACGCCATCCAGCCACGACAGAAGGGTAGGTCGTGGCCAACACGGCAGGTTCCGCTGATGAACCCCAACTGCCTACGGCTAACTGATCGTCGACCACGATGAGACAAGTCGGCTCCTCCGACCACGGTCTGAGGGGCACCACCGGTTCCCGGCACACACCGCACCCCGATGGGGGACAGCCTTGCCAACACCCATAAGCCACGGACACTTTCGGATTAATGGCCCGATCCAAGATCGCGGCAACTTCCCGGATCGGTTGAACGGAAGTACCGATATGAACGGTCGTCACCGCCGCTCGCAGAGCGATTTCGGTTTGCTCGCGAAACGCATTCCAACCCACACCTTGCCACACGTTCGGTGACGGTTGCCGAACCGGAAGTCCTTGTTGGATGCGTTCTAAGCGTTCCGCTAACTCATGGAGCCGCGCTTCTGCCACCGTGGTAAACGGAGTGGCAGCATATTGAGTTCCAGCAGTTCCTACGCGGTGGTGAGCAAACCCCATCCGTGCAAGATAGCGCAACGCGTCATAGACATTCGCGCGAGCGACTCCCAGTTCTTTGGCGATCTCATATCCCGTGGCCCAGGTATCTCTGCGGACCAGGGCCACGTATACTCGCCCCCCCAAGGCGCTCAGGCCCAAAGCTTGAAGATCAGAGAGGACCACGGCATCCGATGACATTACGAGCAACCTCCCGGACGGGCTAATTGGAGCATCAGCGACTGGTATTGGAGTTGATCCGCCGCCAAAGTACCCGTGGCGTGCACGGTCACGGTTTTTGTCCCCACCTTTTCGATCCCGCGCATCGCCATACATAAATGCTCTGCCTGCATCCAAACTAAAACTCCCTTAGGATGCAAACGCTGTTCGAGAGCTCCCGCAATCTCCATGGTCAAACGCTCTTGAACCTGGGGCCGGCGACTCGCCACCTCGACCACCCGTGCAATCTTAGACAATCCCGTCAGTATTCCGCGAGCGGGATGATAGGCGACGTGAGCAACTCCAAAAAACGGGAGCAAATGATGTTCACACAGCGAAAAAAACGAAATATCGCGCACTAAGATTGTCCCTTCATAGTTCTCGTGGAACTCTACGGAAAGTTCGTCTTCCGGATTTCGATGAAGCCCTATCGTCAAATCTTGGAGCATGGTGGCCACCCGACGTGGTGTCTCCTGCAATCCCTCACGTCCGACGTCCTCTCCCAGCATCGCTAGCACAGATCGCACACGATCTCCCAATTGGTCGACCAACGAGGTCTCAACGGATAACGTCGCAACGCTCTTTTCTTGTCGATTAGACATTGTCGCATCCATCATGTTCCCTCCCGCTCCTCACTAGGAGTATTATTCCATACCTCCTTAGATTTGTCGAGTCTGAAAAACAACATTTTGCCAAATTAAGAAGTCCATCCATGAATTAACTCGCAGTTTCCCGCCCCTTGACAAAAGGATTCGGATGGCAAGATTCTGGAAACCAGAAATGATCTGAGCGTCCCGTAACCCAAAAACACTCACTAAGGCAACTGAGGTTTCGGGCAGGGCGACCACGACATTTCTGCCCTTATTTTGGACGAAAGGTAGTGATGATGACGGTTCATACTAGTCAATTACCCTGGGAACCGACTCCCGTGACTGGCGTCACAGTCAAAGAATTGGCCCATTATTCCGAAGGAACCGCCAAGCTCATTCGTTTGGCACCCGGCGCGGAGTATCCCTTGCATCGACATCCTCAACGTACGGAATATGTGTACGTCCTGGCTGGCACGGCAACGCTTACGGTTGCCGACGACACCCACGATGCGCAGGTGGGGGATTTCACTCTCATGCCAGCGGATACACCCCATGCCCTTGCCAATTACACGACCTTTGAGGCGTTGCTGTGGGTGGGAGCTATTATGCACAGCAGCCAACCTGAGTGACACCACCTCCTCTTTACTTAATGGCCGCGCAAAAAATCGGAGACCTTTAAGGTGTCCACGATTTTCTGAGGTGTATCGTTCGGGCTGCTTTGTCGCAGTCGTTTCACTCGTGCTGACGCTTCCCTATACGAATCTCAATGACCTTTGGAGACTATGCTTCGCGTTTGGCTGGCAATCCACAGTTACGGCCAGATCGAAGAATCGCCTCCTGGAGTGTCACGTCCCTCCACAACAAGAACAAGCATGACAAAGAGATGACCGTTTCGTGTACTTACGTCTTCTGTACGACACAGCAGAACCCAAAGGTGGTCAGATCATGCAGCGATGGAAATCGTATGTACGACGGTCTCCTCTTGATCCGTAACTTTTCGAACTTATTAGGGTTCAGGCAGGCAAATCAACGGATGCGCGTATTGCCTTGAGGTGCCCACCCAAAACGCAAGGACCGGTGGCCGATGGTGCCAGAGCGTAATGCATTTACGCCTTGAACGAGACGCCTGGTTTACTGCCGCAGGACAAGTGGCCGTGGAAGTTTCTGAGGCATTAACGTTGGCGCAAAGCACGAAATGTCCGAGGTCTTCTATGATCGCATTCCAGCGCACTTTGACAATGGACAAGATGTTCTAATTCATCACGGCCAATAACGCCGTAAATGGCTCGAACCGCTGGTCGATTGCCGCCGGCACCATCGCTGGAAGGTACCATCCGACCAACGGTAACCAGCACCCCGCCTTTTGCCTTGCGCGGGATCAATAGATGGCCCAGGCGATAGACTACCCACGAGAGCCCGAAATCCTTGGGACTTCCGCTGCAAATGTTTGGCGAGATACGTTTCAGGCATGGCTTTGGCAGATCCTGATACTAAACCAAGATAATTGGCGAGTCGAGCCTGTTTTACCCACAGGTGGGAGCTTAGGCTGACCGCGAAGGCAGCCGCTTCGTGCTCACCGTTCCTCATTGGGTTGGCCGCACCACATTTGGGGCGCATTTGGCTAGGTGGTCGCATCGAAGGCATGGGAGAGTGCTCTGAAAACCTAGGCCGAGCTAGTCATCAGGCTCATCAGACTTATCGACCGGCGGTAAACGGCGAAAGACTTTTTGGTAGCTAATGAATCGAGTGGAGCGTCTATCCGCCAAATCACGTTTCTTTTTCGGGTTACACTGACCTTGGGTAGTCGCCGCCTGGTTGATGGCCACATGAGCCCGAATCCATGGTAACGAATACTGCGCCTCGTTCCGTTCTTCGGCAACCAAGGCGCGACTGAAGGTTGTGAAGACATCCCTTCGGCTGATCCACCCTACCCAACTACCGGTTTTGTCCACCACAGCCACCGCGCCGACCTGTTCCCGGGCCATGACTTCCACGGCGACACGTACCCGTTGCCAGTCCTCGATGCTCGTCACTGGATGCATGCGGTCTTGAGCACGATCGACGGAGTGCGAAAGCATTTCGGACCAGTAGATGATTCCTCGTAGTGCACCCTCGTTATCCACCACGGGATAACACTTGTGAATCGCGTCTGGCACTTCGGAAAGTTCCGCCCTAATCGAACCCACGACAGCCGCTATAGGCACGGTGGTCATCCTTTCACGCGAAACCATGATCTCTCGTGCCGATTCGCGTTCCAGGGAATCCACCGCATATTCTCGTGCAACGTGCACTCCTCGTCGCGCAAGCTTCTCCGTCAAAATCGACCGCGGAATCCAGAGAACGGTGACCACCATTCCAGCAATGGATGCCATGAGGACAGGTAACAAAAGCGTCCAATTATGGGTCGTCTCCATGGTAAAAATGGTTGCCGTAAACGGTGCTCGCATAGTGCCGCCCAACATTGCCGCCATTCCAATCGTAGCCCAAATTCCCACCAAATGGTCAGGAAACAATGGGCTCAGGATTACGCCGAGAGCGCCGCCCAACATCAATAACGGAGCCAAGACCCCTCCCAGATGTGCCAGAGCTTAACGACACAACCCATATCACGGCCTTGACCGCAAATAAGCTGAGTGCGGCGATCCACACTTCCTGACCCGAGTCCAAAAGGCGAATGGTCGGGTATCCTACACCCAGGGCGGTCGCGTTTATCAAGCCGCCAATTCCGACCACCAATCCGCCGATCGCCGGCCACCAGGCCCAATGAATCGGCAACTTGCGGTAAGTATCTTCGGCCCAGTACACGAACTTGGTTAAAACGCCAGACATGAAACCAGCAGCGATCCCGATACAAACCGCCCAAATGACGATAGTCCACGGCAATTTTTGCGTTGATCCGGTCGCGAAGATCGGGGTGGTGCCCAACAGCCAAACCCGCAGTCCTTCCGCAACGGTGCTAGCCATCGCCACCGGGACTAGGCTTCTGGGCCTCCATTCAAAGAGCAGCAATTCGACGGCCAACAATACGGAGGATACCGGCGCTCCGAACGTCGCGGACATCCCTGCAGCTGCGCCAGCCACCAATAGCGTTCGGCGTTCCATCGATGACAGCCTTAAAAATTGGCCCACTAAGGACCCAATAGCTCCTGCGGTCATGATAATGGGCCCCTCAGCCCCAAAAGGCCCTCCTGTGCCGATGGTGATCGCCGACGCGATGGGTTTGATAAGCGCGACCCGCGGTTCCATTTTGCTATGGTTTTCTAATATGGCCTGAATGGCCTCCGGAATCCCATGCCCACGAATTTTCTCTGTGCCGTATTTTGCTAAAAGCCCGACGACGAGCCCCCCGACAATTGGCACGGCCACAGACCAAATCCCCCAATGATGGACGCTAGGCGCAACTAAGGACCAGCCGATCTTCCCGTCGTATGCCAGATGGGTGATCAGGCCGATTAACCGCAATAAAATCCAGGCGATCAGGCCGCCAATCAGGCCGATAACGATCGCCAAAGCGCTTAAGAGGGCCAACCGGCGGCCGTCGGTGCTAAAGTCGCGCAAATTCTCACGTTTCAACGGCGGTATGGTTTTTCCCCCCTTTCTCCAAGAGTTCTGGGTCATCGTCTTCAATCGCGGACTGAAGACGATGCAACGTCTGTAAGAACTCTCCGGTGCGCTTGAGTTCTTCACGATGGGCCACGGTAAGCGATTCCAACACCCGTTCACCATCCGGCGTAAGATGAACTTCCGTGACCCGCAAGTCTTCAACGTGTGAGACCCGAAATACCAGTGAAGCGTGCTCCGAGCGATCGACAATGCCAACCACGCTATGTTGTTGGAGTTGCAGTCGCTCCGCGAGTTCATTCACCGTCGCCCATTCCCGCCCAGGAAACCCCTTGATGGTCAGCAATAACTGATGCTGTTGCGGGGTAAGGCCATGAGCTCGGGCTGCCGCTTCACTAAACCGCAAAAACCGTCGTAGGCCGTAGCGAAATTGGGCCAAGGCCACGTATTCCGCTTGCGACACGGGCGCTTGCGTTGAAGTCATATCAATCCTCCTCAATGATTTGCTAAATCTCCGCCTCGTTATATCGCAATACGATTATTAGGATCAATGCGTCGATGACAAAAAAACGATCCATCCGTCTTCCGTAATGCGATGACACTATCTCACACACCTTGCGGGGTCCTAAGCAAACATTGACGTTTCTCAATCGGTCTCTCTAAAATAGCTAAATCCATCGCAATTTCTTAAATTTGCCATACATCAGGGGGCTAACTCCAGCGCCAGAGATAAGTATCTTAAATCACTCGGGTTTATATTACGTAACAATGGTTACGGCGGGCTGAAATCATCGGATTTTGGCTATTTGATCGTGCCTCTCCCGTCTAACCTCACTTATCAGAGGAAGCGTGAACCCCTCGGCAAGTTGACCCCAGAAGGAGATTGGGCGATACCACACTCGGCGGCAAACGTCTCCTTGGTGCCTGAAACGGCTTTTGTGCTCTCATACTGTGTCGGTCTGGCACTTGCGAAGGTGGTTTTGGCTTAAGATCCTCGGAAGCGATGAAGAATCCATCACGCCAGGCAGCGCCGTGGTCGGCTGTTATTAAGTGCCCTATCTCGGCGCAACTTACCTCACGGGAGCGACCGATGGGGCCCCCAAAGCGCCCGAGTGCCAGCCGCGGTCAGCAGAATCCACGCCGAGGCCTGAAGCCCGACGCCCGCAGTAAAGACCGGTCCTGACATCGTCCCGTATCCGATTAACATAAGGGCCAACCCTAATATCGCTCCGACCATGGGACCATAGGCCCAGGAAGGATGCCAAATATCTTCCAATCGCGGCATCTTGCCCTGACCGTGAACGTGGGCATATCGGTGTAACCACACCATAAACGGCAAGATCTTTTGGACAAACCCGAGAAAGCTCATTCCTACCCATCCAAGTCCGTAAACGAACAACGCTGGAATCCACATTTCGTGCCTCCCCAACATGGCCCAACTCCCAAGCAACTCCCACAGGGCCAAAGAAGCTAAGCTCGGCACAAGAGTCCGTAGCGCTGGATCTTTCATGGTACGGCGATCCAACATGCCCGCTACCGCTATATCGACGCCGTAGAAACCGAATGCGGCCAGTTGGCACACCCATCCCCCGTCCGTCAACAACAAAGTGCCGCTCATGTACCCCGTGACCAGAAGGACAATAGCGACATTGCCCAACGCCCACGTCCATATCCAATACTGCGGTTGATGGTGCCGTCGACCAAACATCGCCCAAAGTCGATAGCTCACTCCGGTGACCAAAAATCCAAACCACCCCCCCAATGCTACCGTCAAATGCACCGGCAGTTCATTCGGGAACGAGGGGGCACCCGTCGTATAGCGCAGCAGCAAAAGGAGCCCCATCCCCAGGGTCAATGCCAGATAAGCCAGTGCGGCAGCAAAAAACAAAGCGGGACCGTTCCATGTATTCCGCAGCCGAATTCGGCCGACAATATTGATCAGGAAAAAGACGATTCCCGCAGAAATACCGGTGCCCCCTAAAGCCAATCCCAGCATCCAGTTGTCGTTCAAGCCAAACACAAAAAATGTAATTCCTATCAGATAAATTGCCCATTGGCTGAAGGAGTATCGTGTCGCGACCGGCTCACAATTTAGCAAGACGGGACCCAACTGATATAAGGCACCCATCATCAGCATCGTCAATCCACCCAGAGTAAACAGGTGAATAGAGGAAATGACTGAGCCCCGGCCCACGTCATCGCGAAATAACAGGCTCCGCACCGCCCACAACCTCCAGAGCCCTGCGATGATGCTGACAATACCTGTCGCCCAAAATAGCACTGGCACGACCAAACGCGCTGTTCTCTCAGGATAGATACGGCCGACTTTCAGGGTATTCCCGATCATGAGCGCAAAGCCGCTTGTTTTCGTCCTCGAGCCATGGCCGAGACCAACGCTTGCATCTCCGACCCAATCAACAGCAACGCGACGCCACCAGCTGCTGTCTCCAAACGAGGCAGAACCAAGATCCGCCCCATCGCCGACAACACCGCGCCGACCACACCCATGGCCCCGACCGCCAGCGGTTGGTGGCGAGAATGCATGGCCTGAGCCATAAAAAAGGCCTTAAATATTGGACCTGGTGTCCGTTTGGCCACGACCAAGGCAACGATGAAGGGGATGATCCGAGCCTGGTAGCTAAAGATCAGCGTCAAAAGCCCCCAAAAGGCGAACAAGACCGCCAAAGGATTCAACCACATAGCTAGACTGGCCGCTGCCAGCAGCAAGAACCATCCTGCAGCAACACCCACAAATACTTGATCAAAAGTTTTTGCCTTGCCGTGGAGCACCACAAGAATCGACTGCATGATGGTTACGACGACCGCCGCTGTCCAGAGTAGGGCGCCCACTCGGAATAAAGACGTCCCGATGAAGAGAGAAATCCACGCTAACAGCACTCCGCCCGCCGCTAAGTACAAAGGCACGGCAGGTTTAATCCCGCTTCCTTTGGACATGGAAAACATGGGGGTAAGTTTCAATTGGACGGTTAGCACCAAAAGCCCCATCCACCCGACCAAGGCGGTCACGACATGAATGGGTAGCACCCGATATTCCGGCCACCATCCGAGAAAGGACAACGCCATGAAGATCCCCAAAACCCAGACCACGTTGTATCCCATCACCGCAGCCTGAATCCCCCGATAGATGGTATCTCGCGGCCTCGATGATCGCGCAAGTTGTCCTATGACCCCGGCACTCCAAATAAGAATCGCCATAGCGATTACTGTGCCACCAAAAGCCAGCACTGCCCACTGTTGTTGAAATAAGCCCCAAGCGAACCCCAAGATGCCGACGACATACAACAGAAAATTCGCTGTAACCCTAGCGACAGGAAGCGGCGCCACGTCGAAGACCACGGGCACCCACTGCTGCAAAACGCCCATCGCGGTCATAGACAAGAAGCCCAGGGAAAAAAAATGCACCATCAAAATAACCATGGGAGCTCCATAGAGGCCATGGGCCACTTGTGGGGCGTAGGCAATGAGCAACGCCGCCGCCGCGACGACAAATCCATAGGCCGTGGCGATGTGCATCATCGGTGCCATCAGGCTTGGAGCCTGTTCGATGTTGATACTAGGTTTATACCCGCCGCTGTCGGAGGATGAAACGTCCATAAGAAATCATCTACTTTCGAGTCAATGATTCGTAAAAATGCCGTCGGTCACCGAAGCATACGCTGAGCCACGCGGTTACCACGGCTACTCTTCGTCATCCGACCACTTCAACCAAGAGACGGGGCGCCTCCGTAAAGGCCGATAGAATCGGGTCCCATCCACGAGAAGCTCATCCACTTAGCTAACGCAGATCGCGTCGGTTCGGCCCGGGCCGATTCTAGATTGTGCAAAAGTGTTTTAGTCGCTATCCAGGATCTCTGACATGCCGGGAGGTGGCCTTGGTACCGCACGGTGACCTCTCGTCGAAATGCCGGTACGCCATCAAAGATCCTCTTCGCGATCCGCACGCATGAATCTCAGTTCCGAATAATTCAACCCCACCAACCTATAGTCAACAGTAGAAAACCCCTGTTGGGGTACCCTTTTTAGGTCAGTTGTGACGGGTTACATAACCATGCTCTCTATTGATAGTTCAGAGCTAGAACGACGCACCTCCAACTGCTTCCGAATGTAGTATACCAGCGCGGGGCTCACCCTTTGTGACGTCGATCACGCGATTACCGAAATGCTTCAAATTCTTCGAAACGAAGAAGCGTGGACCTTGCGGTTTTTTCGGTCTGCCTAGACTAGAGATTGACGTGATGGCGGGAGACTGGTGTACGTTTGTATACCTTGTGTCCCGTGTCGGTTGGCTCGGTTCCCGAGTTTGCCCAGATTCCGCGTAGCAAACTTCCAACATTTACCGGAGCAAAACGGATTCTGTGCGCTCCCGTGGTGCACGGAGGTAATACCCGGTGGATCTCAAGTTACAACGGTGCTATCAATTATTCGCCACGTTTCGCAAGTTATTTACTCAGCCGGGAGCCGACCGGTTTATCGAATTGCTGGCGGCGTGCGTGGTGTGTCCCGGCCGTCGTACCATCAATCGCCGGTGGCAGATGATGGAGCCGGAATATCGTCCTCGGTATGAGGCGTATGCGGAATTCTGCCGGGCGGAGCGTTGGCCCAAGGCCGCCCCCTTGTGGGGCCTTTAGGCCAACGCTCCGCCCCAGAAACGGCCCCGCGGCCTGCACGAACTCTGGTTGCTCTTAGACGATACCTTGTTTCACAAAACCGGACGCCAGGTCGTGGGCGCGGGACGTTATCGGGATGCCGTCCGGTCTACGGGCGCGAAGACTGTGACCGCGTGGGGTCTAAATATTGTGGTCTTGGCCGTTTATGTGACGCCGCCGTCGAACGGCGAGCCCTGGGCCGTGCCCATTGACCTTCGTGTCCATCGCGAACACGGGCCGACCCTGAACGACCTGGCCGAAGCCATGGTCCGCGAAGTCGCCGCCTGGGTGCCGGACTATCAGTTCGCCCTCATGGCCGATGGCGCCTATGCCCCGTTAGCCAAACGCCACATCCCTCGTACCGCGCTTTATTCCCGAATGCGCCGGAGCGCGGCCTTGTATACGAAGCCCCAGGCTCGCAAGAAGGGCCAACGTGGCCGGCCGCGGAAGAAGGGCGACCGCCTCCCGAGTCCCCAGCACTGGGCCGACACGTTGCCAAAAGCGCAGTGGCAGTCCGCCCAGGTGACGATTCGTGGCAAGCATCAGACTCGACTCGTATCGACCCATCCGGTGTTATGGTACGAATCCGGTCCCGATCAGCTCGTGTTGAGGGTGCTCGTTCGAAATCCCGCGGGGCATGAGCATGACGACTTCTTCGTTACGACCGATCTTATGGCCACGGCCGTAACCGTCCTGGAACACTATGGCGATCGCTGAACGATTGAGGAAAGTAAGCGTCAAATATACTCCTCACCTTGAATCGGTGGGGAGTTTGAAACGCCATAGAGCCGGTGAGTACGAATGTGGCTCGGTCTCTAACTGGCAGATGACTCGGTCCATCTTGCGGGACTGCCTGCGGGAGTATCAGAGACATGCTTCAAAGTACGCTACGGATCGAGCCCAACACTCGTTGACCCTTGTCCATGTCGTGGGCACAGAAGCCATTTTATCGACGAGGCTGCCGTGTGACACGAGGGTACCGGGAGTCATGTGGTTCGAATCCATCCGCTCAGAATGGTGAGCGCGAGTCTACCGTAGCATGGGGATTCGGCAACGAAACCTTGTGAAGCCTACGGGACAATGTAGCCGCGTCCTGGGAGAGTGACTTCAGACCGGAACTAGACTAAGAAGCGCATGGTGAGTCAACGCAAAACCCAGATAAACTGCGTAACGTCGAACAAGCGAAAGCACTCTGACACGCTTGAGCCAAAATGGCACGTAGCCGGGGCGAACGTTGGTAGCTCGTTCGTTCACCATTCCACGCGCTACCGCAGGAGATGGGTCACCTAAACACTTCACGAAAGGGCTCTCAGTGCAACGTGGTAAGCCTCATGGGGTCTGCCTGCAGGCAGTAGGACCGCCGCAAGGGGGTCACAATTCCTTAGGAGGTAACGGAACGGGTACCAAGCGAAGGCCCTCCCGTAATCGGAGGGATAGGAACCGCACGGCGATGCCGTGCCATGTTCCACCGCGAAAGCGGGCTGACTTACCCAAGGTCACTCAGCGAAGAATG
>DAHXNH010000052.1 GCA_027365485.1 Clostridiales bacterium
GCTTGGCGGACGATGACGGGATTATGGTGGTCACGGAGAACGGCCATGTCGAGCCGCCAAATAGACTCCCACCGACGTGATTCCCCCGCGTCGAAGCAACTGGATGGGCACCCCGCCCAGGTGACGGCCCACCTTAGGGTCCGCTAGGTAAAAACCGAGAAGGCCCTGAGCCACATAGCGGTGGAACGGACCGTCGGCAAGAGCATGGGTGTATTCTAGGGTCGTACGATAGATATGACCCAAGCGATCGGCGATAGCCTTTCGGGATTGGTAATAGCTAACGAAGTTTAGATCGCCTCCGATTTGGTCTTCGGTTTGGTCGATGTAGTAGTCGAGTAAAATATGCAGGGCACCCATCCAGGGAAAATAAAGGGCCAGGACACGGTCGCGCACAGCTGCCAAGGGTTGGGTTTCGAGAGCCAGTACCAACAGGGCGAACAGGCCCAGTGTAGAACCGGCCGCGGCCCCAAATTCCCACCAGCTGAGACCAAATCGAGGCCCGTCCAAAGCTTGATACCACAAATCTAATTGATGCACGCGATCGTTGACGGGTCCGTGTTTTAGGACTTGCAAGTCAATATAGTATAGGGCTAAGCGGTGAACGTCTTCCTCTACCGCAACATAGCTCGGAATTCGCTCCAGAGCCAGATGACAAGCATGGATCAGAGCGAGGGTGTAGCCGCCGTCGTCGACTTGCGGATGGAGACGATAGATATCGGTCGCGGGTCTCTCGGGATCCAGGGCATCCAGCAATGCTTGGTGAAGTTGACGAAGATCGGCGGGATCGGTTGATGGGCCTCGGTCCGTGACCGTGTCTAAATAGTCGCACAAAATTTGATAGGGGATGAGGAAAGCGAAGACCCGGCTTTCGGGGTCGCGTGAAGGTGCGGCTAAGACGGCCCCGCCTTCACAGTGAAACTGTTTGGAGGTCAGAGAGGACAGAGCGTGTTCGCGCAAGACGGGGTCTGGAATGTTGCGAGCTAGTACCCACCACGGTTTTAGGGATCGCTGTACCGCAGGGCGCACAGTGTTCAGATACTCTTGGGACCAATGCCAAACGGCGCGGTAATCTTGCATCATAGGCCTCCTTGCGTAGGCACCTGGACTTGGGTGGTTGGCATAAGCTTATGGGATCGGCGCTCACTCTATGCGTGGTGAATCCTTCGCCGATCTATTGGGTTGGGATTGGAGGGATCCTGTCCATACCTCCGAGGATACCAATGAGATCTGTTCCGAAAAATTTCCCCGAGAAAGCGGGGCATGGCCAATCTCACTCAGGCCCGGGCCTGATCGGCGATTCCGGGGCCGTAAATCCGCTCAGGATGCGGGCTTCAGAGTCACTTGATAGCCCAGGGCTTTCAGGCGTTTGACGGCTTGGCGCTGGACGCATTCGCTGATGACTGACCATGGACTTTAGCTAAACCAAAGACAAAAGGAGTTTGCGATAACACTAGGCGAGCGCATACCAAAGTCCCGGTCGGTGGGGCAGAACAGGCACCACGAAATCGCGAGTCAAGTGAATAGAAGGAATGTCGGTTTCAGCTGGGAATGACGTCGATTCCGCCGGGTTGCTGGCTTAGGGCTATCACCGCTCGGCACCTCGTGTAAAGCGCGCCATCCAGTACTTCGGGGGTAAATGCCCAACGTCCGAACCCTCGTCTCCTTAGAATTTACAGGAATGCCCTCCGGCAGAGGCTTAAACCACGCATGTATTCTTCAGAGTGGGATTATTTTATAGTTTCCTGCAGCGATTCAGGCTCGTATGCGAGAACCTTTTTGGGCATTCTCGAACGCGGTACCAGCGGCACTTCCATAGGATGTTGTCGAGAGGATTTCCCTTAGGAAGCGGCAAGGGGGCGGTTGATTATTCGTAGAATAAATTATAGTTGACTATCGGCTGTTCTTAGAGTATAACGAGTATGGAGGCGATGACATGGTGGGCCATTATCTTAGAGTCCAAGATGCTGCCCGTTTGTTGGATGTATCACCCGCGACGATTCGCTGGTATTCGCTTCAGGGGTGGCTGCCCGCTTACCGCGTAGGCCACGGGCCCGGGGGACATCGCCGATTTCTGTACGCCGATCTCCAAGCCTTGGCGCGCCGCACTGGGCGGTTTATCCCCGATGAGCCCGAATGGGACCAGGGGCAGTCGCTGACGGTGGACCACGTGGCTCAATATCTTGGACTCTCTGTTCGTTACCTCCTAGATAACGGATGGGTTTCATCAGGGACGGAGTGGAATTGGGAGGGCCTTCGGACCTTGGAACGCCAAATCTATTCGGAGCCTGAGCGGCCGATTGCTGTGGAGAAAGAGGGCGAGTCATCGATGATGATGGAATCAGAGCGAGGATGTGGGTGTCACGGCGAGGGCATGCACCGTCAACACGAAGAAGGCGGGTGGCGCTCGGGCCCGATGCATGGAGGCCCGGGTCGCCAGGGCCATCACGGAATGGCTGGTCGGCTGGCTGGGGAAGAGGCCAGTCTGATGATGTTGCGTCGTGCCAGGCGCCATCTCGAAGTGCAAAAAGCGGACCTCGAAGACCAGATTGAGGATCTAGAGCGACGTATCGCATCGCATCCGGACACGCAGCCTCCCTCATAACCGGTGCGGACGACCGCAGCGAGAAGAGAGTGGACTCCGCAGAACGATCCTTACGAGTCGACTCTTTTTCGCTACGGTCTAGGTATCCTCCGTCGGATCCGAAAGGTCAGGATTTTCGATCATGCCATTTCGCCTCTTCGATCCGTGAGATTAATGAGGAAGATCCCTTCACCCAGGAGACTGGAACGAAGGGGAAACATGGTCAGTCCGTCGACATTGTCGGCAAGAAGGGAGTGGAACCCGATGCCCATGATGTGGGGATTTGCGTTCTGGTGGGTGTTTGGACTCATAGGAATCACGTTGATGGTGATGATCAGTTGGACTCTGGCAAGACACTTGGACACGACTCATCCGCTTGGAGCAACAGGTGGTCTGAATGCCCCCGGAGGCGAACTCATCGATCCATTGCTGATTGTTCGCGAACGATATGCCCAAGGCTTGATTTCAAAGATGGAATTTGACAGACTTGTGCAGGACCTTCTGAACACTGAGCCGCCCAATAGCCGTTAGAAACTGTTGACTGGAGGATTTTAGGCGGATGGTCCGACTATCGCATCTTGGTCAGAGTAGAGACTGCCTCAAATACTTTTCCTGCATCCTGAGATAGGTCAGGTTGTAGGGTACGTCCAATAATCCCTGGATCTGATGGCGCCGGCGGCGTTCGGACACGGCTTGCTGCATTTTGGGGAGTTGCGATTAGGCGGTGGACGATGGGAGCATCCAGGTGGGGACCATGAAGAATGATCACAGCGTCAGCCGCCCTGTTCGTGTCTTTTCGCCTGTGGTCGTGTTAGACAATGCCCAGATTGCCTTCGCAAATGCGGTGGGACGAGGACGTCTCGTGTCTTCGTTTCCGCTGGCCAAGAGGACCATCAGGATAATCCATGAAAATATAGGTGGGCCGAGCAGAGGCTAAAGCTAGCGTTTGACCAAAATCGAGTATGAGGTCGGCTTTGACCTTGAGGTTCACAGAGACATATTTCGTCAAACGGGCGGTGAACGCACCGACTTCGGCTTAGAGAGATAGGTGAGTGAATGAGCGGTCTCTTCGGTGTTCTCTTGGAGATGCTCTGGGGCAATCCCAAGGAGCCCAGTACGGCAGGCACTGGGCTCCTTGGGATTAGCA
>DAHXNH010000067.1 GCA_027365485.1 Clostridiales bacterium
CGATTACATCCCACGATGCCAACCTCCTTCCACCTAGTTCCGCCGCCATCTGCTTGCTAGTGTATCATACGACCACGCTTGGCGTTCGCGTCAGAACCAACAGTCTGGACCACCCGGGCGACCCGTTTTTTAAACCACCGCGAAGCGGTTTAGTCCAATTCGTATTATCCGAGATGTAGGATAATACGAATAATATGGCCGAACGCGACCTGCGCATGCTCAAAGTCCGTCAGCACATTTCCGGATCGTTTCGGTCAGACAAAGGAGCCCAGCGTTTCGCGCTGATTCGCGGCTATTTGCAAACTGCGGCCAAGCAGGAACAATCCTTGTGGACGGTGTTGGAGTCCGTCGTCCATGATGAGCCTTGGAAACCCAACACGGGCTAACGGTTCTTCAGTAGGGTTCGGGTTGACCCGTCATAGGGCAGTCCCTCCCAACAACGCCGATTAGGGATGGTCGACACCATCCCTAATCGGCGTTGCCCTTTGCCACGCTGGACGTACCGAAAAATTCGTACCGCTTACCGGAGCCCAACCATTGCGATTGGTATACCTAAATAGTTTCGTTTTATCATGACTTTGAGTTCCCCCGATGAGTCCAGGAGGTCCGAACCAGAATATCAGACAACTTTTCGATATAATCGTGTCTTGTTTTCCTGCTCTTCGCGAACTAAAATAAACGCGCGTCTATTCTATTAATTCGATTTGCGGACTTGCTAGGTCCACTGGTTGATGTCGGTTGCTGGGGTAAAGAGGTCGTGGATCTTTTGAGCACGAGAGCCGTCATCGAAAGAATGGTCGGACTGCAGAGACGAACGCATATCGTTGCCCACGGAGGAAAGTAGATGAAAATTGGTGTGTTCACGGCGTTATTCGGCAACCGATCGTTGGACGAGACGCTCAGTTTTGTCGCATCGACGGGAGTCGACGTGTTGGAGATCGCAACCGGCGGCTACGTAGGTGACCAACTTCAACGTGCCGAACTGTTGCATGACAAGCAAAAGCAACGAGAGTTGAAAGCAACCGTAGCTCGCCATGGCCTTGAAATCGTGACTTTAAGTTGCCATGGAAATCCCCTACATCCGCAAGACGAAATTCGTCTCATACACGATCAAGCATTTGATGAGACCATCGAACTGGCCAATGCACTCGAGGTGCCAACCGTTGTAACGTTCTCGGGTTGTCCGGGAGATTCGGACGGTTCCCGGTACCCTAACTGGGTGACCTGCCCGTGGCCACCGGATTTCTTACAGATTCTCGAGTGGCAATGGCAAGAGAAGGTCTTGCCCTATTGGACGGAAAAAGCCCCGGCCGTTCAGAAACAAGGCGTGCGCGTCGCCATTGAGATGCATCCGGGATTCGTGGTCTACAATCCAGAAACGTTACTTCGGCTTCGCTCGGCAGTCGGTGACACCATTGGTGCCAACTTGGATCCAAGTCACTTCTTCTGGCAGGGCATTAATCCCGTGGCCGCTATACGTACTCTCGGTTCCGCGATTTACCATTTTCATGCCAAAGATACGCGGATTGATCCCATGAACACCGAAGTCAATGGGGTGCTGGACACCAAGCACTATGGAAAAGCATTGGAACGTAGCTGGGTATTTCGGACGGTGGGTTATGGGCACCCGAGCTCCGTGTGGGCCGATATTATCTCGACGCTACGCTTGGTGGGGTATGACGGCGTGTTAAGCATCGAGCACGAAGATGGCCTCATGTCCGCCGGCGAAGGGTTTAGGAAAGCGGTGGAATTTCTTCAGGGATTGATCATCCGAGAGAGTCAAGCAACCATGTGGTGGGCTTAGCAGCTGGATGATCACCGTCTTAATACGTTCTGACCGTTTAAATGCGTCGCACACAGCCAGTGCGTAGCGGATGGAAAGTTAGACCTCAAGCAACAGCACAGAACGGTTTGTATATAGATCGATAAGTGGAGGTGCATCATAGTGAAACATTCGACGAAAATGTCCGCAAAAATGTCGGCATTAATTGCCGGAACTGCGGTCACTCTGGCGGGTTTGAGCGCGGTGGGTTTTGTTCCGGCACGAGCGGGCGTCCGTCATACAGCAGCGGTAGGTCCCAAGACGACCTTGACGGAAATGGACTGGTATACCGAGCCGTCTCAGATCAGGGCTATTGATTCCATTTTCGGATCGTTTGAAGCAAGCCATCCCAGGGTTAAGGTGAGTCGATACTATGTACCCGGAACCAGTTACTTATCGAAGGTATTGCAAGAGGCGACGGCCGGTGATCTTCCAGACTATTTAATGCTGGATAATCCGATGGTGCCGGACGTTGCGGAAACCGGCGTCCTAATGCCCATACGCAAGTTAGGTAATGTGAATACCACACCATTCTACAAGGGCCCGCTGTCCGAGGTAGTCTATCACAAGGTGTTGTACGGGCTTCCCGTCGGAAATAACACTATCGCCTTGTTTTACAACAAAAAAATGCTTGCGGATGCCCATATAACGCCACCCAAGACTTGGAATCAACTGGTGACGGATGCTGCGAAGTTGACACACGGATCGGTCTATGGCTTTGGGTTTTCGGCGGCCAGTGGTTCCGGTAATGTTTCTTGGCAGTCCGAACCGTTTCTTTGGACAGACGGGGGCCACCTGCGTGACCCGGAGTCTGCAGGCGATAAGGCCACCCTTGCGCTATTCCAGCGGTTGGTAAAAACGCACGGGATGCCGCAGGCGGCAGCAACCTGGACCCAAACGGATGTCCAAGATGAATTTCAAGAAGGTCGTGTGGCCATGGTTATTAACGGCCCATGGATTGAGCCCGAACTCAACACCATTAAGGGTCTGAGTTATGGCATTGCGACGATTCCTGTGCCCAAGTTAGGCGATACGCTGCGGGTTCCATTGGGCGGGGAAACCTTTGTCATTCCGAAGACCAATACCAATAGCGAAAAACTGGCATTCTCCCTGCTTACGAAGATGCTGGACAATACGCAGAGCGCAGCGAAGATTGGCGCCGCGTTTGGGTATGTTCCCTCGTATGCGCCAGCGGTAGCGCAGGTAGTTAAGCAGGATCCATATCTTAAGGTATTCGCCAAAGAAGTGGCTACTGCTCGCTCCCGTACCAAATTCCTCGGCTCTTCGTACCCCAAAGTATCCGCCATCTGGGGAAGTGCGGTAGAAGAGGTCATTACCGGGCAGATGAGTGTTGCCGAGGCGGCTAAGACAGCGGAAAGTCAAGTGCAGGCGGCCCTAGGAAAATAGTCAGACTGAGGATCCACCTCGCCCATCCACCCAAGGGTCGGGTGGATCCTACTCGAAAGGAAGGCGCTTTCGTGACGTCAGTAGAGCCTAACAATCCGAGGCCCCAGCAACTACCAGCGCTTCGACCGAAAAGACGGAGCCGAGGCAGGACTGGCTGGAGACGGCTGTGGTTCTTGGCCCCACTTGTCGTGTATTTAGCGCTATTGTTTGGATATCCGCTCGGATACAGCGTGGCGATTAGCTTAGAAAATGTCAATTTGCAAACCCTGGTCTCCGGGGGTGCGAAATTTATCGGATTGGCCAATTATATTGGCGCGTGGCGAGGGCCTATTATTTGGCACACGTTTTTTAACACATGGGAATTTACGGTGGCTTCCATCGTTTTGCAGTTTGCTATTGGCATGCTGCTGGCAATCTTGTTTAATCAAAAGTTTCCCTTGCGGGGGGTGTTGCGTAGCTTAATTTTGGTGCCGTGGCTAATACCTGCAGTGGTTTCCGGAGCGATATTCAACTGGATGTTTTCGTCGACCGACGGAGTGGTAAACGCGGTATTGCAAGGGTTGCATTTGATCAACAGCCCCATTAATTGGTTATTGCATCCCGAAAGCGCCTTATGGGTTATCATCATCACCAACGTGTGGATTGGGATTCCCTTTAATATGGTGTTATTGTACAGCGGTCTTCAGGCCATCCCAAAAGAACTCTACGAGGCCGCCTCGATCGATGGAGCTACCGCTTGGACTTCATTTTGGAAAATTACTTTGCCGAATATGAAGGCAGTAATAGGGATCGTGTTGATGTTGGGGATCATCTATACCTTAAAGGTCTTCGACATTGTTATGAGTCTGACTCAAGGCGGTCCGGCAAACTTGACCCAGTTACTCTCCACCTGGTCGTATACGCTGTCCTTTACTAATTTCAACTTTGGGCAAGGGGCCGCAGTAGCGAACGGGCTGATTGTCATTGCCTTATTCTTTGGAGTCATCTATCTCTGGTTCAGTAAACGGATTCTAGATTGATACGAGGCTAACTCTTAGAACTAGGACGTGGTGACGATTGAGCATAAAATTTGGTAAAGGTCAGCCGTTGGCGTTAATTTTGGCCCTGTTGGCCGCGGTATTCATGCTGTTTCCATTATACTGGGTTCTGGTTTCGTCGCTTAAGACCGTGGCCCAGTTGTTTGCGTATCCGCCAGCGTTTTTTCCGTCTAGCCCCCAATGGAGCATATTTCCGCAAGTGATAGCCCAGCAGGGTGGCCACTTGCTAACTAGCCTCATTGTCTCCGCTGGCGTGGTGTGCCTCTCTCTAGTTATTACTATCCCAGCGGCATACGCTTTAGCGAAGTTTGATATGAAGGTCACTGTTATTCTGGTCTTCATTCTGCTGATCGTTCAGATGATTCCGAGCGTCTCGCTATCGAATGCGCTTTTTCTCATTTTCCATCATTTAGGGCTACTGAATAGCTACCAAGGTTTAATTTTAGCTGACAGCACCTACTCGGTGCCGTTCGATGTACTCATTCTACGGGCATTTTTTTTGGGAATTCCGAACGAACTTGTAGAAGCAGCACTGGTCGACGGAGCTTCGGATTGGAGAGCGCTGTGGAGAATTATTTTTCCAGTCAGTCGTTCCGCAATCATTACGGCTGGGCTGTTCTCCTTTCTGTTTGCATGGGGCGACTTTCTCTTTGCGCTAACGATGACCACGTCCAATTCAATTCAACCAATTACACTCAGCATCTACCGATACTTGGGAACCAACACCACCGACTGGAACGCCCTAATGGCGACCGCGGTATTGACCAGCATCCCTGCCGCCATATTGTTGATTTTTGCCCAACGATACATTACCAGCGGCATATCGACGACCGGATTGAAATAATCGAATGACATCCATATGCGAGAGACTGGTAGGAGCGACCGGGTCGGCGCATATCGTTGTGCGTGTGAGTTCTGACCACGAGCATAAAATACCCATCGATCCCAAATTAAGAACGTCCAGGGACCAGGGATTATGAGCGGGACCGCCTAGTCGTCGAATGGCGATGAGAGACGGCCTACGTTGTGAGGGAGAAATCAACCAGATGAACAAATCTTTTCGCGTCATCATTGTAGGGCTTGGGAACATGTCCGTAGAGTGGCTTCGTTATGCCGCATCCCGCCCGAATATGATAAAAATTGTAGCATTGGTTGACGTGGTGCGAGAAGCAGCCGAACGACGTGCCGCAGAATTTCAGTTAGACGTCCCCGTTTTCACCGATGTGGATGCGGCTCTTCGAGCGTGCCCTGCCGATTTACTGTGGGATATCACATTACCCGAAACTCGCGAGGCGGTGGTAAGCGCGGCCTTGGTCCAAGGGCTGGACGTCATGGCAGAAAAGCCGATGGGCGCGTCCTGGGCAGCAGCGAATCGCTTACGATCGCTGGCCCGTCAGACCGGGCATCGGTATCTAATCATGCAGAACCGCCGGTATCATCCGCAACTACGTCAGTTGCGTGCGTTAGTGGAAGCGGAAACGGTCGGCCAGGTAGGATTAGCTACAGCAGACTTCTTTTTGGGGCCCCATTTTGGAGGCTTTCGAGAAACGATGGCGCACCCGTTGCTTTTGGACATGGCCATTCATACCTTCGACCAGGCGCGCTTCGTCCTGGGATCGAATCCAACCTCCGTGTACTGTCACAGCTATAATCCACGGGGGTCTTGGTATCAGGGAGACGCGGCCGCGATCGCAATCTTTGAATGGGATCATGGTGCCGTATTTGAGTATCGGGGATCGTGGGCAGCCAATGGAGCACCGACTTCGTGGGAGTCCAGTTGGCGGATCGTGGGCAGTCAGGGAACTGCGTTGTGGGACGGGAATTTGCCCCCCTATGCTGAGGTGTTAGATCGGCCCGAGACGGACACGTTTTTCCGACTCACCCACCGACAAGAAGCAGCCCCACCTGCAAACGGGGAAGGTGGTCACGTGGCAGCCTTGGATGCCATGCTGACCGCCTTAGTCGAGGATCGACCGGCGGATACCGAATGTGACGATAACCTGCTCAGCGTGGCGATGGTGTTCGCCGCCATCCAAAGTGCCACGATCGGCCAGAAAGTCGCGATCCCTGGAGGCATCCGCTAAACCCGACGCAACGGGGGGCCATGGCAGGCTAAAGCCGTCGGTTCCCCTGCACCGCCGAGAAAACCCGGGAAACTTCGCGAAGAAATAGCTTCCCGATAGGGCTGGTTCATCCGGAGTTGTCTTTCGTGAGTCCCCAGGAAATTGAGATCTCGCAACGTACGGATCACCAAGTCTATGTATGGGACGACCCTATATTCGGCCATTATATTTTATCGGACACCGGGAATTGGCACGTTGTTCCGAAACATTGTCGTCAGGGCTGAGCCTGGTACATTCATCCATTCCATGCACGGGAGGAGTGTACCATTGCGATTATCGACGATCCGCTGCAGGCGGCGGTTCCGCCACCGAGTCGAGTCACTGGATACGGGGACTCGACCGATCGCTCCCCGTCGAGTGCTCCGGCAATTGTCGCTATGGACACATTTGGCTCTGTCGTGCGGATATTCAAGCAAATCCAGGAGTCGCCCAATCTGTTTGACCATGTAGGAAGCGCTAAAATTGATTTGGGTGTGGCTCTTCTGAAGGGAAGCAAAAAGGGGATGGCTGAGGCTCAGCGTGGTCGATGGACACCAGTAGTCAAGGCATTCTTAGCTTGGATTCAGACCATGGATAGTGTGAAATAAGGAGTGGAAGTCGCGGATTGGTCGGCACAATGCACAATGGATCCTCCTGTCGTGAGCAATCGTGTATCGGCACTCTCTGAACAAACGCCGCGCTCGACCTGTGGGGTTCATTCGTCATGGAGGCAGCCTAACGTCCGCTTAGAAACTGCCTTCAATCGCGCCCTTTAAGCCAGTGGTCAGCCATGACTTGTCTGAACCAGTGGCCCTAGCGGTCAAGAACGCGCTACCTGGCGATGGAGTGGAAATAGCCTGGATTTGCGTCTTCTCGACCTCTTATTCCGCGGACCTGGAGCTTTCGGGCTGATGGCTAAGTTCGGCCCACGGGGCTGACCGG
>DAHXNH010000070.1 GCA_027365485.1 Clostridiales bacterium
AATCCGATCACGAAGAACTTCAGGATGCGGTGTTTTTATGGCGCGGTGATCTCTGACGGATCCAGACGCGGCGTATGCTTGTTCCTCCGAGAATTGCAGGCAGGCGCCCAGGCATCCACTACCTAGAGATGTCGTTTAACGCATGCGTGTCCTATAATGGGGGTAAGGGCTCCTTACCCTGAAAATCCCCCCAGGAGGTACTGATGAATCTTCACTCGATACTTTTTTGGGCCTTGTGGGCCGTCTGGATCATCATGGAAATCGTCGTGAATCTACGAGCTCGGTTTCTTCGCAACCAGTCGTCCGGTACCACAACGAAGGCCGACCGCGGATCGGTGTGGTTCATTTTCGGTGGCATGTACCTTTTGATTCTCATCGCGTTTGTCTTGTCCATGAACGGAATCGGACGAATGCCAACGTGGGTCCCATTTTTCGGAAATGCAGTGATGGCTTATGGCATCGCGATGCGGTACAGTGCCATCACACAATTGGGGCGGTACTTTTCCTCCACGGTGCAAATTACGTCCGAACAAACGGTCATTCAAACCGGATGGTATCGAACCATTCGGCACCCCGCTTATACGGGAGGATGGTTGATTGCCGTGGGGCTGGGTCTAGGATTAGATACGTGGGTGGGGACGGTCATCATCGCGGTCGGTCTCTTGGCGATCTATCGTCATCGGATTCGCGTCGAGGAACAAGCCCTCGAGTCCCACCTGGGCGCCGCCTATGCGCACTATCGCCAGCACACCTACCATATGTTTCCTGGCATATGGTAGGCCGCTATCGCTTTCTTCGCCGTGGAATCCAATAAATCAGACATGTTGTAGCGTACGGAGAATGCGGGGCATAGCTGGACCCGGATGGCCCAACGGTAGCCATTCACTAGCGCACATACCTGCCCGTTAACACCATAGGATTTTGTTCGCGCCATGCAAGCAGTAGCGTTCGATGGGTCACTCCATCTTCGAAAGTTCCAGCCGGGAGCGTTGGAAGCGGTTCGGACTGACCACCGACAAATTAGCCGTTTTTTCACACGAAACTACCGTCAATCATGCGCAACAGCTGGGTGCCCTCAGCGAGGCAACAAGAACATTTGTTCCCATGCAACGGAATCATTTTCCCCAAGACTCTTGGCAAAACCGACAAAACCCTTTAGAATCAGACATAGATTTACGGAAAATGTTGGGAAACTATTCACATAATCATGCACAATTTACTCCCAAATTCCGCCAGGAGATTCTGCCGGAGTTGACAGTGCATCGGGTTCTCCATATTTCCGCAAACAACAGCCATCCGAGATTGCGACCAACAATCCCGGATGGACTCTGGATTCTATAAGGAGGTTTAGGCTACCCAGTCGATTCGCCAAAATCGTGCGTAGGCTGTGATTTTTTTAAAAAATCGCCCCTGCGCTCCGGGTATCTCTTTGAATACCCTGAGTTTAACAAAGTGCCATGCACTTTGTCAATCTTTTTATCGGCGGGTAGCAATAACTCATGACGATTTCTGCAAAAAACTCTACAGGGTCCTTGCCGGACAATTTTCCTCCCATCTCCAACGCCGTGCTCTATCATGATATTATGCAACGTCCCGACCTAAGTCCGAGTGCCCGCCAACTGTTTTTCTACTTTTGGCGCTGCCAACATCAACCGCATCCTTTACCCGCTTTGTTCTTCTCGGAAAAAACGCTCGCCAAATTAATCTATTGTTCCGTTCGCACCATCCGACGAGCTTTGCGCCAACTCGAACAAGCCCAACTCATTCGCACCATTCGGCGGTTACGGCCCAATGCTCGGAATGACAAGGATTGGACGACCAATCGATATGTGTTGACCTGGCGACCGGTGGCGGCTGACTCTGACACCTCCTCGACGAGCACTCCATCGCACCCGAACGGGGTTGAGTCTCCACTCCCCACGCCGTCAGTAGCAGAAGCGGTCGAGCCTTCACTTCCCAGCGGTGTTCCCCCCCTGGAGATCGCTTCGGAAATTGCGGTAACTCTCGCCGAAGAACCGACTGTGGAAGAGTCTTTCAGGGAAGACTCCCTGCCCGTTGCCGAGGATTTGTCAGCGGTCAGTGTGACCGGAGACCTCCAGCCAGAATGTCCGCAGGGGCCGCCTGAAAAAACGTCGGAACCCCTTGGAGCGTCTCGCATTGAGCGTTCGCCGATCGAAACGATCTTAAAAGATTTTAGCTTAAAGCTTGATCAACAAACCCGCGATCCCGTTCTAACCCTGGCTGGCTCTCGCTCCGAGTCTGTGTTGTCTGTTGCTGAATCTCTCAAACCCTTCGGCATCCGAAGTGCTCTGCTACTGCAATGGGCGGAGCAATTCTCAGCCTCTCGAGTGGTCGAGGTGGCTCAGTGGGTGCTGAGCGCTCCGGTGGGCCTGATTCGTTCTGCCGGCGGTTGGATGCACCAAGCGTTGACCCAAGCTTGGGAGGCTCCTAGTTGGATTCGCCAGGCAGCGCAACGGACGGCTCAGCAAACCCGTCAGCAAGCTGCCGATGCGACCGCTTTAGCTGAACGCCAAGCCGATCAACAACGCCAGCAGGCCCTCCAAACCGAGCAAGCGGAAGACCGCGCCCAATGGGCCCTCTTACAACCTCTGCTGGCTCAATATCCGGAGATCACCACGATGGCCACCGCACGAGCGCAACAGGAACTGGGTGCCTTAGCTGCCCGCCTCTGTACTCCCACGTCGATTCTTTGGCAGCAATATTGCTTGCAAGCCGCCCGACGGGTCGGCCTGCTCCCTGATGGGACAGATCGCACAAAAACGGGGTAATCGTTCAACGAAGCAGGATTTTATCAACCGATGGCGTATTCTCCCAGAGAAAGGGGAGACGATCATGAGTGCTCAACCAACCACACCGTCCCGCTATTTGTCGATTCGCGAAGTGGCCGAGATTCTTGCGGTCAGTCCATCGACCGTACGCAATTTGGTGCAAAGCCATCAGTTGCCAGCGATTTTGACGGGAACGACTTCAAAAACGGTCCGCATTGCCATGGAGGATTTAACCGCCTATTTGGTCGCCCATCGGACCGTTCCGTTGCCTGATACCGCTCCGCCATCGGGGAGGATGGGTCAATGATTATTGTGGTCCATAACCGCAAGGGAGGCGTCGGCAAAACGACGACCTCGGTCAATCTCGCGGCTAATCTCGCAGCCGTCGGCGAACGCGTGTTATTGATTGACGGCGACAATCAGCATAATGCCTCGCGAGCGTTTGGCTGTGATCCCGCACCGAAGGTTTGGGAATGGGTCACCACCGGACGATTTGATCCCGTGACCGTGCGACCGACGTTGGCGGTACTGCCCACCGCCAAGCAACCCAGTGCGTTAGACCCGGCTTGGATGCAAGTAGCGACGGTCGAACACCTTCGCCAGCGCTTGGCCGCATTACCGACCTACGATTGGGTATTTGTCGATACACCGCCCTCCGATTCCCCCTGGATTCGCAGTTGGCTCGCCTTAGCCGATGCTATTTTGATTCCCGTCGACTTTTCCCTCTATTCGATTGAAGGGGTCTCCGAGTTGCTCGAAGAACTGGATCGGTCCCGCATTATTGGGTTGGTCCCGGTCCGGTATGATTTGCGCAACAATCGCTCCATTGAACTCCTTGATGTGCTGAAACATGCCGGTGGGTCCTTAGTGGCTCCGCCAATTCGCGTCAGTGTCGATATCGACCGCGCCGTGCAATTTGGACAAAGTATTGCCGAATTTAATGCCCATGCTCCAGTCACTGCGGATTATCATGCGTTAACCGATTGGATGGTGATGACTCTTGCCGAAACCGCGCAATAATGCCGGCAGCGCGAGTACGATTGATGCGCTGAAAATCCTGAAAGGACGTTTCGAACACGCCGTAGATTCTGATCCCACCGCCGAAGAGGAAGCTAGTATGTCCGAACCCCCAGCCCTCGAACCGCTTGCGGTTGACCATTCCTCAGTCGCGGATGCCGAATCCTCCGTGATGGACCCGGCGGTACCAGAAGCACCGCTAGTCTCTAAGAGGGTGACCGTGGCACCTGAGATGACCGGGGGGCCAACCCAGGTGCCATTGGACCACATTCGAGTGGGAGGCGTGAATGTTCGTCAAGACTTTGATGAAAACCGCCTCGCGGAATTGCAAGCAGCGATTGAAACGCTCGGGCTATTACAGCCGCTAGTGGTCGCACCAGAACCGGGACTTCCAGGGTATTGGCATTTGATTGCCGGGGAGCGGCGCTACCGAGCAATTTGCAATTTGCAGTGGAAGACGGTGTCGGTGCATGTGCTAGAGATTCCTTCCGCGCAATGGCGCTTAGTGATGATGTCGGAGAACATCCAACGGGAAAATTTTACGTTAGCAGAAGAATTGCACGGCTATATCTTAATGATCGAAGAAGATCATCAATCCGTCGCCGAGATCGCGGCGAAGGTGAAAATCAGCGCATCGTACATTTACACCATGTTGCGCGCCTATCGAAACAAACGCGTGCGAGAAGCGATTGATGAAGGGTTGATTCCGTCCCGTCGGATGCTGATGGAAATTTCGCGCGTGGTGACACCCGATGGTGTTGAACGCGTTCCTGGGATTGTGGATCGTGCATTGCGATTTTTGGGACAACAGCATCCGACAAAGTCTGAACTCCACCGTACGATTGAAACGTGGTTGCACAGCATCCCCGATCTCAATGACCAACCCGCACGTCGGGCCAAGGGAGGTCATGCGGTGTGGGAAGTCGAACAGGAACATTTGCAGAACGTCATCGCGCGTGTGATGCGCCGAGGCCGTCACGAAGAAATTTTGGCCCTGACAACTGTCTATCAGCAAGCCGCAAGAGACTTAGAGCAAGCGGCTGAATTAATTCGCGCTAGAAAAGGCGCAATCGCCGTGATAGCGGATTCTCCGGATTCCGCTAGCGATTAAAACCAAGAATGCGTGAGGATGATCGAAGAAAGCGCAGCGTGTGTAAAAGGCCTGTCTACGACCAGACAGGCCTTTTACGATCTTGTTGCCAAAAGCCCACGTGCCAATGTGATAGAAATGTGCTGTTTAAAGGTCCAAGGGAC
>DAHXNH010000071.1 GCA_027365485.1 Clostridiales bacterium
GTCCTTTCTTGCATCGATCGAGGATGGGAGTGTCCGCTAATCCGAGTTCTCAAAGACGATAGCGGCGAGCGGGGACTGGTGATGCCAATGGGGGATCATCTTGCGAGCGAGATCGGAGACCGTGAGATCGATGGGTTCTGCGGCAATGGCCTGGATTTGCCATGCTTCGAGCGCGATGGCTAGAGCTTCCCAGTCGGTCCAAGGGGTATCGCGGAGTCGGTCGCCCGGAGCACCGGTCCAAATGCGGGCGGTGAGAGAAGAGCGCGTCCGTGCAAACAAGACGGCCGGATCCACGGGCAAAAAACCTTCTTGCAACCAGCGATATTCGGTATTGTCTGGCATGCGTAATTTAAAGGAGGTTAGGCGCTGTTCGTATTGACGCAGGTCGTGCCACGATGGCACCGTGTCCCAGAGGCCTAGTTGACTCTCATAATAGTCATCGATCAATTCCTGGTAAGGAAAACGATCGAAGGTGACGAAGAGTCCGGCGAGCAATAAGTGAGCGCAGGCGAGACCTGCAGTTTGATGGTCGGTCACGCTCCAAGGACTCGGAGGGGTGTGTGGCTGGGGCATGGGCCCGTTGGGGCCCGCAGTGGCTCCGGTCCAAACTGGATTCACAAAGCCCCAGAACAGCGCTGGCCAGCGCTGATGGTCGTAAGCGTACGTAGGCATTCGCATCGTCTCCTAACGGGATGGAAGTGGACGGGTCGTTGAGGGGTGGTGCGGGATCGGCCATGCAGGAAAGGGCCATGGGCACCAGGGTCCAGGATGAAACTGAGCGAATTGCGTGGCGGAGTCGACGGCAATGTGAGCTTGGATTATTCGATCAGTAGGATTGGCGGAGTCGAGCGTTTGGGGCATGTGGGGCTCCTTTCATAGGAAACGACGAAGGCGTTGGGTGCTGGCTCTCTTACAGAAATGGGGGATCGTTGATGGCCTGTACTGACCGGTGAGCGGGTTATCCGTAGCGCGACGGGCATTGAGCCATAAGACCGTGGAAAAAGTCGCTCTATGCTAGCCGGGTGTGGTTCCAAAGCGGCCAATTGTCGCGGGAATCGTCAAGCGTTGGTTATTGCGCGATTGGAGGGGTCAAGGATTTGGGGATTGTAGTGCATACCTACCTATCTTCTCCTAACGGGGTAGATTTAAGCTGAGGATCGGGGGGATCGATGACGAGTCCTTGGACGACACGATGGTGCAGAATCTTAATGCACCAAGCAGGCGAATGATCGGGGTTGGGAAGGACGCGCATGGGGGCTCCTTGGAGATAGTCTTCCCAACAAGCGAGGAAGATCGGCGAATCGTAGTCATCAGGATCGCTGGTCAGCAGCGATTCCCAGGGCCCTAAACGGTCTTCCCATTCGGGAGGAATGGTTACGTCTTGGATACGGACCGCGAGATAGGGCCCCTCGTCATCTGTATCAGTGATGACATGCAACGTCAGCGTGACCGGGATGCCGGTGAGGCGACGGAGATAGTCCGTCCAGTCGGCGGCCAGATCGGGCAAGGTCCAGTGACCCCAGACTTCGATGGTTTGAATCCGTTCGTGCGGAAACATGGTAACCCCTACTTTCTCTATGACAGGATGAAAAAAAGAAACGATGGCACTGCGGCATCCCCGCTGGTAGGTGGGGGTGAATACCGGGGAAGATGCTACTGATCCGGCGACCGGGTGAGCCAACCCAGATTGGAATGCCGGGAGGGCGACGCAATATGGCGTGGTCACGTGATGACCGATTGGATGTAAACGAAGCGATTCAGAGAGGCCGCGAGGACAACTTCCGATCAATGTGTGCCCGGTGCGTGGCGAGTATCGCTTGAAACTCCTGGGGATTCCGAAGCGCTGTTTGCGCGGTCGCCTGCTGTTCGGGAGTCACCCAGGCCGAGTGGCTTTGGGCTTGGAGGCGCTTGCGGGTGGCCATTTCGGCGAGTACGGGCAGATCCGATTCGAGAACCGCCCAATCGCAGTCTTCTTCGAACTGATAGCTGGTGACGTCGTGAAATCCGGGATGGCCCGTAAGGAGGTGCCCGGCTTGGGCAAACGGCTTCCATTGGGGACGCGACTCGGCCGTAATGACCACATAGCCGCCATGTCCGGAACAAGAAAAAGAGCCGATCCAGCCGTCGAAGTGTGGAACCCGAAACCGGGTTTCCTGTTGGATATCGCCCCAATCGCGGGCGATGGCACGGGCCCAAGCGCGAGCACTCGTATCGGTGAGGTGCGTATTCGCATCAAAGGTTAGATGGATCGTAGAGGTGCGATTGTCGCGGGTGAGGCGCTGATAGTTCGTGCGCTCACGAATTTCTGGATGGGTGGGATGGAGCAAGCGATTGGTCCAGGCCGCCATATCGGCATCGGTGAGGGATTCGCTGTCTCCTGTGTCTTCGTTCCAGCCCATCAGCAAAATGGGGCCTACGAAGCGTTCGCTGGTGCCATCTTCCAGCGTGATCCGGCGGTTGTAGGGGAGTCCTAAGGTATAGGGGATTCCTAAGAGACGGCCTTCTTCGTGACAAAGGATCGCCACATGGCCATCGATGGCCCACAATTCGGGATAGCCGCCTACACAGTCCTGCTTAGCTTGCAGGGAGTTGGAGATCCATATGAATTCTGGAGCTTGGCCAGGGTGTATGATGCCTACGCGGAGGGAATCGGTGGCGTTGGAGGAGAGGGTGTTCATTGGGAAATCGTCTCCTTTAGATGCGGTAGATAACGAGGGGGCAATCCGTGATGGAAATGGAAATCGCCCACCGGGTGGGGCGGGCGACGGAATGGAATCTTAACTAACCCATGGTGTGTACATGATCGAGGGCGGTGCGAATCTCCTCGGCGTCGGGTAATTGGTTGTCAAACACCACCTCCACGGAGAGCCAGGTGGTACTGATCAGGGAGTGATTCGGTGGAGTATATTGGATCACGCGTAGCGTACCGACAAGCCATTGTCCGGGTTCGACGGGTAGGGTAGAAAGCACGGTTGCGTGGCGTAGGGTATCACCATCCGAAATTTGCCACAGGGTCGGCGTGATCTGGGCTTCGCAACGAAAGATTTGGGTGAGTTGAAATCGATTAATTTCTACAGGGAATGATGATGTCATAAAATCGCCTCCTCAAATCATTGGAATAGAGTCACCATGGGCATCCCTCGCCAGGATGGCGAGGGATGGTTGGCAAAGTCGGTAAAGCCCTCAAGATTCCGCCCCGGCCTCGTAGGAGAGGGTAGTCACCAGGATCGGAGAAGGAATGGGTACGTGATGGTAGGATCTAGGTTTTGCGCCCGAGCGGTGGTGCGATTAGCCTAGAGGGGATAAAGCGGGCTCGGATGCTAAATCCGAGATGAGAGTGCTAGGGTGGGTGGTCGTCAGAGCGTCTAAGGCCCCATGCAAGTTATATCTTTTCCGCAGTGGTCTCGAGCAAGCGTTGCACAAAGCTTGGGAGTGCGAGTAAGGCTTGGTGAGGCTGCACGACCCAGCCGTTGGTGGCCAGAGGATGGTACGCGGCAGGAAGTTCCGCGGATATTCGGTCGAAGACCGGGAGTAGCTTCACCAGAGTCGCCAGGGGTTCGAGACTCCCTCCGGGCCATGCATACGCAAATTCGACAGCGGGTGCGAAAAAGAGACTGCCGGGTTGCGAACGGACGGTATCCCAGGCTTGATCTGCGGCCCCCGGCCCTTGCCAGAGAGCTCCGCCTAGGGAAAGTGTGGTTGGTAGGGAATCGCCAGGAGTGGATCGAGTCGAACGCTGTGGATCAGCGAGCGCCCAGGCCTCTTCGGCCGTTAAATGTAGCATGGTTAAAACATCGTTCGTGACCCACATCACGTAATCGGGATAGTCGACCACTAAAATTTCCGCCAGCGTGGAAGACAACACTCGGGGCGTGGCGATATTGGAACCAAAATCCGCGATAGTCTGCGAGGTAACGAGATGGGGGAGTAATTGTTGAGCGGTGATGGCCGGATGCGTGGTGTTGGATGTGAACGTTCCAGTCATCAGAGGTGACATGCGTTGTAACGTGTGGACAATGTCCTCGAACGGTCGGCCGTCTTGATATTCGGCCCAGAACCGCGGGGTGTGTAAGAGTCCGTGGGTCTCATCGGGGAGCTCCAGTCGAATGGTTTCGCAGTCGGGTGCCGTTGCGTGCAGAGAGGTGGCCAGTGCTTGGGTAAATTCCTCGAGAGTATCCATGAATCAGCCTCCTTAGAGTGGAATAAAAAACACCCACCGCCCCCGGAGGGGGCGATGGACTCCCACGGGACAGGGCAGAGGTCTAGCGAGGAGGAGAAGGCCATTCGATGCGGACCAACGCAAGAAAGACCCCGAAGGTCCAGGTCAGGAGCCCACTGAAGGCGATCCAGGCAGGGCCGTGCCAGGCGAAAGCCGGGGACACCCAGAGGACCCAGAGAATCGTGGACACCAGATAGATGGAGCTACCGACGAGCAAACAGAGTCCGAGCAAGGAAACCCAAAATCGCGGAGAACGCATCGCGGAGCCCTGGGAAGGGGTCCACGGAATCAGCGTGATGGGATGATGCCAGGTCATGGGCGACACCTTCTTTTGGGAGTGAACTAGCAATATTGTGCGGCAAAAGGACTGGTGGATTGGGGATGGTTCATCGAAGGAGAGGATTGTCGGAGTCTTGACGATCGGGGTTGGCGCGACGGCGACGGAACTCCGCGATCAGCCAGTGCCAGCAGTGTCGGGCGCAGTGGATGCCATAGGCGGGGATTGACGACCAGGTAGCATCGGGTGCGAGACCCCACCAAGGACGCATGGCCCCGATGAGATTCGGAGCCCGCTGTTGCCAAATCGCCCACCAGGCGATACGCCAGGCCACATAGACAAACGGCTCCAGAGGCTGGTTCGAAGACGGGTCGGCGAGGGACATGCGTTGAACGGCCTCAGCCCAACGATCCCAAGCGAAGGATCGTTGCCGAGTGACGTCGTAGGGTAATGCGGGAAGACGAACATCTAAATCGATTTCCGTGATGGTAGCCATCTGGAGATTGGCTCGCCACAGTACTTTCCATAATTGGCTTTTTGCCATCGTCATCAGGAAAAACCACCACGCGACTAATACGAGTGGATGCTCGAGGGCTTCATCCCAGGCTTGCGGCTGGGAAAGATCGCAGGTGGTCCACCATGCTAACCAGTGTTGAGCGAGGGGGTGGCTCCACGAGACGTCGGGCAATCCGCCTGGCAGTTGAGATAGCAACCAAGTGATGGCCGTGCGATCGGCATCAGTGAGTGAAATCGTCGTGCAAACGCGCCAGCCCCGAATCCAAGGGGCCGTGGGCCATTGAGATTGCATGGGAAGACTCCTTGAGAGGGGGTTGAAAAAAACTGGACTGGGGTTTGTGAGTGTTGGGATACAATAACGTGGCTTGCGACGATCGGACCTTTTTGGAAGAACGGTGAGCGTCCGGGCAATGGTAGATTCCGCCGCATTGACAAGGATCCAGACGCTATAGAGCGGGACCATCGGAGTTAGTAAAGCGCCCGCCGGTGGGCGTAGTGAGTCAGGACCGAAATCGTCGCGTTCACGGTAAACGCATAGATGCTTCGTTTGCAGTCTGAGTGCATCCATCGCAAGGGCCCCATGCGGATTGATGATAATCTACGCCCGGTACACTCGGTGCTGATGCCCTTGTCTCGTCTCGTGCTTTTTCTGCTAGAGTGTTTAGGCAACCGTCGCAGAATTTCAACGTCAATTGTGGCATTGTGGTCTCCTTTCTCGGAAAACTAAACCGGGGAGCGGCCCTTAGGTTTTTCCAACCGGGTGAATCAGGTCTTGCACGGGTTAGCCAGTAAAAGCCATGGGACCAAAATCCATCCAGATCGTTAGGGCACACATATCCCAAATGATCTGGACGACCGATGCCCAATCGTGCAATGAGCCGGAGGTCGGCAAGACGGCATTGTAGAGGACGCGGGTGGAGCTACAGATGATCAGGCGGGCTTCACCGTTGTCGAAGGGACGGGCAATGCACCAAGCGGTGTCAAAGACGCGGCGTTGGGCTGTGGTGAGCATCGAGTGTTGGGCCACGAAGACTGCGAGCGTGGCTCGAGCCACATCCTCCAGCGTGGTCGCGCGTTCTAAAGGGTTTTCGGGATATCGCAACGTGGCAATGAGGGCTCGCAGGTGATCATGGGTGATGGGGTCGTTGGTCCTGGTGTTTATGAGATGTTCGGCAATGACTCGATAGGGATAGGACATGCGAGGAGCCCCCTTTTTTGTTTGGAGAATGTCTGGGGATATATGGCCGCCCCGCAGGAGCGGGGCGACTTAGGAACCTCCAGGGCATAGCAGGAAAGGCATCGGGACCTGATAGGTGATTGCTTATGGTTAGGCGGGATTAGGTAAGAAA
>DAHXNH010000080.1 GCA_027365485.1 Clostridiales bacterium
CCGTTTGCAGTTTCAATTCCTCATAGGTAGGCTACGAACTTCGCGGTTGCTAACCGCGAGCGCGTGGGAGTAGATGTTTCAATTCCTCATAGGTAGGCTACGAACCCATTTTGCCCTGATATACCGCCACTTGTCAATGAGGGTTTACGACCACATTAGTTAACGTAGAGACAAATAAAATCTCTGGATCCGTTATAGGGCCACTGTTTCCGGGGTTTTCGTGGTGTCGTCGATCTCCGGGGGTTTTTGCGCTATCTGGGGTCGACGACACCAATTGGAGGCTACCCAATATCTGGGCTGGTAGATTTGGGTTACATATGCGATGTTGCACCTTGTCACCATGTCATTCCGGCAGGGGGAACCCGTGCCGGGAACTTGCCCCTCCGGGGTCAAGCTCAGTCAACATCCCTAGCGGATGACCTTCCGAATGACCATAGACGGCCCCCAACGTGGGGTTGGCGCCACTCAGATTGAATCAGGCGCGGTGTCGCCACTGATTCCACTCGAGAGGGCTGCGGATGTGCTCCTGGGTCGAGGCCCAGTCTGTAGGGGCATCCGCTATCCGCTTATCTATCCTCCTCACGGACGACAATTGACGAAATTTCGTAACGGTTAGCGACGGTTCCGTGATCGAATTCGGTGGTTTTGCTCCTCAACTCAAACCGTCAATTGTGATCCGCGAAAAGTATAGGTAAACAGGGCTCCAAGATCTGGGCGTCGGTGCGCAAAGCGTGGCGTTCTCCAGAGTAGTCTTCCGGCCCGTCTGTACCCACTCTCAAAGTCTCAACACCACCGAGGCTAAAGTAGAATGACCAAACTGGGGAATTTAGAGGACCATTTGGTCCATTTCTCTGACCATAGACAGGGTGAACGGGTCCCGGTCGTAATCCCCAGATTTTCCGCGAAAATCGTTGAGGTGAAATTTTGGATAAGCCCCGTTTCCAGTGCCTGAACCTCGCATTATTTGGTGAAAACGTGGAGGGGAAAGCCAATGTTACCCGGTCTTGAAACCCTTGCCTGCCGCGGCTTTTCCAGCAAAAGACAAAGATCAGCGTGATGTTTCGGCCTGAGACTCCATCGGCTCATTCCCGTCCTCCGCCGCCGATTCAGCCGAATTATGCCGAATTCGGGCTCCGCCAGGTGGCATCGCCACATCGCGCTTAACGTGCCAACTTAGGTGCGATCGCAGCCACGGTTTTTCCGGTTCCGGACCCACCGGTCGGGATTTGTGTAGGGCCCCCTGCTACCCAGACGGCAACGTTTGATGACGATGACCAATCGAAGCGAAGCTCGACTATTGCTGGTTGACTTCCGGGGATCCCTTGCCTGCGATCTATGTAGGGCAACGAAGAGGTAATTCCATGAAAAATGTCGAAATGACGGAATGGTAGGGATATCCTGATCATGAGGAGTGGATGGTCGATTGCCGAGCGCCAGGTTCAAAGTATCTGAGGGTTAGATAGACTGGTACTATTGATATAGGTTCTGATCGTACGGACCCGAAATGTTATAGGGTAGCCGGATTCTATGATGGATGTGTGGCAGCTTCCCTCGGAAGTAATCGAGACGATGGATGTTAATCGGAGCCTTTGGGGTCGGCCAGGACGGCCTTTCCTTACCGTTTTATTACTAAGGCATTATCGCCCCAAGAGCCGAACCACTAATAGACTTGATGCATTCGAGCCAACAGACCCGGAAAGCTTTTGTAGAGGACTCCACCCATTGCGTTCGATTTCTCTATACCCCAAAGCATTGCTCCTGGTTGAATCAAATCCCTATACTTCGCTTAGGCCCTTCTCGTGCTGGTTTAGTATTCTGGTGCGTCGTTTGCTAAACAAGCGGGCTAGCTTTGCCTCCGTTGCGGCTCTTGAGGCACGCATTCGCCAGGGTATCGCCGATTACAACGACCACCTGGCCAAAGCCTTTCAGTGGACGTACGACGGCAAGTACTCCAAATATGACTCGACGGAGTGACTAAGGATTAACGCGACGCGATACTAGTGTATATCTCCATGCTATCAAAATCGATTACAAATCGTCCTGGAATGAGGATATCCAAGCCAATCAACCCGTTAATGTCCCAATCAATTTGTCCGAAGTCCAATGGCTTTCTTGCCATTTGGAATCCGCAAAATACAAGGCTATCCACAGTCTTTTCAAATGCGTAATCCGTTCCACCAACACCAAAAGAACGGTTTATCTGATCGCCATTTTTAAAGAAAATGCCAATATCGTCGACTACATCCGATACAATGATGGTATGCGCCGCTCCGGTGTCAATTGCCATACGGTCAATAATTTTGCTCTGACCCATGTAAGTGACCGTTAAGGAGGTGAGTAAGAGCCCTTCAGAATATTCAATTTGCACTGACTCGACCCCGCAGCCCTGGTCGACGTCGAAGTTGGATCACAACGGCTTCGTTCTCTGTGTGATATACGAACATTTTGTCCTTGCATTGCATGAGGGTTTTTGTAGCTTCTTGCTCGGGAACCACACGAACTACCGCAACCTCATCCACGTATACCGTGTCGTCCTGAACGTGCGATGCCAGTTCCTCGACCAATACGAACTGGTGAGGAAAGCGTTCGCGAACCTCAGACCACTTCATCCCACACCGCTCCCCCGCTCCCTTTGATGCCTTAAATGTACCACACTCCTGCTATCACGATAGCCATGTGGCCGCCACCAACACTAGAGTCTTTTTCAGTGCTACTGCCCAATAACGTTCTAACGTTGCGGTGCATTCGCCTTCAAATGCCTACCACGCATCCCCTTTAGTCCGGCACTGCCCCCTCCTAAGACGGGTTGGAATGGGCCAAACATTCCACGTTTTGGCGCAGTTGACGGACGAACACGACAATGCCCTCACGCGTCTCAGGAAGGTTCTCATAATGAGACCACAGTCCTGCGGCTTGGTGAAGAGCGTCCACTTGTCGACGACGAGCGAGTTCCCGCTGAATGGCATCTAGGACAAAGCCGTTCGTGTCGGGACCCGTTGCTCGAATCGCCGCGACGATCTCTTCAGGCAAAGTGAGCATAAGACGATCAATTGCGATGATGCTCCCCTCCCCTACACAACGATTCTCTCAAATTCAAAACGCGATGTCTAATGGCGATTGGCCGTTCAGTGCTGGAAAACGCGAGAATCTCCCGAGATGCGGACAGGGTTCCCTCCTCGCTGAAAGGCTTGAGGCATGGTGAGTGAACCTGACCGCCTTAACGAGCGTGTAGTACGAGTGTGCACGACCATGGAAACGACCTCGAACTCAAGAGAACAGATTTTGAGGGAATGCACGAAACCTACGCGGTTTGCATTTCACATATTTGCGGTCCCCGCCCTGATTCCCTTCGGCTTCATCGCTGAGGTAGCGGTCCATCACCCGGTATGGGTTTAACAGCGCATGATAGTCTTGCCGGATCCACCACCAGGTACGGTTTTCCCTCAAATTACTAGGAACGCCGACCACGCTCAAGTCAGATACAGAATACGGATACTCTTTTTTATGCTCCTTGGTTTGCAGGTTCTTCCGCAACCTATTGTCATAAGCGAATCGATGTCCCTTCCCCTGAGAGGCTAGGCGCAGGACGGTTTCGCGATAGGGCACGACAATGGATGCCGACGCGGGTCGTGCCCCTAGCGCCAGCGTTTTTAGCGCGCTCGTGGAGGAAGGCGCGTGGAGACGGCCCGTCCAGGCATCGATTTTGCTTTCGATCTTCTCGAGGGTATTTGCGGCCTCTTTGCGATATCGACGCAAGGTCGCCCGCGTGATACCGAGACGGTCCGCCAGGCTCGCCGTTCGTAGATCGCTGTCCGCGGGCTCGAGCAGGTTCAACGTCGTCCGATATTTTTGTGCTTGGCGCGCGGTGAGCCGCGCGATACGAATTCGCCGTTCGCGATCGACTTCCGACAGCGTCAAGACCGGAAGGCCCCCAGGTTTGGATGCCTCCAACGCGTCTGGCCGGACCCAACCGTCCCCTTCCGGCAAAAACACATCGGACCCGAGGGTGAGGGCCAGAGCCGTTTGAATCGCTTCGTGCAGATTATCGATCAAATGGAACCTATCAGCGACTTGGAGTTTGCCACAGGCCTGTGCGGCCGCCGCATAGGCCCTCCCTCGGTCTCGGCTCACGATGTCGACGGTCGGAAACTTCGCCATCACCGCCTCGGTGGTGTCTTG
>DAHXNH010000092.1 GCA_027365485.1 Clostridiales bacterium
CCACAACCGCTCCCGAAACTGATCCAATTCGATTTGAGTGCTTCGTCGGGCTAAATTTAAAATCATGGACATGACCCCGACGAACCCGACCTTGCGGTCGCGGGTAAAATCTTTCGGACGTTCTTTGGATCGCTCCCGAAACCGCAAATCTTGTAATGTTTTACCGATGGTATTGATAAGAGCCAGCGCTTTGCTGGACATTATTCCCACCTCCCGTGCCAGAATACAGGAAAATGGCCCGAAGATCCAGCTTTTTTACCGACGACACGCGTTGAACCGCCGAGATCCGGGGTCATTAAAACACTCAAATGTTTGCAATATCACGCGAACATTAGAGCCGAAATTCCTTAACCTGACAACATTGGCGCCCGACGCCGGCTGTGAGGACTCCAATCCAACGATTCTACCCAGCGAATCGTAATCGGGTGCTCTTGCCACTCCCCAAAGATCCGTTGCAAAGCTGCTTCCACATCAACCTGCCGATACGGCAAGACCATGGCCATGAGAATCCTCTCCTCTCTCCGTTTCATACGAGGTTATTTCTCCATAAACAAAGCCCGCACAGGGCGGGCCTTCTCAATACTTGTCTCTGCTAATCGATTAATTGTCGGCGGATACCGGATCGTGAAACACCCCGACCACCGCTGAGCCGCGGCCGTGTGCGACCAACCGGGGACGCTTCACTCGGCGTGGCAAGGCCAGTGCCTGTAACGGCACATCTAAGGTGAGGCCCCGTGCTCGTAAGAGCTCCACTTCTTGCTGTCGGATACGGCGCGCCAGCGCTTGCTGCGCTTTCCAATTGGCGGCGCCCCGTTTCATATCAGCCTCATCTAATCGCGCATTATAAAAGGCCTGGACCTCATGGCAGGACTGCTGGCGACGCTGTTCTGCTGTCGAAAAGGCCTGGGCCGCCGTCAAAGCCTGTTCCTCTTCGTCCGGGGTTCCACAACGGATGTAATAATCCGGCAAGGCGGTCGCGCGAATCCACCCTTTTTTGAGTTTGCGACGAATGATGCTGGGTGCTACTCGCGCCACCTCTCCGTTCGGTTCACAGAGATAGGGCATACGCCTCCCCTTTCCGCCTACGTTCATCCGCCGCGCGGCGAACTCCCGCAAACTACAATGCTGCACGACACAAGCCTCACATCGATACTGCGATCGATGACTATACTCCGCTCCACATCGCGTTAATTTCGATAGGTGCGTCGGTTGTTCGTTGGTCTTCCGACCATGGTTACAATAGATGTCGCAGATGTTCTCGCATGGTTCCTTCCTGAGTACCCGAAGCTTCCTCATCGCTTGTGTGGACTGGGTCTCTGCCATTACCATAATCTGCCCCGTCCTCTGTGAATAGGGAGATTATTCGGCATATCCCCTTATCTTCCTCGGTATACTCCCATGCCTCCCCGCGCGCGCGTTTTTATGCTATAATTTTGAGCAATTATTCCAAGGGAGGCTGTGAGTCATGTCATCGGAAGAGAAGACGGCACGCATATCCCTCTATGTGTCACCTGCCTGTCGGGCATAACTGGATCATCTATGGCGAGAAACGGGGCGCCAAAAGAGCGATATCGTCGCTGCTGCGCTCGCCCACTATTACGACACCTTGCGTCAGCAAGGGCACATCCACGCAACACAATAACCGACCATCGGCTTTGCCGCCGGCAAGGGGGGATACTATATGCCCGGCGCGCTATCTCGACGCATCTTTGGCCTCTTTAATGTCTACCGCTTCGCGCTGGCCATTCTAATTGCTTGGATCGTTCTCGAAGCGCCCCACTATCACGTACCATTGCCCATCGGGTGGCCATTGGTCGGCTTCCTCCTCTTCTACGACCTGATCCTCTGGTTAACCTGGCGGTATGTGGACTTCGTCACCTACGGCGCATTCTTAAGCCTCATTGCCATAGCTATGGATACGCTTCTGGCCGCTCTAGTGCTGTTGCAATTTGCGTTTCCCACCAACACCGATTCACCCGTCCTCCTGCCCCTCTTGGCCTTTGAAGGGTGGGCGTATTGGAATTGGATAGGCGGACTCTTTGGCACCGTGGCCACCGAACTGCTCTTGCTGGGCACTTGGTTCTATCAAAAAGTCGTGGGCCACGCCGCGTTCTCCCCCGGACTGTTGGTCTTTTGGGCCCTGGCGCTCCTTATCATCGGACTAGTGCCGGTGTCCATTGGTGTTCGCAAGCCCAGATACGTCCGCGCTGGTCATCCGACGCGATGCCTCGGCCAACTCCACCGACGCAGACAATATGGACCTATTAACCGAGCGGGAACGCGAAATCTATGAATATCTCAAAGCGGGGAAGAAACTCACCGAGATTGCCCGACTCTGTACTATCGAATATGGGACGGTCAAAACGCATGCGCGTCACATCTACCACAAGTTGGGCGTCTCCTCTCGCGAAGAATTGCCCTGAGGGGGAATAAACTCCGGGGGTATACCCTACTCTATCCCCATCCATGCCGGTCTCGTATCGTTCCAACGAAAACCCCAGGACTCCACACCTGATCGCTAGCCACGCTTTCACTGGTGCTCGGGGCCATGTGTTCGTGGAAGGATACCTATTCTGCCCTTCGATGGGTAAAATAGTCTTCGGGGGATCAACTCGACGATCACCGCCCGTCAGCGCCCCGATGTTCAAGACAACGCCATCATGCCTTCAATGGTCAAAGACGCCTCCTCCTCCGCGAAACACTTCCGATTTTGACGGACTCGAGCTGTCCCTTCTTAAGCACGTGGTATATGAATGCCCGCCGTCGGCTACTTAATCGAACCACTGCACTGGAACAAAACCATTCGCGACCTTCTTAATGCCATAAATCGAGCCCCGTAGCCATCACCGTCACTTTCGCCTGCCACCCTTATATTCAAACACCGCATCCCATGCACAAAAAAGCAGGCCCCCTTGCGGCGTCTGCTTGCACCTCGACTGATGTGAATAGTTCCCCAATTGGAATACTCGTCAACGAATTCTAGAGTTTCTCATAGGCTCCGATGCGCTTCCAATGCTGAATTAACTCCTGTCGGGACAATAGATGACGCGGTCCCAGTTCTCGCAAGAGATCTCCCAACCCGAGAGCACTTCCCCCTCCATCCACCCCCTCATACGGTTCCACCGCGATGAAGCCGGTTATCTCCGCATCGCCGGACATCGCCTGCACCATTTCTTTAAGGGTCAGTCTTACCGACGGGAAATCTTTTCGGGGATTGCCACACGGTAAAAGCCGGATCGCAAGATAACAAACGTCATCCGCATCTCCGCAGTCAAACACCCACTCCGCTTTCTGGTGTTGCACTAGATAACACGCATGCCGTCGGCGGCAAATGCCAATGGGCGCCCCGCCGCCGGCAGGATATAGAACGACGGTCCGTGGCCTAAAGGCCATAGGAATCCCTCCTCTCTATGAATACAGCAACTGGGCTAGGCCCGGGAGGCTGTCTCCCGTCAAAGTTAGTGGGGTCAACGACAGAGGTCACAAAACAGAGCAACTACGTCTACAAGCGTCATTAGAAAGTCTTCTTGTATTTTACTATGACTATTGTATGATAGTTCATACCTTAACATGAAAGTCTTCTTGTCATCTATGAAAGAACCTTCTACAACAAAGACAAACCATAGTTGTTAGAGGGGGGGGCCGCCGTGCGATGGTTACCGATCGGGAGTTGGGAACCGCATGGGGGCCATCTCCCTTATGACTGCGACACCCTCATCGCGTCTCACTTGGCGTCAGAATGCCACGCACCGGAAGATATTGTCCTCCCGGCTATTCCATACGGATGTTCTTATGAACATCGCGGTCTCGGAAATCCGGTCAGCTTGTCTGTGACGACCTTCGCTACGATGGTCTCCGACATCGTACACGCCCATCAGGAACCCATTGTCATCCTCAACGCGCATGGAGGAAACCAAATCTTAGAAAGTCTGGTGCAGGAGTTGAATGCCACCGGCTCTTCCGTGCTCTTGCTGCCCACTCGGGCCCACTGGGACCAAGCCTATCAAGCCACTGGTTGGCCTTTTCGCATTCATGATGATATGCATGCTGGCGCAATGGATCGGAGCCTCCTGCTGGTGTGGGAACCGAACCGTGTAAGCCCGTCGGTCCCCGACGACGTAACCGCCCCGGATCGCCCCCTGTTTTCTGCGGTGGGCATGCGCGGATATACGCAAGGCCTTATTGGCTTCCCGAGTTATGCGACGGTCGAAGCCGGGCGAATCGCACGGCAATCCTTAGTCAAGTCCATCCAGACCACCGTAAAGGATTGGGTGAATGGATAAAAGTCGATATCGAATCTGGGAAGATATTGCGGCCATCTTGCGGGCCGAAATTGCTAGTGGCCAGTGGAAGCCCGACGAAATCCTTCCATCGCAAAAAGAACTCGCCGCTCGCTTTGGCGTGCAAACCCTTACCGTCGGCAAAGCCTTACAACAGCTGACTGCCGAGGGCTTGTTGTACGCACCACACGGTTTGAGAGAACGTCGTGTCGCGTCGTCCCGTCGCAAGTCCCGGCGCATTTGTGGATTTTTAAAGGATCCGGCATGGCAAAATCCTCGCATTGAAACGGTGCATTTAAAAGTCGAATCCCCTGCTGATACGATTCAGGCACTGATGCCTGACGCCGGGCAACTTCTCCACTGGATCACCAAACAATGGGACGGCAATGAGTTGGTAGCGCTCTCGGATGCCTGGTATTACCCCGCGCCATGGCTCATGGACTATGCCCTTCACCCCACCGACGTGGATTTTTACCGCCGACTGGGGCAACACCACCACACCCGAATTCGGGGATTTAAAGAAGCGGTGCAGGCCCGCGTCGCCACCAACGACGAACGTAAATTGTTTAAAGAACCCGGACGGGCTACGCTCCCAACGTTTGTTATTGAACGACAAGCTGTGGCGACGAACGATCGGGTGTTAGAAGTCGCGACGCTCATCGATCGCGCCTCGCGCTATGTGTTAGAGTATTGGGTGCCCTACAACGAATCGCAACCTGTGTCCTTACCGTGTATCGTCGTAGATACACCTCCATGATTAGGAAGGATGACGCCCATGGATATCCCTCTAAAACCCCCATCGCAATACAATACCCTTAAATGTCATGACTGGATTCATAAAGCGGTGGATCACGCCGCAACAAATCAACACGCTCCGCAAGACGTATCATGACCACCAATAATGGTCCCATTCTAGTTATCGGCGCCACGGGGAATCAGGGAGGCCATGTCGCGAGAGCGCTTCTCGACAAGGGATGGACGGTGCATGCGCTCACGCGCAATGCGGCTAGTCCAAAGGCACAGGCACTGAAAGCGCAAGGGGCCCACCTCGTCACCGGGGACATGGCAGACGTCACCACACTCACTCAAGCAATCAAAGAGATTACAGGGATTTTTAGCATACAAAATTTCTGGGACCTGGGGCTCAAGGAAGAAGTCCGACTCGGGAACCATGTCATCCAAGCGGCCATTAACGCCGGCAACCAGCCCCACATGGTCTATAGCTCCGGACTGGGCGCTGAAAAGCGGCAGAATGTCGCGGCCATCGATGGCAAAGCGATGATCGAGGAGAATTCGAGAAGATCGGGATTGCCCTTTACGGTTTTGCGGCCGGGTCTCTTTATGGACGACTTTCTGGGCGCCAGCTTACCCTTTGCGCGACCGATACAAAAACTACTGGATGGCCACCGGCCGTTGGTCGGCAGGCTATTTCTAGCCACGCTACGTGCAGTGATCCCTAAAGATAGTCGAATTCCGCTAACGACCCTCAGAGATGTCGGTCGAATGGCAGTATGGGCGTTTGCAAATCCGAAGGAGTCACAAGGGCAGGTCTTTGAGGTGATAGGGAGTAGCGAAACAGCGGAAACGTTGTGTGCGTTGTGGACAGAGGTAACGGGACAGTCCATTCCCCAAATCCCGGGCATGAAACTGGGCACCGGCCTTGGCCATCCTAAAATGGGAGCCTTATTGAGATGGCTCGGCCAAGAAAACATCCATCCCGATACCACCCTCCCGTATCATCTTGAACCGTTCGTCGAATGGCTGAGCAAGTGCAGTTCCGCCGCTAAGTGCAGTTTTCCATCATCTGAAGTGCCCCGTTAAAAACCCTATATCGGGATGCTGCAAGTCACCGACCACCAGTCCCCGGTCTAAAAACTGATTACTCCACTCGCAAGCCGTTTCGGAAATGAGACAACACGCATGGCACGCCGCTAAATTCAACCGCCACGAACTGCAACAACTCCCAAAAATGTGGGCGGGGCGTGCCCGGATGATTGTCCTGAAAGGACCTTACCGCTTTGCGGTAGGTGGCCAATACCGGCTCAGCCCAGTACGCTGAACTCACACGCACTACTCACCACCTCGCTTCCCTACACACCCGTAGCGTACAATTCCCACCTTTAAATCATGCGGGCCGCTTTGCTCAAGCGAAAAGGCGTGGACCTGGTCAAAGTCACGGGGAGAAACGCGCACCTTAAACGGAAAGAGCCATGGCAGGTGCTCGATATCTCTCAAGGTGAGCCGTGTCGCCTCTTCCACCGTTAATGCGCAATACGTTAAAAAGGCGGTCTCAATTGCATTTCTTGTTACATGTATGGGTGCAGCCATATAAACCCCTCGCCCACGACGTACCAGTGCGCGCCAGTCGACCAAGGTATTTAAGAGCTTCCGTGTAGCGACACGGACCTTCTCCGATTCTCCCAACCGTCGAAACACGGCTTGGTTGACGTGACGGGTGGTTAGGTCATCCTGAATCATGAGGAGCCGCCCGATATCCGAAGCCCCTTGAGCCACAAAGGGATAGGCGACCATAAGAAGTCCCCAATAGGCCACCTCTCGATCATGGTTTAGGACTTGCTGTAATAATTCTCGGCCCAGCCCCTCTTTCCATTGAGGACGTGTCCAGAGACGACTTAGGACAGTAATGGCCTTCTTACGAGATCCCGCCCCTAAAACGTGGCCCATTTCCGACTGCAAACGAGCCGGGCCCAGCGTGCCCTCTTTAAGCCAAATTGCCGCGGCCATGTCCATATCCCCGCGATGAATCCGATAGTCAAACCCAATCTTGGGCCCGATCACGACATGATCCTTATCATTGGCACAATCAGTTCCTCCATCGATATTCCTCCATGGGAGAGGAGTTGCTGGCCACGACTAGCATAGGCCTTGCCCGATGGCGCCAGCATAGGAAGATAATTGGTCGGCAATCCCGATAAGTGCGGCCACGACATGCCCCATCCGCCTCCGACTTGATCGCGAAGTGCCTTTGAAGGGAATACCTGGACTCGCTGGCCTTTGGAGTCGGGGATGTCCCCTGTCGGCGGCCGACCAATGCCCTCCACCGGCGCATGGCCGTGGTCACTCGTCATCATCACTTGAAATCCTTGACCAAGCAGGCCTTCAATGACCTGCGGGAGCCATCCTTCCGGGTTCACCCATAATCGTACATCAGACAAGAACTGCGGCATACCCATCTTGGCCGAATGCGCCAACAAATCCACCATATTGGCTACCAACCCAATGACATCGGGGGATTCGTTCTCAATGAACCGCAACAAAACATTCGGGTCCGTATCATCCGCGGTTTTTTGAAATCGAACGCCGTGCACCTTTCCTTTCCAAAATTGCTGCCACAAAACCTCTTCCCCGCTGGTCGTTCCTAAAGACTGCCCAAAGTCACGGGGGACCTTCCCGGAGAAAATAGCTTTTCGCGACACCGACGTAATCGTCGGTACCCACGCAAATACAGCGCGCTCGATGACCTGATACGCGGACAAATCCATGAGAGACCGAATGTAGAGCCAGTCGGCGTAGCTCATGCCGTCTAGAACCAGCAGCGCCCATTTGGCCACCTCCTTTTGATGCGCCATGTAGTGCACCACTTGATGCACCATGATAGGTTCAGGATAAGGCGATAGGCTCTGCAATAACCCATAATCGTGATTCACCCATTCCTCAAACCGCTGATCCAACGCCGGAAGGAGGTTAACGTCCACTCCTTCCAGTCCTCGATATTGAGCGAGCCGCAGTGTGGCCACATCCTCCGCGCGCTGTAACCAATCGCGACCCACCAGGTGCTCCTCCGCAAGAAATTGTCGCAGCTTACGCGTCAACATGGGGGATATCTGCTGACCCTGATCGCCGAGTTCGGAGTCCCATCCCAAGATCCCAAGCCAATAGCGGGCTCCCCACATCCGCTCGTCATTTCGGAGATCCCGGTGTAGTACCGACTCCCATACGGTTCGCGAGGTCAGGGCGTTCCGAATCGGGATATCAAACTTCGCTTGCCACGGATTTAATGCGTCGGCCAAGACCTCGGCGAGTGAATCAGAAAGGCTGTACCCCGACCGATATACTTTCGAAATGAGATCCCACACATCCTCACGGGCACGAACCAGCAGAGGATCTACAGAATAGATGTCGCGTAATAGACGCAATGCCGTATCTTCGCGATTAAGCCGACCCGAACCAACGGCCAGGTTCACACCAAATGCCCGGTCGTATAACCGCCGGTCCAAATCCGTCATAATCAGTCGCTCAAGATGAGAGAACAACCGAGCGACGGAAAGGTAAACCGGGTCCACTTGATCTAACACGTCAAATGGTATGTGATCCAAATTTATGGTCGTGGAACGCACCAACAAACGAGGATCTGCCCGACCAACGTCCCAAAAAGCCCGAAAGTCTTCTTCGTAACGTACCCGAAATGCCCAAGGGTCGTCATATAGCAGCACTGAAAACCCTCGTTGCTTCAACTCCTGCAACAAATTCTCGTCCAACAATAATCCATCCGGGTCCGCAACCACCCGAATCCGCTCGGTTCCATCCATGAGGTGCTTCAATACGCTAGCCCGCCAGTTTGTGTTCATAATGAATCTACCTCTAGAATAAGAATGGGTTCAAGGTTGGGATACACATGTAAAGCATTCTCGCTGGCCTTGATGCGCTCGGCATATTCCGCCGCCAAACGACGCAGTCGAGCCTCTCGAACGTTGTCCAACCCCACGCGTTGCACCAGATCGCGGCGCACATGAAAGGCTCGCTCCATGGCCTCCCTATCGCCGCGAACACGCTTTTGGTGAGTCTCCTTGAGGTCCCGATAGAGCGGCTCGGCCTCCTGTTCAGCCTGACGAAAGAGCCGCTCCCAACTGCGAATGTCCAGGGTTCTGGGGGACGCTACTATGGATCCTTGAAAGTTCCAATGGGTGATGTGCTCCCAGATCTGGATGGCTGACGCGCGAAACACACGATCGTCATCCGCAAGGAACAACGGGAAGACACGTCGTTCCTGCTCGTCCCCGGAACTCAACGTCAGTTCCCAGAGACTCCATAGCCCGAGAAGTCCCGTCGGAAACTTTCGAGATTCCACGCGAACCACCGGCCCTCCTGGTACTTCGTGCGGCAGTTCTTCCAGCATTTTCTGGATTTGAGGATGGTCCAGCGGAAGATACGTTTGTCCGACATCGTCACTATCGGGCCGGAACACCACATCCCGCAATGTCGTCCCATCCGGGAACGTCACCGTCCACCCTAACGTGGTCCGCTGCACCGCCCCGCCTCGCGATGTGACGTAGTGTTCCACCATGGCCGCCATCCAACTCGGCAACGGATGATGAAGAATCGTCTTGAGCCGTTCCGGATCCGGTGGCCCCGCTTCAATTGAGTGATTCAAATCGCGAGAATGATCAGCCGTATCCCGCACGGTTTCCACCCATCGGGTCATTTCCGCATCGGCTTGGTCCGGATTCATGAGGGCGGACAGGTATAGCCCTTGATAGTCCACATCAAGTCCTGACGAGTCCAACACATCCCCTAACTTGTCGATGCCCAATTCCGTCAAAATCCTTTGCAGCTTATCAAGCAAAACTTCGTGCACGCGATATTCCACCGTATCTTTAATCACAAAGTTAAAGGCCCGTACCAGGTGCCGTTGCCCGATGCGGTCGACGCGTCCGATGCGTTGTTCTATCTTCATCGGGTTCCAGGGTAGGTCGTAGTTCACTACCACATGAGCAAATTGCAGGTTGAGTCCCTCGCCACCGGCATCCGTCGAAATGAGAAATTGGCTATCATGGCGAAACGCCTCTTGCACCGACAATCGTTGGTCCAAACCCATTTGTCCATTGAGCATACTCACCCGATACCCATAACCCGATAACACACGAAACAACATCGCCTGCGTCGGTAAGAATTCGGTAAAGATCAAAAACTTGGTCTCACTGGACTCCTCACGCCGAAGGTAATCAATGACTTGGACGAGACGGTCGACGCGCGCATCGGGACTTTGGGTCGCTTCGGTGGCCAGTCGCAGCAACGACTCAAGACCTTCAGTGCCGCCGGAATTAGTCGTCTCGTCCATCGCCGCTTCGATCTCGTCATCCTCACTAATCGTCCATTCCTCAGGACCCTCGACCTCGGCCAAAGTCATGATGCGCCGGCGTACGGCTCGCTCGACCGCGGCGGGACTCGAGGTGACCATTCGCTGCATCAAAATCAGCAGAAAAGTCTCCGTAAACGCCTTTTCGGCTAGCGCCTGACGATATCCCTTTTGAACATAGAGCGTCACGGCCTCATAGAGTTCTCTCTGGATGGCGTACCGGGGGGAATCCCAATCGACCACTACCATCTCCACCTGCCGCGGCTGAAAGAGAGAGGCCCCCTCGGCATCGACAGCCATCCGTTTAGCCGTGCGCACCACATAGGGCTGCACCAAGCTCGGAGTCAAAGTCTCATTGTCGATAAACCGTTCGGAATCCAAAAAGCTCAACAGTCGGCGAAATTGATCGGTCTTGCCTTGATGGGGCGTGGCGGTAAGCAACAGAAGATAGGGAGCGGCTGCGGCCAATCCCTGGCCAAGACGAAAGCGGGCAACCATGTCGGTACTGCCACCCAAACGGTGCGCCTCATCAATCACGATCAGGTCCCACCCGGACGCGAGGACCGCTTCGTAACGCTGCTGATTATAGGTCGCGATACGGTCGGCCTCCCAGCCGCGTCGGTGTGCCAATGGTTTAATGCCATCTTGGGAGACAATGAGTTGATCATAACGAGACCAGAGATTGCCCTGTTCGCCCCGGAGGTCGTCACCTGTCACGACCCGAAATGTCTCCCCAAAGTGAAGGGATAGCTCACTAGCCCACTGCCGAAGGAGTCCCTTTGGCGCAACGATTAAAATGCGGCGTATTTGATGCCGCAACTTTAACTCGCGAATCACGAGCCCGGCCTCAATGGTCTTACCAAGTCCGACCTCGTCGGCGAGGAGAAGGCGCATTCTCCGTTCTCCCACCACCCGATCCAATACATGAATTTGGTGTGGTAGTGGGACCACGCGACTATCCAAGGGTGCCAACAGCACATCCCCCGGGAGCGCCTGAATAATTCGCGCCGCATAGGCACGATAGCGAATGTCTGCCAAGTTCGGGTGAGGCAATGCCTCCAAGTCATCAGCGGGCAGCCGCACCACCGACCCCTTTTCAGGAATCCATACCTGCGCAAACGACTCCCCGAAGACGGTTTCGCGATCAATCACACGTCCCTGCTGACCAATTTCCCGGAGGTAGACCCAATCCATCACTCCACCATGCCTCGGGCATTCATCACGAACTGAGACAAGAACAAATCGTCCTCGACTGCCGTCGGGGGCAAATGGTCTCCTACCAGCACAATGGTCGCATAGTCTTTATCCGTCCACAGTTTCTGAAATCCGGCTTTGACCACCTCAGAGCGGAA
>DAHXNH010000113.1 GCA_027365485.1 Clostridiales bacterium
GCTAAAGCTAGGGGTTTTACGACGCATTGGATAAAGGGCCGATACTCCGTGGACGATCTCACCTTAAACGAAACCCTAACGGGTATTTTCGATGCCCTGTTGCAACACGAATCCACCGATGGCGATGCGATCATTGCCTCACTGGGCCCGACGCTACTCACATGCGTTCACGACGGCCCCGAAGCTTTTCACGACCGCCTCCAATACCCGTGGCAAAACGCCCTGAATGCGGCTGTGCGCGCCGCATATCCAACCGTGCGCGAGTCCAATCTCAGCGCACTGCAATTCTGCTATAGCCATGGAGATTTCCTTACCACGCACCTCGAACACCTCTTCGAACAATTCGAAGGGCATTTTGCCTGCGCCGACAAAGCCAACTGGGTTCTTCAGGAATACCACTACTCGCTCACCACGTCCACAAAGTCCGCACTGTTACCTGTACCTGATTCCCGGAAAAATATTGGCATCCCCACCACGCCTCGCTGGCCTGGTGGTTTGACGTATGTCGTCATGTTGAGCGTTTATACTATGGCGATTCTCAAGCGTATTTGCGCGACTTGACCCAACTGATCGTCGAACAAGAGGGGACTGATCAGACCCAGCCTCAGTCTAAATACTAGCTTGCAACCGTTGGCATCGCGGTTTAGAAAAGAAAACGATATGAGATTCTTTCTCAAAGACGATGATAATTGTCCTCCCAGGGCTTCCGTCCGCAACATACGGAAGGCCCTTCTCAATTGTTATCTGCACACGTCCGCCCAGGTGTCGACGTTCTGTTTTAACCCCAAAGTTGACCAGTCATCCAGCTCATGACCATCATCGTTGAGAAAGAGCCCGATGTGATCCCCTTTCTATTTAAAGGAGTATTCTCATGCCACTACGTTCGATTTCTCATCACTTGTCTTTTCAACAATTCAGCCGTCCAATTATCGCTATTATCAGTCTCATTGGGCTATGTGGATGGACGGCTAGCGTTTCAGCAAATGCTCGACCACCCTCCCCTGTTATGCATACGATAACCGGACACCTTATCAGTCATCCTCCATATCTCCCTGCGATCTCAGCCCCTGTTATGCATACGATAACCGGGCGCCTTACCCAACTCACGAGTACGCCGGAAGGAGTCACCCTGAAGGTAGGGCATCGCACTGTCACGGACCCCCAATTGGTCTTGGATGGAACGGATGGGATGAGCGGTATCCTGCTGGCGGTGCCTTTGCCGTCGGCGATGCCGCTCCATGCGCTTGTCCGCGTGACGTTTCAACGCAATGCACTCGCGATATACATCCGAGACTATAACCACAATCCTAATTTATTTGGCCCGACACTCACCGGTCCGACCTTATCCGTCTTTCGATTGACGCGGCGTACACCTGAACTAATTGCCATAACTCTGCTAGCTTCTTAAAACGTTCCGATAGTTTCATCGTTCCTAACCACCTACCCATTTGTGCCCAACCGCCTGTTTGGGCACCACCCCCATATTGCTCAATTACTTCCCATCCATTGCCTAAGGAGCGTGTCGCATGGAGCTTCAGTATATTCCCGATCTTGCATGTCCGATTTGCGGCAATACCGTGATTATCAAGGAAGCCATCGAATCCGATGGCAAGACTTTGCTTAAGCATAGTAACGGGGAGACGTGGGAAATTCGCGCGTTCGCTTGTGGGCAAGCATTGGCCTATATTCCAAACTTTCGTCGCGTAGAACGTTCAGATTATGCCGTCTGTCACAATGACCCTCAGATTCACGCACGCCAACAGCAATGGAAGGCCACCGTGGCCGCGATTACCGACTATATCGCCACGTTACCCAGTGATCCGCGAGATCTTCGTCGTTTTACGGAAGCCATAACCGATTTGCGCTGTCCTTGGAAGCCGTAATGGCTATGTTCTTGCACTCCTAGATCATTCATGGCGTGCCACCATTCGTTGGGCCTGGTGGTCATTTCCGCATTAAAGTTGGAAAGTTCGTCATGAGCAGAATAGGTCATTTTAACACGTCCGCGCCGTCGATTATCGCTGCGGCATTCCGAGACCCAAGGGAATAGCAATATGTTTCACTGGGTCCACCGCGTATTCGACGTGATGCGTCGACACCCTTCGTAGTATTTTACCGTAGTAGCATGCCTGAGCACCCTGTTAAAGGCCTGTCTCTTTACGTGGACCCAAAAGGTCTCATGGTTTGTCGAGGGGTATTGAGGGGGATTGGGTCACCGTCACTACCGTAGGCTACGAGAACGTCGTACCGCACACCGCGCTCTGACGGGTCACCGCCATGGACCCCATGATCACCGAGATTAGTCATCCTCCCTATTCCCGCTGGGATAAAGGAAAATGCCCTGAACTCGATCAGCATTTCGAAAGGGGTATTCTCGTGAAAAATGTGAGCAATCCGTTTCTCGATCATACAGAAAGGATGGGTCCGAAGATGCCGTCTTTCGTGCCTAATGCGCGACCAACAAACATTGCCACCTACAGCCCTATCAAATATGCAGGCGGCAAGCGGCAATTGTTAGCGCAATTGTTGGCGTCCCGGCCTCCGACGTGGCACCGGTACTTCGAACCATTTGCTGGTGGAGCCACGCTATTCTTCGCGCTCGGTCTATCCGGGGCCTATCTCAGCGATACCAGCGCGGAACTGATCAACGTCTATCAGGTCATTCGCGACAACATAGATATACTCATCGCTGACTTAGGCCGTCATTGCAACAGGGAAGACTACTATTACACGATTAGGGCTCTAGACCCCGAGACACTTTCTCCCGTCGAACGAGCCTCCCGCTTCCTTTTCCTCAATAAAACGTGTTGGGCGGGCCTACTGAGGGTCAATCGCCAGGGCCGCTTTAACGTGCCCTTCGGACATTATGAACATCCCAACATTGTTAACGCCGATGGGTTGCGGGCTGCTCACCGTGTCTTACAGACGACTGAGATTGCCCAGGCGGATTACCAGGCGGTGCTCCCCATGGCACAACCTGAAGATTTCGTGTACTGCGATCCACCCTATGTGGCGCTCTCCGGCAGTGCGCGTTTCACCGAATATACGGCCGGGGGGTTTGACTGGGCGGATCACGTGCAACTAGCAGCCGCGGTGTATACCCTTGCACGCCGTGGCTGCTATGTCATGGTCTCCAATGCAGACGTGCCTGCCGTGCGGGTGCTGTATCGCGGGCTGTGGAGCCAGTCGGTGTCCGCCCGACGGTCGATTAACTCGGATGCCACGAAGCGTGCCGGGGCCCGCGAACTGATCATCACCACGTATCCGGTGTCCGGGGCGGAGCGCCTGCGGTGACGGTTCGTTGCATACCGATTCCTTTCGATCAATCCAAGGAGGAACGTTATCTTGTCATCAAATCTACCATTGCCTCTTCCGGCGTATCCGCCGTGGACCTATTATCCAGCCTCTCCGGATTCCCCCACTGTCACCGATGTGACGGATACGGCCTTAGGCCGCGAAATCCATTCGCTCTTGGCTTGGAATTACAATACCGGAGGCGGTCGTGCTCCGTGGCCTACGAGCTATGGGACCGGGTCTTCGCCTCAATCCTTTTACCTTGCAGGCTATGACCGCCCGGCCCGGGTGGTGCTGTTTGGTTCCTATGGCTCCACCGTCGATCCCAAGACGGTCAACTCGCTCGATCTTGACACGTTTGGCAATGTCTGGTGCACGGGGGTTCTTGAGGGCAGTCCCTTGAAATCTAGCTGTCTAATTCCCGATACCCAAGTGATGGTACGCGACGAAACGTGTGACGAGATCATTACGGGCTAGCACGTGGTGTTTGCACGAGGTACAGAGACGGGCAACTTTTTCTATGATCCCGAACGCCGATTGCTCTGGAAATTCGGGCGCGACGGTGACCGGTACGAGCATACACGGGTCTGGCGTGTACCGCATGTTACCGAAGTGGCGCTGCCGGATCCCTTGCCCGAAGGGGTTGTTGCTGCTCCACGCGATGTCTCCACAACGCGACACACTGCCTGGTGGGTCCGGCGGCGACCCCGGATGACCGCACGATGGCAGCAACGGCTTGACGACGCGCTCGGTAAGCGATGCTTAGTGGTGCCGGACCAATCGGACCTTCCTCGAGAGTTGCTCCCAACATGGCGTACGCTCTGCGACCAACGCGGATGGGGCTACAGCATTCTGCGGAAAGGCCGTGTTGTGTCCACTTGGCAGTTTGAGCCCGATGCCCTCGATCGTGACCGCTATCCACTGCCACGCGCGATTCAAGATCAGGCGGTCGCCTATTGGCAGACTACGGTGGTGACCGGTATTTCGAAACGCTATTCGGCAGGCAGCACCTTCGGCCGCCACGGCGTGGCACTCGTGCTGCCAACCAATCAGGCTTTCGACTATATTCCGTCACTGCTAGCTATTTTAGATGCCGGACGTTCGTCTTTAGCTAATGTCCCAAACTCACCTTGATGAGGTCAATAACCCGGGACGCGCTCGACTGCTCTCGGAATCCCCACGATTGCGGTGGGGCGAAGCGCCTGCGGTGACAGCCCGTCCCGGGCCATCCATTGAGTGGTGAACTTATTGATTAGAAGAAGCGCACGATGTATTATTTCGTTGTTTTGATTCCCTATCGCGTTCTTGAAGATAGTCCATCCGAGATAGATATTCATCCTGTGGCCAACGTAACACGGGTTCCCATCAACCACCGCCGCGTTTGTCGGTGAATTAGCCGAGAATGCTCACCCCTTGTACGGCCTGGCATGCCACACGAATTCTACTTCTGCCGGCCAATGACGGGTGCACAACTTATCTAATTGCGAGTGCGTTCACGGAAACGCTTGAAGTATATACTCGGCATTAAAGATCTGATACTGGTGCCGACCAGGGTTGAGTGCCTTGGTCTTCTTCGTCAAGAAGTACGTTTCAATTCTTTAGTGCCGAATATATAGTAAAATAAGGCAAAGTCGTGATTCCCGAAACGCAAGGAGGATGAGGCATGACCCTGATTGAATACCGGGACGCCACCCGGATCGAGTTCTATCCCTGGAATCACCACCAGGAAGAACAGGCCGAATTGCGGTGGAATACCACGTCGGACCCGGCCCAAGAAGTGCTGATCACCATCTGCTACCACGTAACCGGTCATAGCCGTGCCAAAGTGCATGCAATCCTTCTACCACGCGACGCCAGCGAGGATTTGCTGGCCACGCTACTGCAAGTCTTTTGGGTCCTGCTTCCTCGGAATGATCGCAATCGGAAAATCGGCCCCATCATCGAAGCCTGGGACTTTGTGGACGAACACCTCACCCTCTACGCGACGGTCAAGGGTAAACCCCGGCTCCAGACGATTGCCGAGCAAGCTCGCGCCTTGAATGCGCGCAGACCCAGCTATCGTCTCGATAAT
>DAHXNH010000115.1 GCA_027365485.1 Clostridiales bacterium
TTTTCGTGGGCCGAATTCCGGCAGTTTTTCCGGAAAACCCCGGAAATCGGGGCCAAACCCTCCCATTTCGGAGACTTTGCCGGAATCGGGGACTAAAAATCGGGTCAATCGTAAGCGGGACGCGACATTCACACTCCGGAGTTTTCGCCGGAGGTTGTCGAAACTAAAAACAGGAGGCGCACCAAAGATGAAACCAATCGATATCCATAACGCCGCGAGCAGCGCCCGCGTGACTTGGTTGCCGGCGGATCAACGATTTAAAATCGAAGTGGCGGAAAGCTACCTCGACAACTTCGACAACGAAGTCAAGGAAACATCGGTGGTGTACGAGGACGAGCCCAACGGGGTGAGCGCAAGGCTACGAGATCTGGGCCTCGTTTCGTCAGTCACTCAGTTGGCCGCGATACGGGCGGAGTTCAACAACGATCCCCACCAGCTGGCCGCCGAACGCGCTAGAGCGGAGGCCCAAGCGGCGCAAGACCGACTGACGGAGAAGCTGAATCCGCCCGAGCGCGAAGGTCGCGACGATCGTGGGCGATTTAAAGCACGCTAACACGCAGGGAGCCCATTGCGGCTCCCTCTTGCTTCTTCTTTCGATATTAGAACGATAACTAAGAGAGGTGATCCAACATGTCGCGCCTAACCTACGAGGACGAATATCATTTGTACGAAGCGTTACACATCGTGGAGCTAGTTTTGATCGACGATTTGCAGGAGCACAGTGAGAGGCTTTGGTCCTGCCTCGTCACGGCAGAAAAGTTACTTCCGAATCAAGGCCGCAACGACGTTGCCCCGGAAGCCTACTTTGCGCCGGATGATTCCGACACCTTGCGGACGGCCATCCAAGATCTGCGGGACCAGTGCCCACTCCGGATTCGGAGCTTGCTGATCCATGAGCACTTAAGGACAGCGCTTCGAGGGATTATCATCGCCGATCTCATCGAGTCACCGCCCGAGCTTGAGAAGTCCATTTTGCACGTGGTGGATTAATAGGAGGCGATCGGATTGGCACGGACAAAAATTTCGCCAAAGCTAAAGGATTGGTTAACCCACGATCAGGTACGTGGCGGCCCGAGCACGGTAATTTGTAACGCGAGCGAAAGGAGGTGATCCCAGTGGCTAACAAATCCCAAGCCGCGATTGACACGGCTATCGACAACTTAACCCCCGATGAAATCAAAAGCCTCACCAGTCACGGGGCTGACTCGGAAGTCTTCGCCCGGCCGATCAAGAACGCCGACCCCTATTGGCCCAAAGCCATCGTCGCACACTTAAACTAATCGGGGGAGCCCATCGCGGCTCCCTCTTGCTTCTTTCTATATTAGAGTGGAGGCGATTGTTATGGCACGATCACCAATGTCACCCGAGCTCAAGGATTGGTTGAATCACGTGGTATACCCCAAGTTGAATCACGATCTCGTATTCGGCTCGTTGCCGAACTACCAGAAAGCAGAATACTCGGAAACCCGGTACGCGGATTGCCCACGGTGTCATCGGTCGAAAGCGCTGTTCATGCCGGTTGATCGGCCCATCGCGAATTGCAACCACTGCTATACCACGATCACCTGGTGGTCGTTCCTGCACTTTGATCGTACCGACGCAGAAACGATTGCCACCATCGCCGAATTGGCCGGAGTTGAACCGCTCGAAGTAGCTACCCAGGAACCCAACGGTCTCTTTAGAGCCTAGCGAAAGGAGATGATCATCATGCGCGATTCCGAAATGACTGGGGCGTTACACATCGCGCCGGAAGGGGAGTGGGCTTTGTCGTGGCAGCGCCGAAGAATGGACGCGTTAAAGGCCCATCTCGAAGCCACCCACCCCAAACTGCCTAAAGACCCGGCGTGGCAGACATTCTCTGAGTTGGCGCTGGATTTTGTGTCAGAATCCAATCCAACCCAACCCCGTGAACACGTACGCAGAGCCTAGCAGCCACGTCGGGCCAAAGACGGCCCTAGCGACTGCACCCCCCTCATCCCTCTTCCGCTCCTGCCGTCGCTCCCTCTCCCTTCTCCCCCTGTGGTGGAGAAGGAAGCAGGATAAGGGAAAACGTCACCACCGCTGTCACCAGCGGCGGTTCCAGACGAGCACCCGGCAAAGCCGGGTGTCACCACGAAAAACCCAAGCCCAGGCCCAAAAACTCCGAGCGCGTCACCACCGATTTATGGGGTCAAAAATCTGTCACCAAACCGTCCAAAGGGCGTCACCACCGCAATAGCCACACAAGCGCCAATGTCACCAACCAAGACGCTATCCCGCACCCAGTGCGGATCCCGGTGTCACCATACTTTGGTGACATTTTGTCACCACCAATTTCAACTGTCACCATCAACCATATATTACGTCACCAGCCCACCGATTCAACGGCGTTCTTATGCCGTTCTGGTGGGTGACGTGCTTGTCACCAACAAAGGAGAGTGGATCATGTCCGATCGACAACAAATGCGTACGTATTTCAGTGCCGAGCAAGCGACCAAGATCGAGCGCTACGCCATCGATCACGACCAAACCTACGCTCAAGCGGTCCGCGATCTCGTGAATCGAGGCCTCGGCGAGGACGCGGCCGGACAAAGCGCGCCCTGGCTCGCCGACATGATCGATGCCGTGCTTGGAAAATACTTCCAGGGTTTTCCAGAAGTCCTCGATCGCTTGGTGACCGCCACCTTCGAGGCGCAGGGCTGGGGTAACGCTGAATTTCTAAAATTGCTTGAAATTGCTGGCGACAAAGATCCGAAAAGCCAGGACGAACGAGCCGCGAAATTGGTAACGAACATCCAAACGTTCGCTCGCCAGCAAGCCAACGAATTTTTCCAGAGTTTGAGTGCACCGGAAGAATTGATCGAGCCCGACGAGCCAACGGAATAACCGCCGATAGGGAAAAGGGGGCAGGGGGTCAGCTTCCTAGTTCCTTTCCCTACTTTGAAAAGGAGGTGATCGAACCATGCGTCCATTCGTCATTCGCGCCCACTTCTACCTGCCGTCGAGCCAAGGCGGCAAAGGCAAAACGTCCATGAAAGCCGCCATCGGCCATCTACGCTACATGGTCGATCCTGACCGCCATCAAAGCGCTCACGAAGAACTGCTCATGCCCGATCACCTCGAAGCGGGCATCCACGCTCGCTATATGATCGAGCGTCCAGGCTCCTTGGGCGGGTTCGGGCCGGAAGGCCGCACCATCCCCGACGCCAACCAAATCGCCCATCTGTTCGAACACCACGACGGCCCGATATGGAGAGCGTTCATTTCGGTCAAAGAAGAGGATGCCAGGGCGATGGGTGGTGGACTCTTGCAACGCAAACCGTGGGAGGATGCCGCGAGAAGACAACTGCCAAAGATGGCCCAAGCCCTTGGGCTTAAGCCCGATAACATCGACTGGATCGCGGCGGTCCACCGCAAAGACGGCCACCCGCACATCCATCTCTTGGTTTGGGAAAAGTCACCGACCCGCGAACGCGGCAAATGGGCACCGAGCGAACTCAAACAGATCAAGCAGAATTGGGTGCGGGATCTTTATGCACCGTTACGCGAGCAAGCCAACACCGCCAAGAACGCCGCCCGGCAAGGGGTGGTTTTCGCCACAAAAGACGCCTTGGAAACCCCGATGGTCTTCCTGCCGAAAGCCGAACGTGAACAATTCCGACAATTGCTCCAAACCGTGCGCAATCAATTGCCGGACCATGGCAGTCTGCGCTACGCCTACTTGCCACCACCGGCCAAGCAAGCCGTGGATCAAGCGGCAGACTGGCTCTTGCAAAACGTTCCCTCGATAAAGGGCTCAGCCGATCAGTATATCGCCTCAGCTAAAAAACTCGGGCAAATCTACCGGGATAGCGCCGTGGTAGAGGCCGTTGAGAATGCTAGAAAAGACCTCCGCGAACGCATGGCCCGGAGCATCATTGATGGTGCCAAGCACCTGGATCGACCGCTAGATCATCCAGCGGCCAGAACCGCCACAACCGCCGTTTTGTGGGCAACTTGGAAGAACACCATGGACACGCCGATTAGCCGGGATGAACTGCTCGACACCATCGACGCGGTGCGGAAAGGCCGATTGACCCCGACCCAAGCGGTGCAACACCTGGTAACCGAGCCTATGAGCCAAAAAGCCCAGGCTAAAGCCGAGGCCGCCATCGAAAAGATGGCCGACATGCGGCGGGCCCAGGTGGACCATGCCGAACCACAATCCGCCCGACGCACCGCCCAAACCGTGGCTGCCGGTCTGTCCCGCATGGCCCGGCAAGCGGGTCGAGGCGTCGGCAAGCAACAATGGGAAATCGAGCAAGACGCCCTCGAACGCGAGCGCCAAGGCGGCCGAGCGTGACCTTTTGCCTCTATGGGTTTGGTCTTAATTATCGAAAGGAGGATTACTCTCATGCCATCATCCCACGTGCTAGCCCTGCGAGCCGGCGCGATTATCACCGGAGTCAGCGCCCTCGTGACTCCACTGCCTACCGCCTACGCGGCCTTGGCTTGGGTCCCTGCTGTGGCCGCCATGCACCTGCCGTCCTCGGAACGTCTCACCGCTT
>DAHXNH010000131.1 GCA_027365485.1 Clostridiales bacterium
CATTGTTCCGTGGGCTTCACAAGGCTTCGTTGCCAAAGCCCCATGCCACAGTAGGCCCGCACTCACCATTCAGAGTGGGTGGATTCTAACCACATGACTTTGAGCACCCTCGTGTCGCACCCAGGCCTCCAATCTACGCGCCCACTCTATCCGTGGATCCTCGGGTCAATGGGATGGTCTGACCCAAGGGGGCGGGCCGGTGATGGTGGAACCACCGCGCTATCGAACGAAGCGCACCCGATCGTTTGTCGATTTGCCTGCCGACTTGTGAACCAATCTCGGGTGCGTGCCAATGAATAGCCAAGCCCAAACGGACCCCGCATCGCCGAAAATCGATGACGAAATCGTTCAAATCTTACGCGAACCGAGATGACCGATGTGCAGGCTCGCCGGAAAATCGCAAAGTCCACGATCCTCGAAGGGCGATTGTTCGAGTTTTCTACCAGGTCTCTAGACGGTAGCGTGGGGCCGAACCAACGTTAAAAACTTCAAGTCGTCCTGCAGTTGCTGGACCGGAGGCAGATAAGCGGGATACCACTCGTTCTTTATCGCAATCTCCATCACCTCTTCATGCGCATTGAGACAATTATTCAGACCAAGCCGTAGAACTTCTCGTAACCCCGGCGTCACACATTCCAAATAGTGGGTGGTTGTCAACAATGCACTGGTCTTGGTCATTTCTAACAGTTCACTGGCAATTAAGGCGTCTGACACGTCCGTGGTAGGCACTGGCGATGCTCCATCTTTAAAGAAGTTCACGGCTAAATCCCCTCCTTGGCATGCTTCCTATGAAATGATGTTTTGCGCCCACTGTTTTAGCTCCCTCAGTTCCTTCTCCTTATTACTAATGGCCTTGTCCAAAACTTGATTCAAGTCGGGGTGCTGAACCACTTGTTTCATCCTCTCCATAGTGGCAAGTCCCAAAGCAGTAGCCCGTAGAGCCTCATGCACAATGATGGTCTCATGCGGAGCGAATTCAGTATAGATAGCCACAGTTTCACTCTCCTTCAGAGAGTAACGTTCACTAGGCATTGACCGATCATACTAGCAAATTGTAGCAATCAGGCAGTGGATTTTGCGGTTTTTTCGTCAAGGCCGTTTCGGTTTATCCTGCTTTTGATAAGATCCGGATAATTTCGGGCATGATTTTCGAGGAAATGGAGCCGGACGCGGTTTCCTCCAAAATTCGCTCGGCCCACAGGGTCGTCTGTAGCGTCGCGAGGGCATCGATGAATGAGGGCACATGCTTTGGTTGGTATCACGGCTGTTTTTCGAACGTGGGATGGTCCCCTTGCGTGAGTAGGGACCAGAGCCACACCAGCCGTAGGTCGAAAAGGGCCAGCATCACCGTGCGTTCGGGCCCAAACTGGGCCTAACTGGTTGTGGCCGCAGCTGGGAGGCTATGGGTGGACCGCTTTATGATGAGACGAGCAGGGCCTCCGCAATAATGGAAGACGACGTCTATGGCGGGGTCCGGAGACGCCGGGTGGTGGTCTGCGCCAACATAGCGCAAGTTGGCGTAGACGGTGAGCGTCTCAACATCCTAGTGCATCATGGGTCCCAAACGCGATGGCGTTTCCCCAAAAACGAAAATGATGATCCGCGCGCACTATAGCCGTACCATCCATTGCGCCCTGCAGACGTTCCATTGCCCCTCGTCATATTGGATTGCTCCGACGATCAATTCGTCGTATAATTGAGAAAAAATACAGGCGATGGAGCTCGCCTAAAGTGCCGCAGAGGCTGATGGCTCCTATTTGTGGCGGTCTACGCCAGAATAGGAGCGCACCATGACAACTCTAGCTAGTCAAACGCCCGATGCAACTGACTCAGGTGAGGTTCTTGGATCGTGGCCGAAAAATGCATTAACGGCTTCGCGGTTGTTCGATCATATGGGCGCGCCTAGTTCGTCTGTTTTCGGTAGCTTGGTGTTTCCCAAGTTGCCGGAAAATATCGAGCCGGTTGGGTCAAGAGACCGTGATTTTGCTTCCGACCTAAACCTCGACCAGATCCTTGCCGCAATTGTCAGCGGGCAGGAGGAACGCGATCTCATCGTAGCCCTGTTCTATCAGGGGATCCGGGACGCCAACACCATACGCTATCGCCATGAAGTCTTTAAAGATCTTGAAGATCGGGTGCTGTACGAGCAGGTGCAGCGCTTTGCCCGGTTCATGCAACAAGTACGTTCGCATCTCGTCCAAATGGAGAAGATGGAGGTCCACTATCAACGCCAAGGATGGCTCCTGGACGCTGCGGCGTTATACTGCGAGGCTGTTTCTTGCCTGAACGACGGCCTCAAAGGGGGCGTCCTTAAGTCTAGGGGACTCTTGACGTTCCGTGAATTCTTAGCAGATTATGTGGCCTCACCTCAATTCGCGTCTCTGGTCGCGGATACACAACAATTGAAGCAGGCCCTTGAACAAATTCGGTACTGTATCCGCATTCGGGGTCGTCGAGTCGATGTCAGTCGCTATGATGGCGAAGTGGACTATAGTGCAGAGGTCTCATCAATATTCGCCCGATTTAAGCAAGGCGCGGTGAAGGACTATCGCGTCGCATACCGCTCATGGCCGGGGATGAACCATGTCGGCGCCCAGATTCTCGAACTGGTGGCACGCCTATTTAGTCAAGAGTTCTTGGCGCTGGATAAATATTGCGAACGACACGCGGACTTTTTGAACGAGACGGTACGACGCTTCGAACGTGAACTGCAATTCTACGTGACCTATCTCGATTACATCGCGCCAGTACGCTCGGCCGGGCACAGTTTCTGTTATCCCGAAGTCACTGCCAGCCATAAAGACATCGTGGCCGTTGACACTTTCGACTTAGCGTTGGCTCGCAAACTTACGGCACAGGGAATGCCGATTGTCTGCAATGATTTTCGCATGGATGGTTCCGAACGCATCTTGGTCGTGTCCGGACCTAATCAGGGAGGCAAGACTACATTTGCTCGAGCCTTCGGCCAGTTGCACCATTTAGCTAGTGTTGGCTACCCTGTTCCTGGCACGGTTGCCCGGCTTTTCCTGAGCGATCGTATTCTCACGCATTTCGAGCGGGAGGAGGATCTTTCGAGAATGCGTGGCCAGTTAGAGGACGACGTCATAAGAGTTCGCGAGATTCTGCAATTGGCGACCACTGACAGCATTATTATTATGAACGAAAGTTTCGCGTCCACTACGACTCGCGATGCGCTCTTTCTGGGAAAAAAGGTCATGCAAAAAGTAATTGCTCAGGATCTTTTGTGTGTCTATGTAACCTTCATCGACGAACTGGCAGCGCTAGGGCCGTCTGTCGTTAGTATGATTAGTACTGTGGTCCCTGAAAATCCTACCGAGCGGACTTATAAAATAATCCGGGCCCCGGCGGATGGGCTCGCGTACGCTATGGCCATCGCAGAAAAGTATCACCTAACTTACGAACACTTGCGGAGGCGAATTATCCGATGAAGGTCTACCTTCTTTATGAAGACCAGGATTTCAACTTCGACGCAAATTTACCTCCGAACCATGAAGATCTTATCCAAGCCTTGGAGATAAACACCCTCTTCCGGGCGATGGCAGGTGGTGATCAGTTTCTTTTCAACGTAGCCACCAAAGTGTTGCTGGCCAGTTCTGACCAGCCCAATGTTATCCGGTATCGCCAGCGAATTTTAGCCAACTGTCTATCCGAGCCCACGATTATCAGAGAAATGTATGCCATCGCCGGTGACGCCTTGGAGGACCGCCGAAAACTGTGGGGATACCATTCCCCACAGTTTTCGGCGGCTATCCTCCCTGGAGCCGTAAACCATCTAGAACAGGCCTTTAATCGACTGAAGCAACTGAGAACGCTCGCGGACAATCACATGCAACGGTTCCACTCGGATGGTCTAACAACCCTTTTTCGCCAGTTGCAACACGAATTAGATGATGAATATTTGCAGACCATCAGTGGTACGCTGCAAGCATTGCGCTTTCATCAGGGCCCTTTGATAAGTGCCGAACTCGATCGCGATAACAGCGGGATCAATCTGGTGCTGCGGGAGAGCCGACATACTAAACCGGGATGGAAAGAACGGATTGGAATCGGTCACCGTGCTTCGTACTCGTTTACGGTGCCGGTGGACGATGAATGGGGTCAACGGGCCCTGTCCGATCTCATTAGTCGAGGAATTAACCTCGTAGCCAACGCGGCAGCCCAGTCGGCAGACCCCATTCTAAGCTACTTCACCGTGCTTCGAGCGGAGTTGGGGTTTTACGTGAGTTGCCTCAACCTCCATGAGCACGTGAGCGAGAAGAATGTGCCAATTTGTTTTCCCGACCCGTGCGTCTGGGGTTCGCTTCGCTTTTCGGCGTCTGATATGCAAGATGTCTCATTGGCATTACAAATCGACCAACCCGTCGTTGGCAATCAGATTAATGCCGATGGCAAGCCGATGGTTGTCATTACCGGAGCTAACTCCGGAGGAAAGTCGACCTTTCTCCGAAGCGTCGGCCTCGCCCAACTCATGATGCAGTGTGGGCTGTTCGTCACTGCAGCCTCCTATCGCGCCGATGTATGCAGCGGAATTTTTACGCATTTCAGTCGGGAAGAGGATTCCAGTATGACCAGTGGCCGCCTTGACGGCGAGCTAAAACGCATGAGCGCGATTGCGGATCAGATTACTTCGCACAGCCTTATGCTTTTTAACGAGTCATTCTCCGCCACCAATGAACATGAGGGGTCAGAAATTGGCCACCAAGTCGTTCATAGTCTATTGGACGCGGATATCAAAGTGTTGTTTGTCACCCATCAATTCGACTTCGCGGAGAGTTTCTATCAAGACCGGAAGGACTCCACTCTTTTCTTGCGCGCGGAGCGGCAGGCTGATGGTCGGCGAAACTATCACTTGGGTGTAGCTGAGCCACTGCCCACCAGCTTCGGAGAGGATCTTTACGACCGCGTTGGGGGGGGGTGGATGGGCGAGTGCGAGCAGAGAGGTCCCAGTGCGCCGCAGACCGTGGAGGGGCTTGATATCCCAAGCACGTGAGACCGTACGGTGCATTCCGTGCACCCTTATGGGGATCCTTATGGTTGCTTCATGCAGGGCATGGGATCGGGGTGAACTCAGCGCTGCCATGGCCCTTCACGGAGGTGTGTGGCCCAAGGTTTGGCTTCCGGTGAATCTTTCGACTGAACCGGGGAACCTTGTAAGATGTCCCGCCAAACCATTTGCATAAGGCGCTGAACCTTCGTTTTGCACGGGACATCCCTAGGGGGAAAGGCCGGAGCGGTGCGGGGCCCGTGTTGCATCGACCAAGTCGGCTCCGAAAAGTTTTGCTGTGGCATACCCGGGGGTATAGATTCTGAAACATCCGGGAGTTGCAGGCCATCCGATCAACTGGTCGGAGAATCGCTGTCTGGATTGAAAGCCTGAGCAGGAATTTTTGGTAGATTGCGGGGCCGACGGTTGGTTGCGTCGGGGTGATGGCCCAAAGGGACACGGTGTTGTCGGCTGAAGGTCGAACCGGACCAGCACCCTGAGGCACGTCTTTTGCCCCTGACGCTTGCGACTCATAGGGGGTAAATGGGAATGATAGAGGGCCAGGACGGATTAGAGTCGCACACAAAAACGGTCGACCATCTCCATTATCGTGTCATTACTTGAGTTCCCACCCCCATAACATTATGTGTTCAGATGCGGACGCTCTTGTGAGACGTTAAGTTCCCTCGCTTCTCACGATTCCACTTTGGCGATTTAGGCAACGGTATTGAGACTTTGCCATGCACGGCCCAAGAAGGATCCCTCAAACCAGTCTTTGAGGCGGGCCTATTGGGGCCAACGTTGAAACTGGGGGAGACCTTGGGGCCGGAGTCGGCCACCGCGGAAAGGACCGCCTGCGGCAGTGCTTCAAACAACGCCCACAGGCGCTCGGCCACGTTTTTCTTCCGCAGTTCGGCCACCATCCCTGCAAAGAGACGGCCTAAGGATTCGTAGGCCTCGGTCCGGCGCCCGGACGCCAGAAAAATGGAAAGGAGTCCACTGACGGTGACGTGGGCGATTTGGGCATGAAAATCCCGCGATTGGGACCGCGCTAACCGCCGAGCTTGCTTCATTGCATTGAAAGAAACTCGGGTGGTCCAACGCGTGGCATACAGTTCCATCCCCTTCACGAAGGAGAGGGCCGGGTCGGTGGATCAAAACAGCCTCCATTTTGTCGCATTCGGAAACCGGCAGAAGTACCACTAGACTTCGCCCGGGCTTCGTACTGTATCAGCACTTCGAAATATCGGGTGTTTAGCCGGTGGCAACGCGAAGCGTAGCCCGTTGGCTTTCGTCGTGTCGGAGGCCTTGGGCGTCGACCATGGTTCCCTTGTAGCCGTAACTTCCGCTTATCTTTTCGGACGCCATACACTACGTGCATGGCCTGCTGCTTGATCTGCCAAATTCAAGTGGACTCCATTGTTAAGATACCTGTCTATGGGTTAGGGGTAGACGTGCTTGCCGAAAATTTAGCGCGCACCGTCTTTTTTCGGCGCTTAGGGGATAAGGTGGCCATGCGGTTTGGCATCAACGGCAAACCCTGCGGATTCGTGCCCAAAGGGGTAGCTTTGGGCACGAATCCGGTGGCCTCGGTGATTGCCGGCATCATCATTATCTTGACGGGTGGGCGGAACTTGGGACGAGGGCACTCGTGGATATCGATGACGATTCTCCAAGCATTACGGGCGGGGGCCGTGGCCTGGCTGTGTCAGCGAAACCTGAACACAAGTCCCAAGTAGGCTTTGAGTCTTAGCCGAAGACGTCGATGGCGCCTAGACTGTCGTGGGATTGGGGGACGTCCCAGGCCGAAGATCCCAGTCGACCATGCTGCGGCATGCTTGTTCTAGTGTCTCAGCGGTCTGGCGCAGGTCGGGAGATAATATGGCGTCGGTCCGGTGCTGGAAGACTAGGGTGACGGGCTTGCCTCGAGGATTGGTCAGGCAGTGCTCAATTACCGTTAGAGCCTCGGCTAGGTCTTGGCAACAGAGTAGGAACGCCGCATCGGATGGGCTCTGATCGGTTTCGAATCGCCATTCCAGGCCCATCAGTGCGGTGGTGAAATCGTCGAGAGCGGCCACAAGATGGACCGTTCGGGTCCGCGACTGTGCGTCAAATCCCGGCTCTTTGAGCGCGGAGTCAACGGCCGCGGCGGTTTGGCTTCGCCACAGCCGAGTTTCCTGGCGAGCCAAGACGGCACGGTCTTCGGTTACAATGGCTTTGAGGTAGGCGCGCTCGGCGCGAACTAGGCGCGAAAGTTGGCTTGGGAGGGTGCTTCGCTGCCAGGTAGGGAAGACGGCATATGCAGCCATGGCTAAGGCGCTTCCGATTAGGGTGGCGACGATGCGCTCGTGCATGGCCGTGGCCGGCGGGACCTTTTCAAAGAAAGACAACAAGATGACAATTTCGGCGCTGATGAGCGCTGAATATAAGGAATAGTTGAAATTCAAGACCGAGTACATAAAAAATCCTAGCAGGGGTACCGCAAGTAACCCGAGCAGGTTTGCCGATCCTGAAGCTAGAACCAAGCCGGTGGCCAGCACGACGCCAATGAGGGTGCCTGCGACGCGTGATAGGCCGCGTCCCATGGTAGAGAAGAAATCAGACTTGAGGACCACGACCGCCGTGACCGCGATCCAATACCCGCGAGGGACATGCGCTAAATGAGAGAAAAGTTCGGCGGCGGCCAGCGTGCCCATCATGCGCAGTGCATGGCGGGCGGCAGAAGAATCGCCTTTTAAGGCCTGCAGCAATTGAGACCAAGAGGTTCGCGATCGACGGCTGGCACGCCCGATAGGGAGCGTGTGTTGCGCGCCGCTGGCGATTGCGAGAAAACTTTCGGCGGACTCGACCAAATGTCTCAATCGGGTTGCCATTTCCGTCGAGGGCAATCGATCAGCGGCGGCTTTCAAGCGCGTCAACACCGGGTCCACGGGCGGGATGGAATGCTGGCGGATGATGGCCTCCCGTGGCAGGGGGATTGAACGGCGCAGGCTGTGCAAGAGATCGGCCGTGTCGGACATGATCGAATCCATGTGGGGAGGGATGCCATCGTCTGGGCGGGTCGCGTGCAGAGACACAATGTCATTGCGAATTAGGTCCACGGTGTAGAGGAGGCCACTCAATTGGCGTCGACGTTCTGGCCTCATGGCCACGTCGGTGGCCCGTGCTTCGGCGACCACAAGCGATCGAGCGACCGACAAGTCGCTGTCTCGACTGGGAACGAGGGTATAGTGAGCCAGACGAGCCAGGACTTCGCGCAGGCTCCGTGATCCGTCGCTCGGCAATTGACGGGGGACGAAGAGCAGCATGAAGGCCAGTTGCAAGCTGCCCCCAACGAGCACTTCTAGCGCCGTTTTGGACGCATCTGCGCGGGGGATGGCCAGGCCGGCGAAGACGATGAGCGAGGTGGTGCCCAAGGTGCCACTTTGAGCCAGCTTGGGACGAATTCCGCTGAAGATTCCCGACAGCCCGCCGCTGAAAACAATGGCCAGAATGCTGATGGTGCCGCCAGCGAAAATTCCAACCCAGGCCGCCGCCGTGACCCAGAGTACGGCTTCTACCATAGCCCTCAGACGTTCTTGCCAGGTGCCCGAGAGCCCGGCGAATCCGGTGACCAACGCCCCGATGGCCACGACCACGGCCCCGGGGATTTGATTAAGGAGGACCCCCACCAACAGGGGTAGGCTAATCGCCAAGGCATTTCTTAACCCTGATCCAAAATTGAGTTCGGAAGCATCGTGCGATAAGAAATCATTTTGCAAGCGCTTCATCCACGTGAGGGTTGCCATCCTCGTTCCTTCCTTCATCGCCGGGTTGGACTGACCCCATCTCACCCATCCATCTATCTCCCTATCCGTTCCGAAGCGAGGGCGAAGTCCTTCGACGGGCGGAATGGGACCCAGAGTCGCCTTCAGGCCGTAGATCTGGGGTCACACCGTAGGCCGCAGGAACCAGAACCAGCGTGCTATGATATCGTGAAATCATCCCAGGAGTGATCCCATGCTCATCGTCATCGTCTCAGGTCCGCCCGAAAGTCGCAAGTCCACCGTCCTGCGGCGTTGACTACGCGCCATCGCTGGCCGATGCTCGGCTGTGATTAACTTAAGGAAACCTTGGTTGATGCCTTGAACTGGTCGGAACGGGCCTTTTCGTAGAAGGCGGGCGTTGTCGCTTATGATCTTTGGGAAAGTATGGTGGAAACACTTATGAAAACCTGAACGTCGTTTGTTGTAGAAACGCATTTGGCCCAGCGGTTTGAGTCTGCGCTGGCAACCCTCCTTGAGGACCAGGGCCAACGGTCATTGGTGCTCAACGGACGTTGCTGAGCCGTGAGTCCTGATCGAGAGTCCGTATGGGTGGACGACCGCCGATAGGTTGACCTCTGGATGAGGATTATGGACTAGGAATTAAAATTTGACTGAATCTGGCCATAAAGACGTTGCGTCGTTGAAGGGAGATCTCATATTAAATTAGTCGCAATCATTCGTCTCTTCCATGGAATCTTGCAACCCTGTTTTGCACCATAGAGCCTACCACGTCTCCAATAGAATTCGACCTTCTATTGCACAAATCGGACACAACTCCGCACGATACGTCTGTGGCTCATTCAACCACGTTTTGCAAATAACCATAGAATTAATCAACAGGCGGGAAGAGTCGGTCAAAATCGCTTGGTCGGCGCAACGCTATGGCCTGCCCCCTAAGCGACCTTAACTTGCTGTCGAAGTTAACTTGCGTCGATTAGACGTATGATCCCGTCGACGACACGCGCGATCGGTTGGGTAGCGTCGATAGCAATACCGTTTTTCGGAATGTCTTCTTTCGTTTGATGCAATCGCACAATGAGTTCCCGTTCCGTTGGTTTTCCGCCCCACTCATTTTCCGAGCGCTGGTCAATCCGCTGGTTTAGTGTGTCAAGGTCGACCTCAAGGATAAAAACACCATCAAACAGATCGACGAATTTTGAAAAATTCCTCGATCCACCGCAAAAAAATGTGACCGGCTCATCCTGGTTGGCGACCAAAGCTCGTACCCTATCGACATCCCAAATGTGGTGTTCGTGCTTGGTCCCATCCATCGGTGTACCAGTTTCCGGATCGCCCTGATAAGACAATTCACGGTCACCGTGAATGGCATCATAGCCGCGGCGCCGTAATTCATTGCAGACAGAAGTTTTTCCGGTGCCCGAAACACCTTCTATCAGATAATTTTTCACGCCCATGGCTCAATGGTATCACAATGCGTGGGTCGCTGGTAGGACCCCCGGTGAGCGGACCCGCACCTTGCCGACCTCATCAGTTGTGAAGAGATTCATCGCTTGCGCCCAACGAAACCTGAATTTAAAATTAAGACGAAAGTATGTGGAGTCCCGTGTCGGATGGCCATCGGTACTTTGTTGGTGCTCTGCGGTTTACTTTTAACCATGACTTGTACCGCGTCGATCTGGGAGGATTCTTGATCGAGAACCCAGAAACCAATTTTGCGGCTTTGGGCTCGGGGACGTAGCGATCCCGGATCTAGGTAAACCAGAAGGAGTTAGACTATCCGTGGCAGGATCGTAGCGATTAGTGGAGAATGATCGCGATGGAGAACACGATGAGTGCTGCTCAGGTGGCCAAAATATTTGCGGCGACGGTGAAAACCGTCCAGCGCTAGGACCGCGAAGGTCGTCTGAATCCGGCGGGTTGCACGGTGACAAATCGCCGTTATTACACGCCGGACCAAGGGGTCCGATTTCGCCCAGAATCCCTCCAGGCGAGTCCTCGACAGCGGGTCACGTATTGCCGTGTGAGTAGCCAGAGTCAACGCCCCGATCGGGCAAACCAGCGTCAGGTTCTTGAGAAGTTTTGCGTGGCACGAGGACTCGTCAATGCGGAGTGTGTCGAAGAAGTGGGCGGCGGCATGAACTTTGGCCGCAAAAAATTTCTGGCGTTGAGGGATGCGGTTGATGCGGGGAGGGTTTAAACCCTAATTGCGGCCCATCGCGACCGGCTCACACGGTTTGGCTGCGAAGGGTTTGAACATTTTTGGCAGCAGTATGCTTGCGCGATTATGGGACTCAATCAAGAACATCTGTCCCCAGAGGAAGAACTGGTGCAAGACTTACTAATCATTACGCAGGGGGGTTCAGCCCGATTGGATGGACTGCGGAACTATCGTCAGAGTTTAAAGGAGGCGCTGCATGCCGACGTTAGCGCAGAAGATCCGGCTCAATCCGACGCTGGATCGAGAGTCGGACTTCGACAGGAAAGTCACGCCTGTCAGAGACGAAACGAGACCGGCTGGCTATAGGCTGGCGGCTTCAGGGCAGGAAGGATCTTGTGATCACCAACGATCACAAGATGTATAGCAGAGATCATGTCTAGTCTATCGACGGACGACGACAAAATCGCCGTGCTCATCGAACAATACGAAAATCGTGCGGAGGCGCGGGTGCCCGGTTGGGATGCTGACGGGAAACTGGTTGCGGCCACAGCCGAAGCAGTCGTCGAGATGTTGCTGGAACGATTGCGAAGTTGTCCGCCTATTGCAACTCGTAAAGGGCTGGTTGCGATTTCCCTGCTTACAATTCCGCCTGGAGCTTCAGATTTGCGCCCACCCATGGTGGTATATGCCCCAGAGGGGGTCCTAGCGCTGTTTGAGGGTCATCTTAAGCCCATTCAGCCACCGCCCTTAGATGCCATCTGGATTAAGCCTGGAGAGCAAATTCCGGAGGATGCAGGAGAGCAAGACGTATTCGTGATTCCCCATCGCCAGACTCTATTTAACCCCGACCTCGTGGTTATTCGCAGCAACCATGGCAGCCATCGCCTCCTACATCACTCGGGCGGTGGAGTACGCCTGAGCCCAGCCCAATACACCACTGCTACCGTCAGTCGGAAGACTCAGTCGTTCTCCAACCGGCACCCACTGAGGGCAGCTAAGACGCCGAGTCGGGAACCTGACCCGGGCATCGCCGTGGTAATTGAACAATACCGCGATCACGCAGAAGCGTATTTGCCCGGTATGGGCCCGGGATGGCATACCAACGATGTGACCCCAGACGGTGCTTTGGAATTTCTTGCGCAACTCATCGGTCGATATCGACCGATCGTGCCCGTTCCGGGCCTCGTGGCGGTATCGCTAGTCACCATGAATCTGAACGCAGTGGGCTTACATCCGGCAACGGTAGAGCGTGCGCCGACGGGCGCGCTCGTGTTGTTTTCCGGACACTTGATGTCCGGGGAGGTCCCGAACACCCTGGTTCACCGCTTAGAGCCTGGGGATCTCGTGCCTGCGGATGCACCACCGGGAACCGTATTCTTGCAGCCACCGCTCACGGAGGGGTGGGAGGACGAGGGGCAAATTCCGCACGAGGCAGTGGTGATCCGTGCCCAACCGGGACAGGACCATCGTGTTTTAGCGCATGCCGGACCAGTGGTATTACAAATTCCCGAGTTGTTGGTACGCGTCCAACATGGCCGATGGGGGGAGCCGAGGCATGAAGTTTCTCCGGTGAAATAGAATCCTATGCGATTCGTTACCTAATCGCTTGGTCACGCCCCACATGCTCTTGAGGTGCAATGACTCGCCCATTTGACACCACTAAATAGCGGCACATCTGCCATAAGGTAGGCATCGAACGAGAGCCTGAGAGAGTCGCCCCTCGGGATCAGCCAGATCTGCGAGCGACCCAAGCGCTGAAGATCTTCTGAGTGATCCGTTATGGGGGTGGTTTTTCTGTAGGGAATCAAAAAATCCATTGGCGTAGGACAAAAACCAGAGATCTCTGAGGAGGACATTTTGGGTTGGAATGGGGAGGTTAGACCCTGTGGCCTCGTGCCCGATGGCACCTCGTCCGGTCGATGGGAGGGACCGATCGACCTGTGCGAAAGGAAACCGTCAGAGGATATGACCGTCTGTGGGACAACATTGGCATTTACGTAGAGGCGACTAGGCAAGCGAAGGGAGCGTTCTGACCCGGAAGATCGATAAAGATGCTGTGATCCCTGTGGCTGTGACAGATAGACGGCGAACTATCGAGCATTGCCAAGACCGTCGGAGATCGTCCGGTAAGCACCGAAAGGGAAAATGGGTCATGACCTCTAGGAGCAGGCGAGAAGCGTTGGGCCGCTTTTTTCGCCTGCGAAGGCCAAGCTGGTGCCCATTTATGGTATCAAGGGGAACGTCGGATCTTTTTTACTTGTTTTTGAGTGGATCCGGCTCTAGCCCACTTGCCACTTTTTTGACCGCCTTGCTGGCTGTGCTTGCAGCTTTTGTCTTGCCATCAATGACGGCCGACGAAGCCGCGCGCGACAGGCTGCGACTGGTTTTCGCTGCCTTCTCGACCAGGGTTGGATCCGGGTCGAGATGTTGAGCCAAATCCTTAGCGATTTTGCTGGCCTTGCGAGAGGCATTGGCTTGAGTCTCGGTGGCGATGCTGGCGGCTGAGTTCGCCAAATACTTGGGCATGCCAACCACCTTATCGACCATATTTCCGGCCACGGAACCCATCCTTCCCATTTTTTCTTCGGCGCTTCCGGGTTTTCGGAGAAGGCTAAGATTGGTGACTGGCTTAGAGTTGCTATGATTTCGCATGTTTTGAAATCCTCCTTGGGATAGTTCAGTGACTCCGATCGGGTGGGTCGGAACACGTGGCAGCACGGTTATTCTAATACACATTGTGGAGTCAGCAATTGCCTAAAAACGAAAACACAGCGAAAAAAGGCGGTCGAAATTGCGTGGACTTTCCTAGCGCAGAACGACGAACATGAGTCAAGAAGATTTTCGACCAACAGCCGAAAAGAAGCGGCGTTAGACCATTGTCTGCTCCTACCTGGTGGTGGACTGGCAACCTCGTGTCGTTAACCTCTTAGATAATAGCACAATGTTATCTAAATTATCAATCGTGACGTAAAACTCCGACCTTTTGTTATCTAAAGGCAGATGCTAACAACCCTTAGAAAATCGGCTTTTGATGCCATAGAAGTGCCTGCCACATATAACACGAAAGGCCAAGGACTTTATCCAAGAGTCACACGTTCAAGGCTTTGGGTCTTCGACAAATGGGATTTCTACTAACTTCTAAGAGAACCAGGGTTCGGACAGTGGCGCATTCACCCCCGAAGAAGTGCTAGATGACACGCGTTACACGAAGTGCCGAGTGATGATGGACGTAGGCAAGCAACCCGGCGGGACCGATGTCATTTGCGGGTGAAATCGTCATTCTTTCGGTTCACTTGACTCGCGATTTGGTGGTGCTCATGCTACCCCACCAATCGGAGCTTGGGAGGGCGCTCGCCTAGGAACGTGGCGCAGAAGTCCTAAATATCCGGATCGAGGGCCCTGCAACCCGCGTGGTTGCGCTCTTCGAACGACGATTTAGCGAGGTTCGGGCGAGTCCCCTAGGCGAGCGATCCGAGCTTTATCCACCCCGGCATCTCGTGCGGCTTCCACCAGTTTTATCATCGTCCCTCGTAGGGTCAAAAAAAGACCATGGGCCACCACGCCGTTTGGTGGAGCACCAGGATGTGGAGGAGACGCGCTATGGGCATCAGAGGATGAATCCCGGCATCGCGTTCCAATCCCGAGAATCGAGGGGCTGGTATGCATACCCGAGGGGTTTTTCAACGAGCATGTGTTCCTCGATATCCGAGCGATGACCCGCCATCCGATGGCACCGGTCTCATCCATTGCCTCGAGTGAACGGCTTTTCCGACCCCCACGTTCAGGGGCTTTGAGGGTCTTCGTAGGCATCGACACCCTGTACGACATGGAGCACGGTCGTGTGCCACTTTTTGGTTTTCGGATCGCACCAGTCATAGGGCACGTTATTGACCCACCCGATCTTTTGCGAGCGATTGCCCCACGGCGCCGCCCCGGGGTTTTAGGGCTCGAGGTTTTGCATGCGCCGCGCATCATCCTGCCAGGTCGGCAGATTTCCCTCTTGGAGCACGATCATAAAATCCCAACGGTCCTGCCGCAGGAGAGCAAATAGCGGCCCATTCGGATATCAGCCGTCGGCGAGGAGGATCAGCCGGGGTGTGGGAAACGGCGCTTTCATCCGTTTGGCCAACCCACGAAAGGCTTTGAGTTCCGAATCTTGTTGGGTCTCCTCGGAATTCGCACAGAATTCCGTGAGAAACGGGACGGCAATGCCTTGGGGGCCCACTAACACGGCTTCGACCCCATACCCCGGATCGATCGTGATGCCGTGGGCCTCGTGCTTTTGCAGCATTTCCTCGGCATACGGCACGATGCCACTCCATTTCAAGGGGCCATTGCTCGCGATCAGCGACCGCTCTGGACCATCCAATGGGCTAACCGCCGGTGGCTCAGCAACCGTGTCAGGGTGTCCGTAAGGACCGTTTCCACCTCTCTCGGCATAATCTCTTCCGAGAGCCCGGTGAACCAGGCACCGAGAGCCTCCGCCTCCCGAGGCTTGGGTTCTTCTACGGGCCCATCGGACTTTTTGGATTGGGAGAGGTATCCGCTGTAATTTTTCTGGGTTGGCCATAAACACCCCTCCTAGGGCGCTAAGAAATGCCCCGTCGCACGATGATAGATGCGAGTCGATAGATACATCGTCCGACCGTACCCGAGGTTTGTCCGCTGCTCCCAGGAAAGTCGGCCAATCATACGATTTCATGGTTGATTATTTCCCAGTCGCTTGCGACGGTTCCGACCTGGATGCGAGAATTCTTTTGCGCATTGTCGAACGTGGTACTTAAAGAGACACTTCGAGATTATGTTCTTCAGAGCGGCGAATGATCGTTCATTACTTTAGCTTGCCGACAATGCCTGGCAGTCGGAAAAGGCGTGTCAGCAATTAGATCGGCGTGAGGGAGTCCATCGGCTGACCCAATGGTGGTCGTGGTGGAATCTGGCGGCAGCGGTCTTGCCGTTTTGGTCGCTGATCTTGCCCTCAGGTTTGACATGCAGCCAACCAGGCCCTGGACCACCGACGGTTTTGGAGACCCTAGGATTCGTGGGTGGGCAAGAGGCTTTTCGGCTTTTCATGAGATATCGATGGGCGAGTTCCTTTTGGGGGGTACAGGATCCTCTCAAGATCGACCTACAGTCTGAATGAGAGGCGCTGCCATGACAAAAAACGCAGTATAGTTAGGGTAAGTAGCAGGGAGGGCAAACGTGGCTCCGGTAGTGCGCTATCGGATGGAAGTTCAAGGAATGACCTGCATCGACTGTGAACATCACGTAGCGAAGGCATTGAGTCAGGCAGGTGGGTCGAATATTAAGGCGGATTTTCGCCGCGGAGAAGCCCTTTTTGGCAGCGTCTTCGGACTTTTCGTTTGATGCCGCTCGAAGCCCGGTTGCCGAAGCGGGATATCACGTGGTCGGAGTTCAAGAGTTGGTTGAGGAGACGGTCCGAGCGCTCCCGCGAGACGATTTTTTTCCTCGGCTAGCAGGCAATCACGAAAGAAGGAGCAGAGAGAGGCCTTGGTTCCTTCCCGGGCGAAGGCTGTCTTGGCGGCCATGCAGGGATCAGGCCTGGGGTTAGACACAGGCCCGTTGGGTGCGCCGATGTGCCAGGGCCGTGATTTTTTCGCGAGCGCAGTCAGGCTGATTGAGCATGTAGGTTAGAATGAGAATGTGGTGTGCATCACTACCGATCGCAGAGGCGCATTAAACGGTATGGAGAAGAGCTGAATGCTCGGCATGAGTGATTCTAAATCGGAACGACATTGGTATATCGCCGTCGCGAAAGCGGGGCGAACGAATTTACAGCGCGGCTTGCGCGCGGCTATTTGGGGAGCCAAGGAACGGGGAAAGTTCACGGATGTCCGATTCGGAGAGATCGGAGAAGGTGACATCGTGCACTTTTTCCATGAGATTCAATGGGGAGGCCAAGGTGCCTCGCCGCAAGGATTTCCGCGTGTGCCGCTAGATCAATACATTGCCCAGGCGAACGAAACTGTCGTTGAAGTAACCGGGTCGATATTTGAGGATTCGAGTGTGGTCTGGGATGACGATCTTTATCCTGTGCGGTTCTCATTTGTGGTGCAGCGCAGCATCGAGAGAGTGCGCCTGGCACCGGATACGGTGGATGATAGCGTTCGGGACGCCGTTCGCCTGTCGGGAATCAGCCAAGGAAAGGCTGTCGCGGTAAACGTCCAGGCGGGGGGATGGACGCTTCCATCAGCGCTGTCCCGGGTGCTCGACCAATACCTCGAGGCCCGGCGTGAACCGTTTCCCCAGCACTCGGTTTTTGCTTTAATTAACCGGGACCTACCATTTTTGCTCGCGCAGTTGTTGAGTGTAGACGCGAAACGCTATGGCATTCAGGCCTCAGCGGGCCAAGGTAATTGGGCCATGGTGCCCTGGGTGGCTATCTTGGATCAACGACGGGGAGGAACCATTCAAAACGGCCTCTACTTGGCCTTGTTATTCCAGGCGGACATGGCTCAAGTGGTGTTTGCGTTAATGTTCGGAGTCAGCGGAGACCAAGAGGACTCGCTCCCCAATGCTCGCGCCAGTCTGGCTTCGCGGGTTGAAAGTCTGCAGGCGCAGTTGGCCATAGATCCCAGCTTGTGGCAGATGGATCACCGTCTCAAATTGTCCGCTCAGGGCATCGGTTCGCGATATGGCGAGGGCGTGGTCGCGTACCGTGCCCACGCGGCCGACCAGATACCGGCGGAGACGGAATTGGGAGATGAACTCAAAGCGCTGCTGCAATTATATGATCGGGCGTTGACCATGATATCCGCCCCGGTGGAATCAGCCTATGCGGAAACCAACGTGAAGACAAAATCGTCGCCCGTAGCCCAAGAGTCTAGTCCCCCTTACCGTCGTCGCCCGTTTGTGCTGGAATCGGTCTACGCGCAAATTGCCGCCGTGGGCTATCGTATGACCTTAGACGACTTGGTCAATGTTTTGGTGGCGATTCAAGTGAGGCCGTTCGTCATCTTTTCCGGTCGCTCGGGAACCGGTAAGACCACGTTGAGTCGCATTTTAGGCAGGCTGTTTGGTTGGCATTATACGCAAATAGCGGTCAGCCCGGCGTGGGCTGACCCTGCTGATCTGATCGGATTTATTAGCCCGGTCAACCAAAAACGGGTGGACGGGGCGCTCACTAACCTCTTATTGGGGGACTACCAGGAAACGCTACTTTGCCTGGACGAGTTTAACGTCGCTAAGGTTGAACACTATTTTTCCGACTTCATTAGTGCTATGGACAGCGACGGCGACGAAGGTTTTTGGGGGAAATTGCCCAGTCTTGAGCGTCTGTATCCGAACGCGGTTGGTCAGCCAAGGCTTCCTTCCCGGTTTGTGGTGTTGGCCACGATGAATTTTGATGACTCGGTGCAATCGATTACTCCGCGGGTGCTCGACCGGGCCAACGTCATTGAATTCGACATTGCTGGGGTGAATGATCTCATTGTCGGCGAAGTTCTGACTTGGGCAGCACTAGACCCGGTGCTGCCCTTTGCCTGGCCCTGGACTTCGGAAGAATTGCCTCGCGATGCGCTGGGCGAGGAGACCGTGCGCTCGTTGTGGCAGGCCCTTTATGGAACGCGGGGTCAGTTTGGCCATCGCGCCGCTCAAGAGATGGCCCAGTACATCGCCTATGGACTCAGGTTTGCCTCAACGCTGGGCCGAAGCCCAGACGCACAGCGGCGGGCTCTGATTGATCGGCAGATCGTGCAGCGGCTGCTGCCTAAATTTCATGGCACCGCCATGGCCAGGGACATTGCAGGCCTGATGAGACTGTTGGCTGTGTTATTAAATCAGAAGGGTCGCCTGCCTGATGACCAAGACCGACAGGAGTTGATTGATCAAGTGGCGAATCAAGGCCAGTTTCCCCGTACCGTAGCCAAAATCCAGCAATTGGTGAGCAGCTATGTTGAGGACGGCTATGCCTCATTCTGGTGAAATATTGCTCCGAGTGAACTCCGGCGAATCGACCATGGCCATTGTCGGCGCGCGCCCGACCGTAATTGGAGATGCTTCTGAGAACGACAAGGCAACCCCCTGGGTCTATCCCATTGGCGATGTGTTAGTGGACGCCGACTCCGAGGGCCAGTTGTTCGACGACGTGATGTACACGATTCAACTGAGTGGCCCGACGAAAATGGAGGTTACGGCAGGCCATCGTCCACTTCCCGTTGCTTGGGTGTGGCACCGCAGTCAGTATATAGCCACCACCACCTGGCAATGCCATCAAGTCGGATGGACGGAGATGCGGGTGGGCGAGTGGGGGGTTCGAGTGAAGGTTTCATCGCGAAAGATGGATTATGAAACCGACTATCGGATGATGGTACAGGACTTAGAAGATCAGGTGCGTGGCCTGACTGCTAAATTAGTCAGTGGCATCGTCAACCCGATGGACCCGACAGAAGCCCCATTTGACTTGTGGAGTTATTGGCTGGCGTTATTAGAAAATGTTTGGCAAGATCTCGCTCGCGATGTGCGCTATGCGTGGCGTAGCCTTCCCCCACAAATCCATGTGCGAGAGCAGAGCACTTATGTCGACCGCATGAAGCGACCCCAATATCGAGACTTGCGAAGTTATATGCAACGTGGAAATCCCCGCGTCGTCAGTCCCATTCGGGAGTGGCAGGAGATGACGGTTGAACATCTCTATTTAGTGCAGTTGGTGCAATTTATCGAGCGCAAGCTTCAGCGGATCTTTTCGAAGGTCACGGCGGTGGCTGAACATCGACGCCTGGCCGCGATTGCTCAGGATGCGACACTGTTGGTGCGCCAACTCCTGAGCGAGGTTCGGGTGGAACGAACACCGGGAGAGCCTAAGATTCCGGAGTCTCCGTTGGCGCAGTCGAATCCATCGCTGCGACGTATCATTCGTGGCCACCGGCTGTTGAAAATGGGGCTCTTTCCCGAAGGTGATCGCTACTTCGTCGGTCCCAAAGACATTAGCCGTTTATACGAGTATTGGTGTTACTTGACGATTGTGCGTCTGGTGGTCGAAGAATCTGGCGGTATCCTCAAGGTCTCGCCCCAAGCGTCATCTCAGCCTATGGACATTTTGCTTGCATCGGGGAAGGAGCATGCTGCCCTGGTCTTGCTGAGTGACGGTCACAGCGTGAGGATTTTGTATCAACGCCAGTACCAAGGATTGCCCACCGTGACTCAGCAGCCCGATCATGTGGTCGAATTGCAGGGCTTGGAATCCTTGGTGGTGTTTGATGCAAAATATCGATTTGAACTTGACGACCGATCCCTAAATTACTATGCTGGCGGGAGCCCTATTCCTCCGATTGATACCATCAACAGTATGCATCAGTATCATGATGCGATTGTCATGTCCAATTGGCCCTATCATCGCCTGGTCGACCGTGCCATTGTCCTTTTTCCCCTTCCTCGGGAACACATTAAGACATGGAATCGACACCGGTTTTATCTAAGCATCGACAAAGTGGGAGTGGGGGCCTTGCCGTTGTTGCCGGGAGGATCCGATGAGTATCTACGCGAGCAAATACGGCAGGCTTTGGGCAAACTCTAAGAGACAAGAGAAGGATTCTGGTTGGTTCTGTTCCGCCTTCGTACAGCAAAGGGGGTGTCCACGATGGCACCCCCTTGCTGAGAGTCCTCCCGAGAATATTAGCCGGTGAATTCAAGTGGCAGGGTTAAGTCAAGGCGGCGATGAATGCACTCACATTGGGACTGCCCCACCCGGTCACCGGGTTCCAGCCAGGGGTGCAAACGTAGCCGACCACGCCATTGTAATTGTTGTTTCCAACGGTAATGCTGCGAAAAGCAGCAGTGGCCCCGAGTGGATAGAGGCTGGGATGAAGATAGCCGATGGCACCCTTGCCGGCGATGCTTCGCGCTTGATTTAGGCGAGCGAGGATGGCCGCCCAGAGAGGGCTAGCTGCCGAGGTGCCACCCACAACGGTGGGCGCACCTTGGAAAAATACACAGTACCCGGTGTCAGGATCGGCATTGGCGGAAAGGTCAGGAACGCCTCGGCCAACTTGGTACCCGGATTTGACCGGTAACACTATCTCAGTTTGATAGGAGGGCACGGCAAATACTTGGCTGATGCCTCCACCCGATGCCCCGTTATGATTCGTATCGGTCCAACCCGTCTCTTCCTGGATGAGCCCGTCGCCAGCGAGAACGAGATGGGTTCCGCCAGCGGCTACAGCGTGAGGGCAATTGGCGGGAGCATCGACATGGCAAATCAGCCTTCCTGGTTCCTTGAGACCATAGGCGCCTTCGTCGCCGGAAGCTACCATGGTGGTGATTCCGACCAGGGCTGCCGTGGCCATGGCAGTGTCCCAAGCACGCATCTCGGCGGGGGGAAAACGGGTCTCTCCATCGCCGTAGCTGATCGAAAGGACCGAAGGATGAAAGACGGTGTCATGGGTGGCATAGTCGAGCGACTTCAGCATGGACAAACCAAATGACTGGTCACTGGTCCCACTCGAGGCCTCGTAGACCACCAAGTGTACTCCAGGGGCCATCGCACCCGCCCATTCGACATCAAGTGTGGCCTCCATGTCGTAGCTGTTGACCCCGCCGTCATTGGGCGTACCGTCCACGGAGACAAAATCAAGTGAGGGCGGAGCAATGTTCATTGATGCCCAAAAGGCATTGACGTCGCTCAGACTATATCCGTTGCTGAATTCCAATAACCCGATGGTTTGACCCGCTCCATTGACTCTTGAAGGCAGCTGGTAGGCCGTGATCAGGTCCTGGGGAAAAAATCCTTGGCCAGAATTGGCCAGCTGATCGCTGCGGCTGGGAAGGCGGTAATTGGGTTTGAGGCTGGCCACATTTTCAAGCCCAACGATGGCAACCACTAAAGGTATTGCCCAGTCGGGAGCTTCAGGCTCCGACGTTAAGCGGTAGAGACGACGCCCTTCGCCCAGCCGATATTCAAAGCGGGTGGCAAATGTCTGAGCCGCGGCGTCAAAACTTCCATCGAGCCAGATGATAAACGGGCTTTTGCCGCTTAGGCGCAAGCCGTGGGCCGTGAGCCAAGTGATCAGGGCGTCGTAGTCTTCGCTCCGCACACCGTGCTGGGTGACTAAATCGTCGGGCGACCATGGTTGGTTCTGCACCGTGAGATGGCGCTCCGCCTCTTCAAGACCGCGTGGACGCAGGACGACTGCTAACTGCAGATGGTCATCTCCGATCCGGGTCGTCTGCCAAGTCTCAGATCCGCCATCTTTCACTAAATGTCCAACAATCTGCATTTTTACCATCTCCTTACGTTCTATCTTGCCATAGTTATGCGTTGGATGTCGTGAGCAATGGGTAGCTGAACCCTTGTGGGTCGACGACTCCAAAATTAGGATTCGGCAGCTTTAGCCAACAAGACCGGTGATGATTGGCGAACCACAGATGATCTCGCAATAATTCCGTCGCAATCTCTGTATAAACTGAAGTGGGGCAATAAGGAATAGCGATAGGATTTGGACGCAATGGCATGATAGAGCGGCAAGTTCGAGGTGTACCCCGGGCCTACCCAATCTAGGCAACTACGGATGGATTCCTCCGGGGCCTCTGGATAGGATGGTGTCTGGAGAATCGCGTCTGAGTGGTTGGTCGTCACCTTATCGGCTGATGACCTGGATGGCGGCTCGGAATCCCGGCCAAGGCATGCTCGCTGGCACGGTCATAACGCTCCATGGGACCTATCCTGGACGACCTCCAGTTTCTGGAGAACACGGCACCCCAGGTTATATCAAGCGATGGTGCGCTGGGCTACTACCGCCCAATATCCATCGGTTATTATGCCGACGCAACCGGTGCATGCGATGGCACGCTCACTGCATCGCTATCGCACTCCAACGATCACACTAGTACAGGCGTGGCGTCGCGCGGCTGGCGCGACGCTAATTCCGGGCATCCCCACCACGGGCGAGGCACCTTGGGACCTCTTTACCACGGATGATTACGGAACACGATGGCATCTCGCCCATGTCTCCAGGCTGAGTCCAGCCAGTCGGCGAAGGCGAACCGGGTTTCCAGCAACGAGACCGTCCCAGGCCCTGATCGCCCTGGCACTGACTTCCCCGCGAAGGATCTGGATTGCACAAACGATCAATTGTATGGCCGGACCAGAAAACCAACGGCGGAAGCATCACCCTAGCGGAAAGCGCCAATGGTGGACAATCCTGGTGGCGCGTGATCAATCGCATCCAAGAACCCTTAGGGTAATTTCCGACGGCCCTCGAGCTCGCTACTCCGCTCAGGCCGATCAACCGACGGTGCATCTAGCCGAACGGAACGTTGCAGGGGCTCTCCTTACCCGGTCCTGGGCTCCTCTGCCAGGGGAGGGGCGGTAGCACCCATCACCCCTTCGAAAAACAGGATCGCCTTCGCGGCACGATGACTACCGGTGCGCCAGTGAAAAACAAGACTCCTGAACTTCAAAATCACGAGCGTGTTGTGACCACGACTCCAAATGGGGGAGATAGCCCTCTTCGCGCCGAGTTGCGAGCCACTGCGGATGATGGGAATCCGGCTCGATGGCCAGACGAATTCGATGAATATGGGGTCGAAGGTCCCAGCGAGTAAGGGGTTCGTCCCAGCCGACTGTAAATAACATGATGCGAGGCACGATCTGATTCGCGTGGTGGATAGGTAGGTTAACAATTGAAAAGTCCGCCGGGGCAGGGGTACAAATTTCTGATCCCGCCAAATCTCTTGTTGGTCCCAATGGGTCCAACAAGGGGCATGAATCCGTTGACGTCCATGTGGCTCTTCCATCCCCATCCTCCTGAGAAACCCAACCAGTGCGATGGTTGTGGACCTTGAATACAGAATATAACGTCGCAAACCTGGCAAAATTTACCATGGGCGCTCATGCATTTAGCGCGTAAACAGGGGCGGATATGCCAAAACCCCGGAGCTAACCATTCCCAGGCTTATGGTATTCACGGGCAGGAGTGTACCTTATCTTACAGATAAGATGGTAGAGTTTGGTGTGGAAGTAGCAAGACATACCCTAGACCGCGTTCCGAGATCGGTATCCTGAATTGGTCAGGATAGGGTTCAATGACCTTGCGCAGTTGGTGAATCACGCGATAGACATCGGAGTCGGTTCTTTGGGCCAGGTTTTTCCATCCCACCTGCAGCAACGTCTCCATGGAAACCAACTGCCTCGGATGTTGGCAAAAATAACTAAGAAAACGGAAGGGCACCTCGGCTACCGATACAAACTGCTGGTGCTGCCAGACTCCATGAATACCAGGCTCAAATCGCAAGCCCGGAGTGAGGCGGACCATATTTACCGCAGATGTCACCATCTGCGCCCTCCTGTTAGGCCCTGTCCGGGCCCCGTTTTATGAACAGTAACGACCCGCGGTCGCGAAAGGTGACCGATGAGTAGGGTTTTTCGGGAAATTTCTCGGCGCTCCTTGGAGCCGGTGAAACCATCGCGATGCGCGCGGCGTTATCTCTGACAAGAGGAGATGAGACCATGATCGGACTTCCCACGCGACATTTCGGAGTATCCGCGGTTATTCTGGGGGCCATCACGACTTTACTTACGGGATATACCGTGCACCCCACGGTTCAGACCCATTACCGTAGAAGAACGCAGTCAGCCAGCGCTGGGCCATACGCGAATCCAGAACTGGGTTCCCACCGTACAGCGCGGACGGCAAGCTATTAGCCAAGGTGGTCCGGTCCTGTGGCCGACAGCTCAGATCGGCTGGGGAATGTTCTGGATGTGGCCGCATGCACACTATCTCTCCTGGGTGATGGAGACGACAAACGGCGGCCACACGTGGAGCAGTCGACCGACTCCGCACATCCAATGGGAAGCCTTGACGGCTTCTGCTTCAACGATCAATCTGTTAGGACAACCGATGAAACAGGCAACTTCCACGCAATTAGTCTGGCTCCGAACGATCGATGGAGGGCACCGCTGGACTCGCACGACGCTGCAGACTCCGGGAAAAATGAGTGCATACGATGTGATTGATCAGACCACACCCGATCCGGCGACGACCGTCTTCCCTCGTGCGGGGTTTGAAGCCTTAGGGGTCCTTACGGACGGCGGAGCCTTTTGGTGGACCCACACGGGCCACCAATGGCATACGATTTGGCCCCGAACGGACAAAATTACCGCCATTGCATCCGATCCAAATGGGGCGGAAGCGATAGCCGGCGAAACGGCCAAACACCGACCGTGGATGGAATGGCTCCAGGTTGCGTATCGCGGGCGGGTTTCGATGAGTAAGACGGTTTCCGTTCCATCGATCATCGTGGGGATGGATTGGTTGACCGCTCGTGACGGGTGGGTTTGGTCCAGCACGCGGTTATGGCGGACGACAAACGGAGGCACAACGTGGACGGATATAAAGACCTGGCCCGGAACGAAGGACGCGAATATCGCTCCGGTTGCTTGGGTGCATATGGTTACCTCAACCACCGGATGGGCCGCGACTGATCCGTTTGAGTTGGGAGACGCATGGCAATGTTGTCAGGTTAAGAATACGGAGAACTTTTGTTCCGGCCAAAATATTATTCTTTTGACCGAAATAACCTATATAAGACCAGTGCTGTGACGCGAACGACTGTGATAAGCAAGATTAGATAGTGACGTATAAAACTATGAATAATAGGTCGCCTCTTTGGACCAACACGAAGCCACCCTTCGAAATGTGCGAATTTTTTCGAAGGTTGTGGTTAACGCCCTAGGATTTGGATTCAGGCCGGCTCGATTACGCCCCTATAAACAGCGGCGTAAAGTGATCACGAATTTGTTCGTGCGGCCGCGTTTTTTTGTTTCGGGGCGCCTTGCGCCCCGGGACCACTGGCACAATATCACGCATCAGGCGGACAATCGTGCGCTGAAATCGCCGTTGTTGACGCTCAAAGTCCGCCGCCGTTTTAGCCCAAAGCCAGTGAATCATTCGGTATTTCACCGTGGCGATCAACAACCGATAGTTGATCCGATATCGGTCGTACTTTCGATGATACTGATCGCGATGGGCGTCCCATTGCTGTTCGGCTTCTTGCTTGACCGCAGCGCTCAAATTCGCAAACAGGAT
>DAHXNH010000247.1 GCA_027365485.1 Clostridiales bacterium
CTCCGTCCCAGTGGTGTTGCGAGCCGGTCAAGTCAGTTTTCATCATTGTCTCACCTTTCATGGCAGCGGACCCAATACTACCAAGAGCCCGCGACGTTCGTTAGCCATCCACCTGATGACCGGGGAGACCCGCTATCAACCAGGCACCGCGAGCGATGGTCACATGAATGTGCAATTGGCGAACCCCGCGCCTGGAGAGCGGTTTGAAGGACCAGCATTTCCGGTGCTGTTCTCCAGAGAAGCGCCCCAGAATCAGGTTGACTAGAGCTTTTTCCCATACTCAAAGGAGAGTTATCGGCGTGTACTTTGAATCAAGTCGCATCGGAACTCTCCAAGGGATCACCACGTAAATAAATATTTAAATAACGAATTGAAACATAACGATTTATATGATATAAAGTGTATGCCCGATTAAATTATCTGACTCTAATAGCAAAAAATATACATGGCCACACGATAGATTAATCGGGACATCATTTTAGGGGAGATCGCAACGATGGTTCGATCGAGATTAGTAGGAAAGGGTGCCATGGTGGGAATGGCCGGACTCCTCGGTCTTTCATTAATGGCAACATCGATGTCTCCGACGGCTTCTACTCGTCACCCAGCGGTCAAAGCGTCGGGCACATTTACCACTTATGCACCGACTGGCTATTTGCCGTCCGCCGATTGGAACGTCTTTGGCGAGACCGCGAGCACATGCAATACCGCGGTCGGCGTATTATCTTTTTCACCGTTGGCGATTATCTCGAATACGGCCAGGGACGGCGGGCAATATTTTTACGGCCAATTGGCCTCGTCATGGAGATATACGAACGGATTCAAGGACTTCGTCGTGCATCTCCGACCGAATTTGAAGTGGAACAACGGCACCGCACTCACCAGCAAAGATGTGGTCGCCAGTTGGGACCTGTACGGATTAGAGGGTGCTTGGGCAGGCGACAAGATTGCGAATGTCTATGCCCCTAACAAGACGACGGTAGTGTTTGTTCGCCAGGAAAACACATATTCGCAAGCGTTCGAGGATCAGGTGTTGACGCCTTATATCGCGCCCGCCGCGCTGTATCAGAAATTTATTCCGACAGCAGCGGTGTTTACTCAGATGATGGCGGATTATAATTTGCCGACGGCCAAGCAAAAGCCGTACAAAAAGATACTCGACGAACTCGCCGCAGACGCAAAAAAGCTGGTCGCCTATAATCCAGGGAACGCTGGGCTGGTAACAGCCGGGCCGTACAATGTGAGCGCATTTTCCCCTGGCGAAGTGCTGTTGAAGAAAAACCCGGATAACTGGGCGGCTGCCAATGTGCATGTGGAGTCCGTGGTACTTCGGAATTCGGTCAGCACGGAGGCAACTCAAAATGCAGCGGTAGGCGGTCAACTCGACGCGTATGGCTATCAGCCGACAACCCCACTCTACAATGCTATCATGGAGCGCAACAAGCCCTATGTTCATTACGTGAAATCTAAGCCGTTTCTGACCACGAACGGCATTATCTTCAACTTTGCGGACTGGCCGTATAATCTCTTAGCAGTTCGGCAGGCGTTCGCTTACATCATTAATCGGAACGCGGTCATGCAACTGTCAGATCCTATTGCAGGGGTGCCGGCGCCGATTCCGATGGGAGCAGATCCCGATTACATGAAGGCGTATTTGACTCCGTCTCAAATTGCCACCTTGAATCCCTATAAACGGAACTTAGCCAAGGCGACCAAGCTTCTCGAGTCGGTCGGATTTAAGAAGAAGAACGGAACGTGGTACACCCCGAAAGGTACCCCGTTCGATGTTACCATCATCAGTATCACGACGCTCGCTAGTTGGGACCTCACCGGATCGGCTACGGCCAATGAACTGACCCAGTTCGGCATCCCGAGTAAACTCGAACTGCGTGATGTCGGATCTTTTGGTACGGAGCTTCTAAAAGGCGAGTATCCTGTGTATGCAGGCTACACTGCCATGTGGCCGTTTCAAGTATATGGGTCCCTGGGCAATATTTTTGCAGGTTGGGGAGATGGCGGCATCGGTTACACGCCTTCGGGGACGCTCATTCCAGCACCAGTGGGACAGAAAGGCTTCGATTTGCCGTTGACGGCCACCGTTCCGGGAATCGGGACAATCGACCCGAGCAAGTTAGCGTGGCAGTTTGAATCGGCTCCGACCAAGGCCGAACAAGATGCGATCATGTACAAATTGCTGAAGTTTATGAACTACGAAGTATATCCCTTCGTGGAGTACTATCAGAATCAGTCGTTCTTTTACTCGACCAAGAACTTTGTCGACTGGCCGACTCATCGTTCGTTCATGGATTTGATCGGCGATGGTAGCGCGAACTATTTTCTCACCGTGGCCGAAGAACAGGGATACGTACGACCGAGATAAACTTAAAGGAGCCGAGTTCACCCTCGGTTCCTTTAATTAAATTTATCCAGAGCATCACTGAACTAAGGGGGTAATGCTATGCGTCGAAGTGAACATGCGCGGTTCGCCGTCGCGGCCATGACCCGTATGGGGTACTGGATGGCGGCGTTTTTGTGGGTGGCCGAATTGGCCTGCTTGCCTGTCGCCGTACACCATTCAGGCTCCTTGGTAGCCGATATGCTGGCTCTATGCGTGACCGCTTTGTTTTCGTTGAGCATTTGGCTGGGACCGCCTCTGGTCTACCGGGTCATCGACCGTCTCAGCGCATCCCCTCAAGCTAACCGGGAGACTACGCGATGAACACTTTGCGAAGGTTTGGCGTGGCACTCATCATGATTTGGATGGTGGTTACGCTGACGTTTTTTATGATTCGGTTAATGCCCGGCAACCCGATTTTTGATGCCTATCAAACGTTGTTGCAGCAAGGTGTGCCGTCGCAACAGGCATTGGTGCAGATTCATATTCTGTATGATGTGTATCCTAATCAATCGGTAGTCGTGCAATATCTTCTCTACATGTGGCATCTACTGCACGGGAACTTTGGCACTTCGGTGGTCTACACCGGGCGACCGGTGTTGCCGATCATCTTAGCGGCGGCTCCATGGACATTGTTGTTGGTCTCCATTGGACTTACGATTAGCTTTTTTATTGGGTTGCTTTTAGGCGTTCTGATCGCGCTCCATCGGAACACGTGGTTTGACAATCTGATGAGCCAACTGGCATCTATTTTTCATGGGATTCCGAATTACATTACGGGATTTGTCTTTTTGTACTTTTTCACCGTGATTCTTAATTGGTTTCCGTTTGGCAATATTTATAACCCGGCGATTCATCCCGGATTTAGCTACGGATTCGTTGCGAGTGTGGCCTACCATTCGGTCTTGCCGATCGCGGCGTATGTGTTTGGGGCCTTCGGCACTTGGACCTTGTCTACCAAGTCGGCAGCCATGGCGGTGTTGGGCGACGACTTTACCATGGCGGACCGCATTCGAGGGTTAACCTCGGAGCAGCAGTTGGAGCACCTCGTGCATAACTCCGTGCTGCCGCTGTTTACCGGATTTGTCTTGTCTCTGGGCATCATGTTTGGCGGGGCCGTCTTCATTGAAGAGACTTTTAGTATTCCCGGACTCGGTTATCTGGTGGCGACCTCGACCGCGCAGCGAGACTATCCGGTGATGCAGGGCGTGTTCTTAGTGCTGGCCGGTGCCGTGATTGTTGCCAATTTTTTGGCCGATACGCTCTACTCGCGGATTGATCCCAGGATTCGGGTGTAACCCAGGAAGGAGAGTCCCATGGTTATTAGTGCACCGGCGGATACGCCGCGTCGTCGCGCACCGTCCTCAGGCGTAGTTGGGATTTTTTTGAGCCGACCCATGCGCGTTGTAGGGTTAATTATCCTCGTCCTCTATCTTTTTATGGCGATTTTAGGCCCCGTGGTGTTTCCGCCGTCGGTGGCCCTGGTCGCGAACCCAGCTAAGATTTATCAAGGACCGACCTGGGCGGATCCGTTAGGAACCGACTTTCAAGGCGTGAGCGTGCTGGCTGAAATTGTGCTGGGGGCTCGCGGAGTCTTGATGGTCGGCGTGGGAGCGGCTTTTTTGATCGTCATTATTGGGGTGGGCATGGGGCTCATGGCGGGCTTCACCGGCGGATTCGTGGATGCTGTGCTGATGCGAATTACCGATGTGTTTATCGCAATTCCGCAATTTCCGTTGTTGTTGCTGGTCGCCACGATTTTAAATGCGTCGAGTCCGTGGCTGATTATTCTCATGTTGAGTTTGACCAGTTGGGGAGGTTTGGCGCGGGCGGTTCGCTCACTGACGTTGAGTCTTCGCGAACGAGACTTTGTGGAAGCGGCTCGGGGGTTGCGGCTCGGAACTCGTTTGATTACGACGCGGGTGATTTTGCCGAATATGTTGTCTTATGTGGCGATGAACTTCATGGTTTCGATTACGGGAGCTATTTATGCCGAAGTCGGGCTACTCTTTTTGGGGATTACGCCATTTACCCCGGATAATTGGGGGGTGATGTTGCATGAGGCCGATGGCGTCTCGGGGGCGTTATATACGTCGAGTTCGATTTTGTACGTACTCTCGCCGATGATCGCTATTTTGCTGTTGCAAGCGGGTATTATCTTCGTGTTGGGAGCGTTGGATGAAGTGTTTAATCCAAGATTACGAACGGGGGCGACCCGATGAGCGAGATTGCCTTAAGTGTGAACAACTTGGTCGTCGAGTTTCCGACTGATTCTGGGCCACTTAGGGCCGTGGATCGGGTGAGCTTCGAACTAGAACGCGGGACCATCATGGGCTTGATTGGGGAAAGCGGGTGCGGGAAAAGCACAGTGGCTTTTGCCTTGCTCAATAGTGTGCCCACCCCCGGCCAGATTGTCAGCGGTCAGGTAGACTATCCGGGCGTCGGCGACCTGCTCAAGATGTCCGACGAAGCGCAACGCTTGTTCCGATGGCAACATGTTGCGGTAGTGTTTCAAGCCTCACAAAATACGTTAAATCCCTTGCGACGTATTGACGAGCAAATTCGGGAGTTGGCTACAGCCCATCGGATGAGGGATCCCAAGGCGCTCTTAGAGCGGGCCGATTCGCTGTGTCGACGGCTGCGATTAGATTCGCGGAGGGTACTTCATGCGTATCCGCACCAATTGTCTGGGGGGATGAAACAACGGGTCGGGATTATGCTTGCTCTATTGTTACAGCCCGACATTTTGGTGTTTGATGAGCCCACGACCGCATTGGACGGCCTGAGTCAAGAATCGGTTCTGCAAATCATTCGAGAGATTCATGATGAAGAGGGTCTGACCGGAATTTTCATTACCCACGATCTAGGCATTGTCTCGGAAGTCGCGGATACGGTGGCGGTGATGTATGCCGGGCGCATGGTCGAACGGGCGAGTTCGCATACCATCTTCTCGGGGCCGAAGCATCCTTATAGTCAGGCTTTGATGAACGCGTTGCCCCGGCTCTCGGGCGATCCCCACCTAGCTCGTGGACTCCGGGGATCTCCACCGAAGGTCATCGGGGACCAATTCAAGTGCCTCTTTCGCGATCGTTGTGAGTACAGGATGGAGGTCTGCGACCAATCCGAGCCGCAGTTGATTCAGGTGGCAGGGGAAGATGCTCAAGTGGCCTGTTTTCTGCATGGAAAGGAGGTAGAACGTGTTAGCGTGTAACGATGTCGTCAAACAGTTTGCAATTCGGCGTACCTGGGGATCGCGGCAGGTGACCGTGGTCAACCGGGTGAGTGTTTCGGTCGAGGCTTCCCATGTCCTCTGCATCGTAGGCGAAAGCGGCTGTGGCAAAACAACCTTAGGCAAAGTCTTAGCTGGGCTACTGGCACCTACTCTCGGCTCAGTCACCGTGGACGGCACGCTGCTCTACCATCCTGGAAACAAAGCCTGGGAGCGTGAGGCGCTCAAGATTCAACTCATCCATCAAGATCCGTTCTCTACCCTCAATCCAGTGCATACGGTGCGAGAAGAATTGTCGCTACCCTTGCTCCATCATCAGATCGTACCCAAATCGCTGGTCGGCGAAGAATGTGAGCACCTGTTAACTCGGACCGGACTCGATCCCAAGGTGGTCATCGACAAATACCCGCACGAACTGTCGGGAGGTCAGCGCCAACGCGTGGTCTTGGCGCGGGCGCTCTCGGTGCGGCCGCGCTATATTGTGGCCGATGAGGCGGTATCAATGGTGGACGTGTCCTCGCGTCTCATTATGTTGGATTTGTTCCTGGAGATTGCACAAAAGGAACGGATTGGGTTAGTGTTCATTACCCATGACTTCGGGTTAGCGCGGTATGTGGCCCTCGAGGGGACGATTGCAGTCATGTATCTGGGTCGGGTCGTTGAATTTGGAGGGACGGAGACCGTGATTCACCAACCACGGCACCCCTATACCAAGGTGTTATTGTCCTCCATCCCTCCATTGCAGGCGGGAGATGATTTTAAGATTGACAAGGTTTACCCTCGATCGTTTGACGTCCCGTCGTTGGAACTCTTACCGCCTGGCTGTGTTTTTGAACCTCGGTGTCCCTACGCTTTTGACCGATGTCAGAGCGCACTGCCAGTGTTGAGCACCGTTGTACATGAGCCAGGTCATCAAGTGGCTTGTTACTTGGAAGATGAGGAAACGGCGGTCGTCTGATTTCCGCCTAATTGAGATCTTGGAGGTCGTAAAACTTATGATGCAGTCCACATCGCAGAGTCTTGCCTTAATGAACGCACTACCGGAGTCGTTGCCCACTGGGGTGCGATCGCCCTTAGAGCGTCTGGGTCGGGAGCTTTCATATTTACAGCAACTGCTCCGGTTAGAGAATCGGGAGAATGAATGGGATCGGGTGTTAGAGATTGCCGAACCGGTTTTTAGCGCCGTCATCCAAGGATCATTGGATCGGGCCGCCGATGCGGTTGGTCAGGTTGAAGCAAAGTTGGCTCCCTGGCAGTCGTTAGCGAAATCCTTGACCATTTCTTACGTCGGGCACGCCCATATGGACATGAACTGGCTGTGGGATTGGCCCGAAACCGTGGAAGTGGTGGTGAATACTTTGACCACGGTCGATCGCCTGATGGACGAATTTCCTGACTTTCGCTTTTCCCAAAGTCAGACGGCCGTCTATGATACCGTGCGCCGATTTGCCCCCGAGCTTTTTGATCGCATTGGCGAGCGCGTACGCCAAGGGCGGTGGGAAATTACTGCCAATCAGTGGGTGGAAGGAGATAAAAACCTAGCCTCAGACGAATCGATTGTGCGCCACTTGCTCTATTCGAAAAAGTTCTTTCAAGAGCAGTGGGGGATCGAGCCGGATCGAGTGGCCATCGACTTCGAACCCGACACCTTTGGTCACCCGCGAGGACTGCCTACGATTTATCGCGATGCCGGTGTGCGCTGGCTCTATTTCTGTCGGGGAGGCACTGGCGATACGACGTTTCGCTGGCAAGCTCCCGATGGGTCGGAAGTCATCGCCTGGAGTGACTTTCAAGAGTGGTATAACGGGACCATTACCGGCGACGAGGTGGGGGCCGCTTTAAAGTTTTATGCTGAGTCGAAGATTCCCTACTTTCTCAAGGTGTATGGAGTGGGCGATCATGGCGGCGGACCCACGCGCAAGGATCTCGCTCGACTGATGGAAATGCGCACCTGGCCCATCTTTCCGACGTTGCAGCCTGCGTTTTTAGCCGATCACTTTGCTGCCTTGGAACGGCATCGGGACGTCCTTCCGGTGTTCACCGGCGAACTGAACTATGTGTTTCCGGGCTGCTACAGCTCTGAGAGTGACACCAAGACGATGAATGCCCAAAACGAGGCCAGATTGCGGACGGCTGAAGGCCTTCAAGCCATGGCCAGTTTGCTTGGAGTGACGGTCCCGGTCAATCAAGAATCGTTGCGGTCAGGCTGGGAAGGCACACTCTTTAGCCAGTTCCACGACATTTTAAGCGGGTCCGGTATTCCCGAGACCTATCGCTATGCCCTGGGGAAGGGGCAAGATGTCATT
>DAHXNH010000268.1 GCA_027365485.1 Clostridiales bacterium
GGACGTGGGTCTCCGGCAAGGCGTTCACTCGGGCCAACGTGTTGGAACGGTGCAATCGGATGGCGCGTCATCGCTGGGATATCGAGGAACACATTCTCGTCGAAAAACACCTCGGGTATGAGTACAAGCACCTCTATTCCCGGGATTGGAAGGCGATGCAGGGATTTCATCATCTGATGCACCTTGCGCATCTCCTCCACATCTTGGTGCTCCACCAAACGGCGTTGTGGCCCATGGTCTTTTTCCTGACCATACGAGGGACGATGATAAAACTGGTGGAAGCCGCACGAGATTCCGGGGTGGATAAAGCCCGTATCGCTCGCCTAGGCGAGCGCCCACACAAGCCCCGAGTGGTATGGTAACGCGAGCACTACGAAATCGCGAGTCAAGTGAATAGAAAACATGACGATTTCACCTGGGGAATGACGTCGATCCCGCCGAGTTGGTTGCCTACGTCCATCATAGCTCCGCACTTCGTGTAAAGCGTGTCATCTAGCACTTCGGGGGTGGATGCGCTACCGTCCGAACCCTCGTTCTCTTAGAATTTACAGGAATGCCCCCGGTAGAGTCTTCAAACTACGCCTTCATTCTTCAGAGCTGTGCTGGAAAAGCCGCGGTAGGCAAGGGTTTCAGGACCGGATAAAATTGACTTTCCCCCACGTTTTTACCAAAACATGCGGGTTTCAGGCACCGAAAAGGGGGCTTTCCCAAAATTTCACCCCAACTATTTCCGCGAAAAATCCGGACGCCTACGGTCGTGGTCCGTGTAGCCCAAGGCAGACTGTCAAGGATTATCTCCACAGCCAGAGGTCTGACCTGGCGGTCGTACACATGACTTACATGACTTACAAACGTGGACTGCACCGCAGACTCGAATCCTCCTCCGAAACCTACCCCCACCCCGGCCGTCCCTGCCATTGCGCCCAATCGCGGGCCTAACCGTCCATTCTCGGGGAGCGGACCGCTCGCATGGTATATCCGAAAAAAAGGAAATCCGGCGATCTATGGCGAATAGTTTCCTAGATATTGGTACAAGGATGCACCACCATCTGAACGATCCCCGGTTTCTGCCATATTGTGGTCAGGATTCCCTGTTTCTTGCGGTATTTCCCTGCACAATCTCGCCACGATCGTGGCGAGCCAGGCAATGAACGTTCGTATAAGGTGACGCGGACCGTTGGGGCCGGTTCCAGTGAGAGTTGCGCCTTGAAAAGCTCAAGGAGGACGTGCCGTCTGCAATGGCGGCCAGGTTGAAGGCCTTGGGCGAAGTCTTTGCAAGCAAAGCTCCATGGAGTTCCTCCTGAGAATCCCCGCCAGGATGATCAGCATTCGCTATGAAGATCATCGCCATAAGACCCAAGGTCTTCAGCTCTGGTCCTTGGTGCCCGGGCCATATCGGACTGGATATGGGCCAGCACCCCACAAAGACGGGCCGCCTTGCCCACATACGACAAGGGGGTGGTCAGCCAGATCGAAGTTGAGAAAGCCAGTGCAGTCCGCTATCTGGCGGCACAACGCGCATTCGCCCTGAATCAGCACAAGCTCTCACCATAGATCTTGACGGTCGCGGTGATGGTGGTGCTCAGAAGGTTCCTCGTGATGATGGTGATGGTGATGGTGCTCCCCTTCATGATGACGGCTCGCTTCGTCCCATGCTTGAGCGAGGTCAATAATATTCTGGGAAAAGACCTGGGGTTGCAGCCCGTTGACGGGGCTAGCGGAAGCATGACGAGATTCCAACACCGTGTCAATATCAAGATCCCGGTAAATTCCCGGTATACACCCCTCTTGGACTGCTCCAACGGCATACCCGAAGGCTGTCCATAGATAGTCGTCGAGCGACTCCTTGTGGGCGCGAGGAAGATCGCGGTTGTTATCCAGCAAGTATCGGGCCGAATCGTAATTAGTGGTGGCTTCCGCCAGGTAAAGCCGTGCCTTCTTTGCTTCGCCTAAGTCCGACAAGAAGACTTCGGCATGGTCCATCACGGCCTTAACTGCAGCCAAATAATGGTAAAACACTTGGGTGTCCTCGCGGTCAGCGTTTGGCGCGCGCCCAGTCAAAATCCACGGAAGTGCGATATCACGCGGACCGCCAGGGTCGATCGCCTCTTGCTTGGCGGCCGTCACCAGCGGAGGAATCGGTCGATATAAATGCAGAGCTTGGTTTTGGACCCAATTGGGCAAGCCCGGTGCCGGTTGATGGGCTAGATATGGCTCGACCAGAGTGTCGGCGAACAATTCCAAACATCGTCCCACTTCGATATAAGCATGAGCTTGGGGAACGGCCACCTGGCGCAGTTGTTCGAGGACGTCAAGAACTTGCCCACCCACCAAGCGATAACCTGTGAGCTCGGCATTGGCTGCCGATACATGGTGTCCGAACGCTTCCCAAAATTTCACTGTTTCAGCCCCCTTCTTTAGGTATTATACACGGATATCCAAACCTCAGAGATCGGCTATCCAAACGGGTCGCTGAGAGTCACAATCCTCAACCCCCAATCAAGGTCAGGAATTATCTTAGTCCGTAACAGATGATGCTCGACAGTCTGCCTTGGGCTAAACGGACCACGGCCGTAGGCGCCCGGATTTTTCGCGGAAATAGTTGGGGTGAAATTTTGGGCAAGCCCCCTTTTCGGTGCCTGAAACCCGCATGTTTTGGTAAAAACGTGGGGTGGAGTTTGCGGTTTTTTAGGGAGTTGCTCCGATAATT
>DAHXNH010000339.1 GCA_027365485.1 Clostridiales bacterium
GGCAGTGGGTTTTCTGCGTGCGTCAATCAGCGAATCCCAGCCCTTTGGGCTGATCTCGACTTTACGTCTGGCTCTGATCTGTGGTCTATCTGATGGCATGAAAGTTAGTGGAAGTGATGACAAAACTAGTTAGCGCCAACAAGTGGGATCCCACCCAATGCAACCTCAGTCCGGGAATCCGGTTGGTCGCGCTGATCCTAGGCTTTTTGGTGAATCCCCAGGTGCTCTACCAAGTCGCCGAATTCTATCAAATGTTCGACTGCGGGTTCTTTTCGGGGCCGGGGTAGAGCCCGCCGATTTCACCGACGACGCGTTGGGCCGCGCCCTGGTGAAATTGCAAGAGGCTGATTCCCGGGCGCGCTTCGCCGAACTGAGTCGGGCGATGATTACCGAATGGGATCTCCCGCCCACCACGGAAGCCCATGCCGATACCTCCACACTCACCCTCTATGAGAAGTACCCCGGGGCCGACGCCCTCGAACCGCCGGAGGAGGACGAGTCGTCTCCCGATCCGAGCCAATTACCTCCTCCCGCCGTGGCCCGCCCAGCCTACGGGCATAACAAGGATGGCCACCAGGACTGTAAACAATTAGTGGTCGGGAACGTCGCCCGGCCGGATGGCATTCCGATCCAAGTCGACGTGAATGATGGCAATTTCGACGATACCGTGTGGAGCCACCGGACCCTCCGGGAATTGCCGGGGCTCTTGCAAGCCCCGGCCAGAATCCTGTTTGTGGCGGATTGTAAAGCGATTCATCAGAAAACGTTAGATCTGCTGTACGAGGAAGATGTCTGGTTTGTCTCCCGGTTGCCCAACACCTTCAAGGTGGGGCAAACGGTGAAACTACGCGCGATAGACGCAGCGGACTGGACCGCGTTAGGCACGCTGGCGAACGAACCGAAGTCAGCCACCTACCAGGTCTGGGAAACGGTGGAAACCATCCATGACCACGCGGTGCGCTTGATTGTGGTGAAGTCCTCGGCATTGGTCAAAAAAGCTCGGGCCCAAGTGCTGGTCCACCAAGCCGATCTGGGGGCCCGGTGGGATCGGGAAGCGAAGCACTTGCACAGGATGTTCTTCCACTGCGAAGCAGATGCCCAAAAAGCGTGGATCCAATAGCAAACGACCTCGGCCGCCTGGAAGTGGTGGACGGGCACGGGAGAACTGAAACAGGTGGAGCGTCGCCATCGCCGCCAAGGCGGCGGGGGTTTGGAAACCGTCACCGAGTGGTACTGGGAGATTACGCGAGGGGTAGCGAACCAGGAGATCGTCGAGCAGGAGACCATGCTCCAGAGTCTGTTCGTGCTGATTGCAAACGCCCCCGAGCACTCCGCCAAAGACACCCTGGTCGCGTATAAACGACAGACAGCCGTCGAACAGGATCATCACATCCTGAAAAGCCCACTGGGGGTGGCTCCTCTTTTTCTCAAAGAACCAGCCAAAATCACTCCCTATGTCTACCTCGTCTATATGCCGGTGCTGATCTGGCAGGTGATGCAAGCGATCGCTCGCCGCAACGCTGAGCGGTGGGGCGTCTCGCTTCCCTATCCCAACGGACAATTGCAGCCCGCCGTGACCACGCAACGGATCAAAGAGATTTTGACCAAAATTCAGGTATCTCGCGTTCGACACAAGCAGCAGGTGCGCCGAGTCGTGGGGACCGATGATGTGACCTGGGTCGAGCGCCTCGCCTGTTTGCTCCTGGAGGTGAAAATTCATGCCTTGGCCTGGCTTCCATCTGGGTAGCAAACCCTTGGATATATCGCTAGGTTCCAGGGTGCGAAAAGGGAGTTTAACAAATCGATCGATGTATGTTCACTCCCTTTAAAAACGGTGAAATCACAAGGGTTTGCCGTGCTTTGACGGGGCATTGATTCATAATCTGCCTCGGTGGCATAGACAATCTTCACGTTGTGCGCCCCCGGATTGGAACCAAAGTTAAGTTGTTCTTTGGCAGTCGCCCAATCACACACAACGCGGTAAATTCGCTATTCGCGCAAAGATTATCCTGGATGGCTCTCGTACTCGTTGGTCAACACATGGCGATTTGTAAGCCTATCCTAGACGTTTGTACACATCGTTCCGCGAGGCTATCTTGATCACAAGGACCATCGATCGAGTTTCTTTGACTTCGTACAATATTCTACGGGAGCCAAATCTTTTCCGTTACAGACCATCCTGACCTCGCAGTCTTTTCACGTCACCTAAAAAAGGGTTTTCTGCTAACGTAACCAAAGCGTGGCTAAGGCGACGACGGATGGCTACGTCTTGCATCAACAAGAATTTCCGCACTTGCTTACTCACAACAACTTCATACACAACCGCTTTCCTCAGAGTTTAACTCGCGCAATAAATCCTTTAAGGGAATAGACTCACCGCGCTTATCCTCCGCCCTGGCATCTGCGACGGCGCACGCGTCGTCTGCAGTCAGGGCATCTTCGTCGTCGGGCACAATCAGTTCTGCCATCTTTCTCGCAACCTGCTCCACTTGGTCGTCTGGCACGGCATCAATCATGCGGTGTAGGTGGTCCCGTGACATCGCCATGAGCATTCCTCCTCGCCTTTCTTGTCTATAAGATGTTCTCAACGACCGCACGTAAATCGTCGGCTCTTAGACCCAATATACTACAATCCCACATCTCTGACGACGCCTTAAGCCTTCTGTTGCATGGCTTATGCATCGTCGCCTTATAGCGGACCCAGGAATCCAGACAATCTGGGAGGCCCTCCAGTGTTACACTGGATACTCGATGAAAACACATACTCCGACGTTTAAGGCGCAAGTGACCTTAGAACTCCTCAAAGAAGAAAAAAATGTGACCGAGATTGCTGCCGAACACGGCATTCATCCGGGACAATTACATCGCTGGAAGCGGCAGGCCCTGGAGAGCTTTCCTCGTTTGTTCACCGAATCCCACGATCTACAACGCCAAGCTCGCGAACACGAGGAGCAAGTTGCCGAACTGTACGCCCAAATTGGGAAACTTACCACTCCACTCGAGTGGCTCAAAAGAATCTGGCCCCGACCCTCTCAGGCGCTGAACGACTTCGATGATTGGACGCCGAGCCCGAGAGTGTACCGGTGAGCCTCGAGGCCCCATTACTCAGTCTCAACCGGACGAGTCTCTATGACAGGCCCGTCGGGCGGGTCCCCAAGCAGTGGCGATGAAACATCGCATTGACAAGATCGATACGGATCCTCCGTTCTGTGGTTCTCGACGGATCACCGCCCTAAGGGTGGCCGACGGCCACACTGTAAATCGGAAACGGATTCTGCAGGAAATGGGCATCGCGGGCGTTGCGCCCGGCCCTCAGACCAGTACGGCCCATCCGGATCACGTGAAATATCCGAGCTGCGCAACTCGCTACGTTAGCGAGATAACGTAGGACTCAGTATAGGTATGGACAATTGGAAAATCCTCGGCTCTTACGCACTTTCTGATATGGCCAGAGTCTGCCATTTGGCCGTGGTCCAGGCTGTCCAAATGACCAGGCAAGGCCGAACTTAACGGAGCATAAGAGCTTCTCGCTCTTGCGCAGACAATGCAGTCTAGAGTTCAACCCGTCTCATATTCTCGATCCCCCAACGCATAGGTC
>DAHXNH010000342.1 GCA_027365485.1 Clostridiales bacterium
TAAAAGCTCAGGGTCTCGCTCGGCTAGTGATATGCAGCAAATTTTCTCCTGGATTCAAAGAACAAACGCATTAACACCCTATTAACAGCTGCATATATCCAAACCCGTAAAACCTCAATGACAAAAAGTGCGTAAGAACCAATCCTCCCTTATGGTGGTAGGAAGGGAGGAATGCGACCATGCTTGCACGGCTCACGATTAACATTATCGATCACGATGGAATAGTCGCAGTGGATCCTGTGGCTCTCGAAATAGAACTGCCCGAGGATAGTAATCGGATCATCGACGAGGTGGAAGAGGGGGTCTTACGTTGGAGGGAAGGAGCAACTCGCACCCTCACGACTACCTACCTGAAACCCCTGTCCCACAAGAAAGCTCAGCAAGCCCAAGCGAGCCTGGGTGGCAATCTGACCGTGAATGCCGTTCCCTACCGGGTCGACGGGGAAATCGGCCGCCTTACCTTCCCCACCTATGCGCTGACCATCGGCTCAGAAATGGTGTGGAACAGTGCGACCGACCTGTTCGCGGCCCTTGGGCCGCGGGAATATTATCGCACCGCCGGCATGACCGAGCTCATGCTCAGCACGACCGGTGACCTGTCGTATCGGAAGGCGGTGACCCTCTTCAATAGGGTTCGCCACGAGGAGATCGACCCAACGCCGGTCCGGACGGTGGCGGCCTTTGTTGAACGCGAGGGCACGGCGATGCAAAGCTAGACGGAGGAACGGACCCAAGAGGTGTTCACCGCCCACGGCTCTGCCACCGAAGGACAGCCGCTGGCCGCTACGGAGGTGAAGGCGTTACCCATGGCCGATGCCTGCTTGCCCCAAGCCCAGGTGGCAGAATCCCTCGCGGCGTATAACGCCACGCGCCCTGAAGCCTTGCAGATTCCCTTGGACGCGGCGAAGGAGTTTTATGAGGAGCCGACGCGCGTGGTCAACGTATCCATCGACGATGTCGGGGTGAAAAAGCAAAAACTCCACCGCGAACGTCCTCGGGGGTCCGACGAACCACCGACCTCGCAAGTCTCGCCAGCCCCCACGGCCTCTCTGCCAGAAGCCGAGACTCCGGCGAAAAAGCCTCGCCAATTCGTGCACATTACGATTGCCCATGTCCAAACCACCGCGGGCTGGTATATCCTCAATGGATTCGGAACCGTCTCGGTACTGCGGTTCCTGGTGGCGTTTTTGCTCTCCAACGGCGTGCTCTCGACCCATTATCTTCAATTTTTCGTTGACGGGCAGCGGACCCTCCACGCAGCCATTCTCGAGCGATTGGCCTGGTTGGGGTCAAAACGCATCATTCTTGATTGGGTTCACCTGAAAGAGAAATGTGCCAAGGAACTCAGTACCATCTTACGCGGCTCCAAGATTCGCAATGCCGTGCTCTCGCGGCTGCTGACCTTGCTCTGGCGCGGCCGCGTAGACGCGGCCATCGCCTATACTGCGCGCGGGTCAAAGTTTTCGTTTTAGGAGAAAGACCTGGATCGGGTGGCCCTTATTTAGCAATGTGTTGGGACGAACTAGGCTTTGGTCTCAAACCGTCAAGTTTGACCCGCGCGCAGTATACCTACGGGACCTCGACCCCGAGAAGATCAAGCCCGGGCAGTCCGTCGAGACGCTGATCGGCTATTTCGAGCGCAACCAGGACTATATCCCCTGCTATGCCCTCCGCAAGCAACTGGGCCTTCGGAACTCGAGTAATCGCGGGGAGAAAGCCAACGACCTGTGCGTGGCTGGGCGACAAAAACATCAGGGCATGAGCTGGTCGAAGGCGGGATCGGTGGCGTTGGCCAGTGTGGTCACAATGTCGCGCAACCAGCAACTGGTACGGTGGAGTCGGACCCATCGTCTAGACTTCCAATGGGTGGCCTAATGCCGCTTCTCTGACTCAGCGTACAGAAAGGCGAGGCGGTAATACACCCATGGGTTACCGATTGGAATCCGGTAACAGTTTGGTCATTATCTTGGCGGTAGCTCATCACTATTGGTGCATTGTATAGGTCGGGCTTTGCCAATGATCCATAGCTGTGTTGAATCCTACTTTATCTCGCTAATGTAGCAAATTGCACAACTCGGAAGTTTTTGCTCCCAAAATACCGCCACCGTGGGTCCCCGTTGGCATCATTCTGGGCCCCGTTTCTACGCAGCAACTAGAGGAATTCCGATAATATTGGTCGCAACTAATCAATCGTGGGCTTGTGGGTAACAATTAGCATCGCCCCCTGGCTGCACGAAATTGGGCAAGTTAACCGGTTTGAGCTTTTTCTGTTGCTGGAAAAGCCGCGGTAGGCAAGGGTTTCAGGGCCGGGTAAAATTGACTTTCCCCCACGTTTTCACCAAAGAATGCGGGTTTCAGGCATCGGCAATGGGGCTGGGCCAAAATTTCACCCCAACGATTTCCGCGGAAAATCCGGGCGCCTACGGCTGCGATCCGTTTAGCCCGAGGCAGACTATCGAGCATCATCTCCACTACCGGAAGTCTGACATGGGGGTGGTATACATGACAGACATGACAGACATGACGTACAAACGTGGACTGGACCGCCGACTCAAATCCTCCTCCGAAACGTACCACCCGCCGTCCATGCCCTTGCTCCCAATCGCGGCCCTACTCGTCAATTCTCGGGTATCCGAACGATCGCACGAAATGCTCGGGCAATAATGGAAAATTGGCGATCGATGGCGAATAGTTCCCTAGACATTCGCCTAAGGAGGCACTACTATGGCCAAGATTCCGCAGATATCATTGTTTTCGTGGGCGCAGATCGAGCCGCTGGGCGATCTCGAACGCCTGTTACTCGTCCTCAACGTCTTGCCCGATGAAGCGTTAATGCGGGTGTTAGAAAAGGAACGGGGCAAAGGCCGGGACGACTATCCTGTCCGCGCCGTGTGGAATTCGTTGCTCGCGGGCATCGTCTTTCAACATCCGACCATCGAGAGTTTGCGCCGCGAACTCGCACGAAACGGGCAACTCCGGGAATTATGTGGATTCCTGCCTGGCGTCATTCCCCCGGCGTCG
>DAHXNH010000258.1 GCA_027365485.1 Clostridiales bacterium
TGAGTCGTGATAAAATGTTTCGACAAACTTAGTGCGCATTCCGGCCCGAATATGCATTAAGCACCCCGAATCACGCGGCGATTCCAACCATGTTTTGCACAATACAGCGGATGATTCCGAAGGCCCAATCAACCAGATTTTGCACAAAACAGGTTGAATCCCGTGAGACGAGGCAGGAGACCATGCAACCATAGATTGCAAATAGCCAAAATATCCAAGCCTGATGATATGCTACATAATAGGTTCGGCTATGCGACTATCTGACTGCATTAAGGAGGTCGCAAACCGATAGAATGGTTGCCATTTGTAGTCGCTCATGATTCGCTATAACCCATGGTAAGAATCACGGGCAAAGTGGCCACTCCTTGTGGGTCTTGATCCGATCTCCACGACATGAGTTCCCAGAGACGATCAGCATCGGTTTCGGGAACATTTCCGGGAAATTCAATCACAAGTACTGGACCTTCATCATCTTGATCAAGTAACAGATTGGGTTTAAAGGGAATCTGATCCCTCCATAGCATGGTGGCCTTTTGATAAATATGGTTCAGAGCCAATCGAAACGAAGGATATTGATCTAAGAGATGTTTCACTCCCGGAGAGTCCTTAAAGGAAATATTATATCCTTCCAATCCCAAGCTATTAGCCACAGTAGCCTCATCTTCCTCCCATGTGGGTAGAACTATCGGCTGACCGTTATTAAAAACCATCACCACTTGATTGCTTAGTTGGATAGCTTGCTCTTTGGCTACTTTAAAAATACTAGCCAACCAGCTACCCCCCTCAACTACGTTGACTCCGTCAGACATTAGTATATCCATCATGGACGGTTCACATACCATAGAACCACTGACGATACCTGGCATGACAAAAATATCACTCGCCATTTGCATCGAACCCTTTTGTGTTTTTTGGTTGAACGCGAACTGGTACATTCTGGCTCCCAATTTCTTTATCATCGACATAAACGATAATTTTGTAATTGCCTTGCTCAGGAATATCTAAATTTTGTATATTCAAACCTAGAATAATATTAGCCTCTTCCGGCGGCAGAAGCTCAATCCCTTCAGGAATAAGGCTAGGACTCTGCAACGGCATGATGGGACTATCAAAAATTTCTTGCCCATTCGGGGCAACAATCTTCCAATGCAATTTAGGTGGCGTAGTTGCAGATATGTCAAATCCACGGAGACCGATAGTCACAGCAAACGAAAATTGCGTTGGGACGTGCTTAGGACGTAACATCAAAACAGGGCTAACAATTACTACTTGTTGCGGCCCCAATGTAACGGACGTTGGCAAATTCGGTAATAGTTGATTAGACACGACAATAAATACTAACTCCATTTAGACGACCGACTCCTCAAGCGCTAATCTAACCCACTTCGTAGTGTCATCATAGCGTTGTCGGCACAGTCTCGTGCAACAATATGAGGGAAAATAAGGGGAAATACCTGATTATTTTTTTGAAACCGAGGAGAAACCTCACAGAAGCAAGCCATGAATATCACGGACAAGATCACACAATTACAAAGGGGAGAATTTTTCCTAATAAAAAATAGAATTCCCCATAAAATTCTCAGAAATTCCTTCTCTTACACTAGGTTGTCTCTGCTTAAGCTGGCACCGGGCTGGCCCCAAGAGGAAAATCTGGCACCGAATCCTATGGTGAAATCCTTGAAACCATTGCTCTGCCTCAAAAAATTTGGTGCGCCCGAGAGGACTTGAACCTCTGGCCTCTTGATTCGTAGTCTGTTCCCCAGTGCGTTGGCCCAGTTTGGCAGAGATTCGCGGAGTGCCCGGAAGGCTTGCGGAGTCAGGCTTTCCGAGCACCTCCTTGTCTGCTATCATGAGGAGAGTTCGGACGAGTGCGATCCATTTGGCGCTTTTTTGGCGCACTGACCGAATCCCAGGAAGTGGCTTTTCGGGCGGTTCTGGCCTCACCATCCACTCGCGAGGTGATCCCATTGCAAGACGACGATGAGGGACGCGACGACGATCACGGGTCCATCCCTCCACACGGTGACTATACCCGGTTAGGGCGATCCGTCGTCCGGGATGCCGCTCGGCGGATCTTTTTCGACCACCTCAACCGCTTGACCGAGGATCGGTGCTTCGATGACCTCCTGGAAACCTGCGATCCTCTGCTGCCAGAGTCCGTGGGCACAGAGGACGACCCGACCCCTGAAGAGATGCAGACATTTCAAGACGGCATCCAGGCATGGCAAGCGCGATGGCACCTTGCCGCAGTCGATCCGGATAAGGACGACTGGATCTTCGGCTTCGCTGCCGGAACCGTTCGTGGTCGTTACCTCCAAAAGTGGATCGGATCCCAACCGGACCTTAGCGGTCGGCCCGTCGACGAGCCCTGGTCTCCCGGCCCTAAAGCATGGCTACCTGAGGGACATGTGGTCGTCGAACCCCTGCGCTATTTTAGCTATCCGTCGTTCCCGGTGTCTTTATCGGAAAGCCGCCGTGCGGTTAAGCTGCGTCTTACGGCAGATTTCGAACGATGGCTGGATAGATGCTTGGACGCCGTAGAAAACGAGGTTACACAACGTCTCGAACAACCCGAACCAAAATTCGTTGAGCGCGAGGGCGGTCCGACTTTGGCCGAAAGATTGGAATGGCTCGCTCGCTATCAAGTGCTCAGCGAAAGCCATCTCTGCATTTACGAACGATCCGGCACTCTTGTCACCGCAGTTCGCGTCTGGAGGGCAATCAAACAGATGGGTAGCTTGGTCGGCCTGCTGGTGAGGTGACATCAAGAACTTTTCACGATCTCGCCCTAAGTTAATAGATCCCGATATCCTCACACGCTAGACTCCCAAGTAGCGGCTGAGTACGAGCCGACTTCTCTAGGAGGTACAACCCATGACCAGTTTAATTTCCGTCGGAGAGGTGGCCCGACGCCTATCCATTCCCAAAAGTAGCGCTTACGATTTGATCCGACAGGACCTTCTCCCTTGCGTGTACGTGGGCCGATCCATTCGGGTCGATGTCGATGTTTTGGACGCGTGGATCGCCAATGGCGGGGCCCGGTGGGAAGGCGGGTGGAAGAAAGTTGCCGACTAGCAAAACCGCGCTCGTCAAAGCGCGGCCCAACCAAGGTACATCCTCTTCAATTGTATCACGCATCGACGTCAATGCTTTACGAGAAGCGGCACGAGGCCATTGGATGAGTCTCTTGCCCGCTCTGGCCCCGAGCCTTACCCAA
>DAHXNH010000388.1 GCA_027365485.1 Clostridiales bacterium
CACGTCAGGGCAAGGTCAGGTCCGTTGAGCACAAACCTGGGGTGCGCACCCGAACCATCCGGGCCTCCATTCTACGCACCCACTCCATCCGTGGATCCTCGTGTCGCAACGGCGATTAGCATCAATTGGCGTGGTCGCCCGCTGATCAATTATGAAATGGTCGTGAATCTGATTCGTCACACCACGACCAAAACGGGGCTTAGGGTCCAGGCAGCGCTAGATACGGGCACCTATGAAACAGGAATGGTGGTGAAAGACAAGGAGATGGCCAGCCTGAATATCGAGCGACCAGAAGGTCAAAATCAGCAATGGAACTATACCATCCGACCAGGTGTCAAGACTTCGGAGCCAACAATCGCATGTTAATATTTGGCGGCTCCTATGCGATCTCCCTGGGGTAATCTCATCAAACGTTGGGCGGCTATCCCGTTGGTAACCGTGGTAGGCACACTGCTGATCGCGTGTCCTACCAAGACACAGGCCGCCAGTCCCTCGAAACCTATAGCCATTCAGCAGTTAATCATGGAATCGAGCCAGGTAGGTTGGAGCGTACACGAGTATGAGACGCACCCCACCCCAGGATTTACCGGCCAACTCTTGCATACCACCGATGGAGGTCACGAGTGGAGCATTGTGACCCCTTCTCACGTGACGTTCAATACCGAAGGGGGATGGCCGACGCTTCCCCATAATACCGTAACCGACTTCATGAGCGGATCGACGGCGTGGACCGCGACAGAGAACTCTCCGTCTCCGCCGCTGGCACGGGCACGATACTCCTCAGCGTGACTCACGACAGCGGGGTACACTGGCAGCAGTGGACGGTGAAACTGCCGAAACTCTCGGACACGGCAGTTTCTAACCCGATTGTGGACCAAGCGGCCTTTGTCAACGTACACGATGGCTGGCTGGCCTTTGGGCCAGATGGTGGAGCGGGTGCGGGGATGTCCCCCGAGGGAATGGAACTGTGGCGGACCACCAATGGCGGACGCTCGTGGACTCGCGTTAACCAGATAGCCGAACCGATGGTGGCTGCTCTCGTCACGTTTACGAGCCCAACTTCCGGTTGGCTCGTCGAAAACCGTGGTGTTCCCCCGCTTCACATTGCGCTAATGCACACGATGGACGGCGGCCGGGTGTGGACCCGCGTATCGGTTCCTGCTGCGCCTGAGATCGCGCAGGCCTTTCGGTCCACCCGAGGGCCACTCGCCTCATTTTCGGGTTCGCACGCGCTCATAGCGGCAACGAACGGGAGCAAAGTCATGCAATCAGACGACCATGGTCTACGATGGTCTTGGCTCCGAGCCGTTCCCGGGAAGAGTTGTCTCAGCGATGGCGTCGAGGTGCTTCGTGGTCAAATAATTTGGGATGAGGAGAGAGCAGCACTGTGGCGGTCGGTCAATGGCGGAAGAACCTGGACGGTGCAAAGCCGAGCCAGCTTTCTTACCCCGAACCAATCCATTGATTTTCTCAATCGACGCGTCGGATGGATCTGGAACGGACCAGGCACCCAGCACGCGAAGCTCTGGATGACAGTGGATGGTGGAAAACACTGGATCAATTGGACCTCAGAACTGATATCGTGATATCGATAGCCCCGGAAGGGGTGATTCCCCTTCGGAGCCTCGTGTTCCCGCGTTGATTGTGAACATGTGCGTTTCCGCGTGGGTGCTATCGCTTCCATCCAGGTCGAGCCCTTGGCCACCTGCGAAGCTTGTATAATCCCAGCTCTGACAGATACCGGATTCTGCATATTGCCAGAGCAAGAGCGGGACTTCTTTGCCTCGAGGACGCGGAACGCGATATAGAACCAACACCGCCTTCCCTACGAGACGTGGCAAGCGAATCCTTGTCAACGCGTCAGTAGGCACGAGTATACTGCTCGCGGGTCAAACTTTCGGTTTTGAAAAGCCGCTGACCTTCGGAACAAATGGTCGAAACGGAAAACTTTAGGTATCTTCGTCACGGGCTGAATTGAGAACAGACAGACCCAGATCCTTCAGCCTCGACCAGTCGGAGTCCACTGGCTTACGGAAGGACCGGGTGATTTCCCCTGGCGAGTTGGGACAACCATGGCTAAGCAGCGGATCGAACGCCATGAAACTCGCGGAGTTTGGAGGACCGAAAGACGAGGATCTAAGGGGTCCCTAAGCATGACCGCCCAATCCACTGTGTGTTGTCTTGGGAAAATGTCAAAAGTGGTAAAGCGGAAGGGAGGAATAGCCCTGTAGCCCGCGATAGATCGTGGGCCGCGGGGTCAAAGCCGGGAGGCACACCATCATAAAGAGGGCCCCTCGCCCGTTACGGGCGCCATTTGACCGCGGGGAC
>DAHXNH010000415.1 GCA_027365485.1 Clostridiales bacterium
GCAGGTCCCAATAATTTTGCTATATCAAAGGCACTACCAAATAAAACGATCCAGAAAATCGGTTGAATAAGACCAACCAGAAAGAATACGGGATTTCTGTACCATTTTTTTAACTCCCTTACTGTTAATGGAATTAATCCCGATTCGTCAGCAAAGTGCGCCCGACCGCCCGCAAGGCGGGAGTGAATGATGAGCGGGCGCAGTGTGGATTTCGGGACAATGTTTATCGTACTGCTGCGAATGCAATTGGCGCGACTGCGCCAAAGCTGGCGATCTTATATTATGGTGAGCGCAATGATGCCGGGGGGGATTGTGTTGCTGCTCCATCTCATGAATCCTCACATGGCGCAACTAGAACGATTGCACATTATTTCCGGAGCCATGATCCTGGCAGAGTCGTTGACCACCATCGTCACGTTGTCGCAGTATGTCTCCTTCCTCAAAGTAAGCCAAGCGCTCGACCATTACCGAGTGATGCCAATTTCGTTGACCCTGCTGATTATCGCCATGACCAGCATGTACGGTCTGTTTGCTTGGCCTGGAGTCCTGCTGGTGGCCTTGGAAGGCTCCGCCCTCGACCACGTGCCGATGCATCTGGCTCCGCTAGCCATTGTCTTGATGCTGGTGGTTGGCCTGACCATGGGAGCCATCGGCACGATTATCGGCTTGTTAGCACCAGACGAGGCGTTAGCGGGTCTATTTGGCAATCTTTTGATGATGGGGGTGCTCTTTTTGGGGATGGCGCCCGTCGCATCGCTAAAGTCTTGGTCTCTGGTTTTGTGGATTTTGCCGTCCACCGCGCCGTTGGCCATCCTAAAGCCATTGGTGTTTTTTGGGCCGAGTGTATCCTGGAGTGAGTGGTTGGGATTTTTACTGTATGCCAGCATCGCCTTGACGGTCAGCGCATGGTTGCTGAGACGCCCCAGGTAGGAGTTGTCCCGAGACCAGCCGATTGCGGAACCAATCGGCTGGTGCGAACCGCTTGCGGATTGGAGAGGATCGAATCAAATGGCCAATACGGCGGCTAAATGGGCTAAGTCTAAGTCGGGATCTTTGTGTTGGGTTACCGCGTCCTCCATCGGGGTGGTTATCAGCGATCCACATTTGGATCCGACCATCACCCCCGATTGACCTTCCTGGAAGAGTTGGACCGCCTCGGCACCTAAGCGCGATGCCAAGATTCGGTCCAAGGCGGTGGGCGGTCCGCCACGCTGGGTGTGTCCCAAAACGGTGAGTCGAACTTCGTAACCGGTCTGCTCTTGAACGGCGCGGGCCACGTCTTCACCGTGGGCGGCGCCTTCGGCCACCACAATTAAACTATGCCGCTTGCCTCGGGCATACGAGCGCTTGAGTCGGGCAATCATGGTGGTGTAGTTCGTCGGAACTTCGGGAATCACAATGGTTTCGGCTCCTCCAGCCATTCCCGCCGCAACCGCGATGGCCCCGCTCTCTCGCCCCATGACTTCCACCACAAAGACTCGCTCATGGCTGCTGGCGGTGTCGCGCAGCTTGTCCATGGACTGGGTCACATTATTGATGGCGGTATCAAATCCAATCGCCGAGTCCGTCCCGTAGATGTCGTTATCGATGCTTGCGGGAATGCCGATGACTTGAACCCCGAGTTGGTGCAGGGCGAGAGCGCCGCGCAAGGATCCGTCTCCGCCGATGACGATGAGCCCATCGATGCCCCATTCGCGAAGACGGTCTCGGCCTTGGGCTTGCCCCTCGGTAGTGAAAAACGGGAGGCATCTCGCGGTGCGAAGAAAGGTTCCTCCTGTCTTAATGACGTCGGCTACGGAACCGAGTCCCAAACGACGTCGGTGGCCTGCGAGTAGACCGTCATAACCGCGCAACACCCCCCACACGTCGTGGTGCATATAAATCGATTGCCGTACGATGGCGCGAATGCAGGCATTCATTCCCGGAGCGTCTCCGCCCGATGTCATGACTGCTAAGTGCACAATGATTCCTCCTTGTCCAAGCCTTGGTCTTTCCACTGGTTCTCGCGCACGGCCCTCTTACCCCACGGGACGCTGCCTTGACCCTGAGACCCAGGTCGGCGGGAGTCACGGCTTTAAGAGGCCCGGCCGGGGAGGACTCGGCGAAACTAGAGAGACTCCCGTCCCGAATGGGATCTCGTTCACCTTAGCCGCCTATCGCTGATACAGATGGCGATAGACGGCGAGGTTCAAAGCCAGCACATTTACCCGTCTCACTCCGATGAATCCTAGCAGCGGGACTTTAGTGGCTTGATGAATCATGTCCCGCAACCGGGGTTCGGAAATACCGGTGGCACGGTGAACCCGAGCAACTTGGATTAGGGCCGAATCGACGGTGATGTCGGGATCGATCCCGGAACCGGAGCTTTCCACCAAACTAATCGGAATCTGAGAGGTTTTCAAGCCCGGATCGGCCGCTCGTAAACGCTGAATTTGAACCCGGATCTGCCCAATCAGTTTAGGATTGGTAGGCCCAAGGTTGCTGGCGCCGACTCCCAACGGATTGTCAGGCGGATTGGTGGCCGACGGACGGCCCCAAAAATAGGCCTTTTGGTTAAAGTACTGGCCGACATGCTCTGACCCTACCACCCGGCCATTTACGGTGACCACACTTCCGTTCGCCTGGCGGGGAAAGAAGATTTGGCTGACCCCGGTCATCACCAACGGATAGGCGAGTCCGACGATGAGCCAAAGACCCACTGTAGCCACTACGATAGGGCGGAGGTATCGCATCATGTAATCTCCCTTCGTGCGTTCGACCCATGCTTTGCCATTCGAATCGGTCTAGCCCATCCCAAACAATCCCAAAATCCTATCAATCGCGAAGATCCCAGCAAAAGGAATGATAACCCCCAGCACTCCCCAGTTGAACAAATTTCTGACCAGCATTTTGGCCGCACTCTCAGCGCGGTAACGCACCCCACGGATGGCAAACGGTACCAGGGCAGGGATGACCAGCGCGTTGAAGATCAAGGCAGACAAAATCGCGCCGTGAGGGGTCGTTAAATGCATAATGTTGAGGGCGCTGAGTCCCCTGAGCGTCGGGACGGTGACGAAGAGCGCCGGAACGATGGCGAAATATTTGGCGACGTCATTGGCGATAGAAAACGTGGTCAGAGCCCCCCGGGTGATCAGAAGCTGCTTCCCAATCATGACCACGTCGAGTAATTTGGTCGGATTGGAGTCCAAGTCAATCATATTTCCAGCTTCCTTGGCGGCCATGGTCCCGCTGTTCATGGCCAAGCCCACGTCGGCTTGCGCCAGTGCAGGGGCGTCGTTGGTGCCGTCGCCGGTCATGGCGACTAGACGGCCTGAGGTTTGCTGCTCCTGAATCAGACGAATTTTGTCTTCCGGTTTAGCTTCCGCAATAAAGTCGTCGACGCCAGCTTCGCGGGCGATCACTTCGGCCGTAATCCGGTTGTCGCCGGTGGCCATGACGGTCCGAATACCCATCATGCGAAACTCCTCGAACCGATCTTTGAGACCGGTTTTGACCACGTCCTTGAGGCGAATAATGCCCAAGGCGACGCCGTCACGGCTGACGGCGAGGGGGGTTCCACCGTCGCTGGCCACCAAATCCGCGAGCACTCTGAGGTCCCTAGTGGGCGAGGGGAGCAGTTCTTCAATGGCGCTAACGGCTCCCTTGCGAATGCGAGACCCGTCGGAGAGGTCGATCCCACTCATCCGGGTTTCGGCGGAGAATGGCACCGGCTCGCCAGAGAGCGAGGGCGGGCTGGTGAGGCCCAAGGTTCGTTGTGCCAAGTCGATAATCGACCGCCCCTCTGGGGTAGTATCCGCTAAAGACGACCATAATCCGGCTTCAGCCAATTGGTCGACCAAGACGCCGGGGAGGGGTAAGAACTCGGTAGCCATTCGGTTGCCAATGGTGATGGTTCCTGTTTTGTCCAAGATAATCGTATCGATATCACCCGCCGCCTCCACTGCTCGGCCGCTTTTGGCGATAACATTGACTAAGGACACGCGATTCATGCCCGCGATGCCGATGGCGGACAACAAGGCGCCTATGGTCGTCGGCATCAAAAAGACTAAGAGCGCAACCATGATGGGGATATTCGTGGTGCGGGGACCATAATAGTCGGCGATGGGTACGAGGGTGACTACCACCAACACAAAAATCAAGGTCAACACCGCCAACAGCGCGGTGAGCGCAATTTCATTGGGCGTTTTTTGACGTTTGGCTCCTTCAACCAGAGCAATCATGCGATCCAGAAAGGTTTCGCCAGGGTTTGCCGTTACCTCAACAATGAGCCGGTCGGATAACAACATCGTTCCTCCGGTGACCGCATCATCGGGCGCTTTCAGCACGGGAGCAGACTCTCCGGTGATCGCTGATTCGTCGACGGAACCGACGCCATTTAAGACCACGCCGTCACTGGCAATTAAGTCGCCGGGCTCGACCACGATGCGGTCGCCCTGGCGAAGCATGGCGGCATCGACCAGGGTGGTGCCGCCATCAGAGTCGAGC
>DAHXNH010000002.1 GCA_027365485.1 Clostridiales bacterium
GAAATTTTTGGCGAAATGAGAAGCCATAGGGTGCGACTGGCGACGACGAGCCAAAAGGCGACCAGAAGGCCGAAAAAGACAAGCGCGGCATCTTTTATCAGGGCCATTTGGAACGCTTTTAGCAAAAGGTCCGTACCTGCGGCAAAGACTCCCAGCGGGAAGGTCAACCCCCACCAACCCAGATTAAACGGAAGACTCAGGCGGTAGGCGTAGTGAATCGTCAAGGCGATGCTTTGTAAGAACCACCAGATGCCAAAGCCCCAGAGCACCAAGGCAAGCAGCATGGCGCTACCTTTTAATCCCGTGGCCAGCGCGGGGAAGACCAATTGACTGTCGTTGCCCAGTAAGACGAGTCCCATAATGCCGGTGCCGAGTGTCCCGAGGCTGATCCAGGTCGAAATCGCCATGTCGGCTGGTGGGAGATTATGCACGGCAAATCGCAGGAACAACACGCCGAGCAATAATACCGCTAAGGGAACACTCATTGCCCACAGCGAAGTGCTCACGATAAACAGTGTTTGCTGTAAACCGGCCGCTGCTAAGTGGGGCAGTAACAGCGCGCCGGAGGCGGCCGCTACTTCGGCGGGCACTATGGGCATCAGCCAAATTGCGGTCATAGTGTTCAATTCGTGCTGATGCCGGGTAAACATAAAATAGGGCACGACTAACGCCGAGGCTAGAGCGATGACGGCATTAATAATCCACAATACGCCAGCTATGTGATAGGCGTCGGTGCCGAGGAGTGCGGGCCCCATGTCGATGAACCCATTCACTACGGTGGTGAGTGCCATCGGAATCGCGCCGAAAAACATCGACTGTTGGGGATGATGGAAAATGTCTCTGAACCCACGCCAATCGGTGATCGCTCGGTAGAGTAAGAGCAGAGTAAATAAGAGGACCAACGCCATGTTGCCTATCCAAAATCCCGTGCCCACATGCTTTAACCAGATCGGAGCCCCGGGCAGCAAAAAGGCATCGAGGGCGACGATGCCGGTGCCCATGGTTACTGTAAACCAATTGGGAGTAAACGATTTCATAATAAGGACCATCCTTTCTTGGCTCGCTTCGCCGTGAGTCTCATGATAGGGTGGAACGGGGGTCTTGGCGTTCGGCGATGACGAACGCTAAAACGGAATCAACGAATCGATAGGGAGGGCCGCTTCAATGGACGTCCGCTTACGGATTTTTCTAGCCGTGGCTTACCTTCGCCAGTTGACCAAAGCCAGTCGCTATCTTCACTTGGCGCCTTCGTCAGTGTCCGAGCAGTTGTCATCTTTGGAGCACGATCTTGGTACCGTCTTGTTTACGCGAAGTCACCGGGGAATGGAGTTAACGGTGGCGGGGGATCAATTGTATCGAGCCGCGCAGAGAATTGAGGGCGAATGGAACGCTGTGCTTCGAGATTTCGAACGGATGGCCAAAGGCATGAGTCAAATTCGCCTCGCCGCTAGTCAGACCGCTACCGAACTGTATCTCCCGAGTGCCTTGGGCAGGTTTCGGCGGCAATTTCCTGACGCACCTTTGCATGTTCTGATGGTGAATAGCCGGACGGTGATGGAGGAAGTTGCCGCTGGCAGAGTCGATTTGGGATTGGTGGAGGGTGGGGGCATTCCTTCGACACTTGTTTCGACGCCGCTCTGGCGCGACCATCTGGCGTTGATCGTGGCGGATCAGCATCGGTTGGCCGGTCAAGAGGTCGTTCCGCTGGATGAGTTGTTCGAACTGGACTGGATCTTGCGGGAAGCGGGTTCAGGAACCCGGGCCATTTTTGAACAAGCCTTAGCGGTCGCGGGATTCCCCGAGGACGGGTTGAAAATTATCATGGAGTTGTCGTCACTCCGAGCAATTTTGGCCATGGTGGCGAATAATGTCGGAGTGAGCGTGCTGTCGCTGGCGATTGTTGACGCTCAACCGATCACGGTGCATGGCATTTGTACCTTGCCGATCGCGGCGATGAATCTGAGCCGATCCATTCAATTGGTAACCCGTGCCGAACGGCAACCGGACTCGCTGCTCGATAGTTTGGTCGAAGTGTTGGTCCAAGATGCGGAGATCTATAACCGAAGGCATTCCGAGACGTAGTCGAATCCGTGCGATGAGGCCGATCGAATCTCGGCCCCATAAAATAGGACAGGAAATCAGCCTCCTCCACGCGGGGTCGTGCTAGGATAGGTATTAGAAAAGGCCACGGACGGACTGGACGGTTCGCTGGGTGCGGTGACGGGCGGTTCTTGCCAAGGGATGCGCACGTACGTGTCTAGACTGTCCCCGGAAGGGGAGCGCATAGGAGTGCTGTGGCTTTTTTCTGAGACTCTCTTTGCCGTGCGACTGGTGGCTGAATCAGCACCTAAGCCTTTCAAGAAAGGAGCAGCGGGAATAGGGACGAGAGGGGTGGTTTGCGCTGATTAGGCCTTTCACGTCGTCTAGGCAAGACCAAGAATTCCCGTACCCAGTGGATGAAGAACGTGGAAATGCAGTTGGATGGAGATTGGCTCACTATTCGGGTGGATCTGTCGCAGAGTTTTGGACCTTCGACGTCAGGCAAGACCATTATCATTGCTAGCACTGAAGGCAATATTGCGGTGGGGGCTGACCGGGAAGAAAAGATTGGGCTCAATGTCTATCGTCCCCGTCCGTCCGGGAGCCGAGAGCGATAGGCGAGAACCGTGAGACCAAAAGCCGCCGTCATGGACTCAGAGTCGATCGGTCGAGGGGTGGGACGCTCCGATGGTGATAAGGGCCGCAAAGATAAGACCGACGGGGATGGGACTGGATCGGTCGAACTCGGATGGATAAACGGGCCGCTCGTCGTACGGCTCTGACCTTGACCCATAGCGAATGATGAACACGCTCAGGGGGTGTCTCATGGTGTTGACGCAACTCAATACGTTCGTTCGAATCGTGGATGCCGGCGGCATCACTCGGGCGGCGGAGCAGATTGGGCTGACCCAACCGGCGGTGACCAAGCAGCTAAGATCGCTGGAAACAGAATTTTCCACGCCGCTTTTGGTTCGCAAGGGCCGGCGGATTCAATTGACTCCCGCCGGCCAGGTCCTTTATCACTACGCTAAGCGCATCCAAAACTTGATGGACCAAGCGTCCGAGGCAGTACAGGAGATGGGCCGCCCAGGGCAGGGTGAGATTCATGTGGGTGCCGTGTCGACGGTAGCCCTGTCCACCTTGCCGACGGTGTTGTCAAGTTTCACTCAAGCCTTCCCTGGGGTGCGGGTGCACGTTCACATTGGAGAGATCCAACAAACCTTGGACGGAGTGATTCGCGGAGAGTTAGCGCTCGCCATCATCACCGTCCCGATGGTCCATCCCCAAGTGGATTCTATTCCACTGTTTTCGGATCCGGTGCGGCTGGTCGTGGCTCCTTCGCGCCTGGCGCAACTGCCTAGCCCTCTGGGCTTAGCTGATTTGTCGAACCTAGACTTTATTTCCTATCAAAATCCCTCGCGCTTTCGGTCGTTTGTAGATGGGGTTTTAGAACAACACGGGGTGATCGCCAGGGTATTGATGGAGTTCAACAGCCACGAGGTGGTCACTAGTATGGTCAAGGTGGGGCTAGGCGTGGCCATGGTACCGGATTCCGTGGTTCGTCAAGATATAGCGCAGGGAGATCTTATCGCCTTGGATGTCGTTGGGCTGCCACCCATCCAACGAACCACCTCACTGGTCGTGGCCAAAGATCCCCATCGGTCGCATCCATTGACCGCGCTCATGCGTACGGTCTTTGATCGCTATCATGTTCCCGCTGCACTGTGGCCGCAATGGTATCAACCCGTGGATGCACCCTAGGATTTAAACGAGGCAAGATACATGATAAGAAAAGAGGCGCAACCTTGCGCATAGGACTGATTGCCCATGACCGCAAGAAAGAGGAGTTGGTGGCATTCATTGGGCGCCATCGAGACGTTTTTTGCCAGCACACATTGTACGCCACAGGACACACCGGTCAATTGTTGACCGATCGCCTGGGGCTTTCCGTTCATTGCTTTATGGCGGGACCGGAGGGTGGCGACCAGCAGATGGGCAGCAAGATCGCCGAAGGCGAAATGGATTGGCTGTTTTTCTTGCGCGACCCATTATTTGCCCATCCGCACGAGCCTGACGTTTCTGCCCTACTGCGGATTAGTGATGTCCGAGGCATTCCGGTAGCGACCAACCTAGCGACGGCGGAGGCGCTGGTGGCGAGCCTCAGAGCAGCCGGTCCCGCGTCATAGGGGCAAAAAACGTTTCTCTTTTAGGCGAAGACGTTCAGCGAAAGCGTCAGCATCAACCAGTGCCGAAACCACGGTACCGTCAGCGATGAGTTCATCTTCATCGTGGGCTTGGAGTTGCCACGTGGTTTTATTCCCCTCTTGGGCCAGCAAAAGCGCATGTACGCGGACGTCGTGGCCGGGTGGAGTTGGACGACGATGACGAATTTCGATGTGGGCGCCCAAGATAAGATGATTCGGGGAAAGGTACGGCAACATGGCTTGGGATACCGCCGATTCAAACCATGCGACTAACGTGGGCGTCGAAAGCACGTGAGCCGGCGTCGGGTTGCCGGCTTGGTCGGCTAAGGTATCCCGAGTGGCGTGTCGGACAATAGTGGCGCTGAGGGCAGGTGCTAGCACAGGAATGTCAGCCATGGACGTCTACCAATTCTTCCGATACCGTGTGCAGGTAGAGCGGAGAGAGATGCGTAATCATATTGACGGATTGCGCGACTAATTGCGCGGAAGAGACCAACGGGTTGGTTCGCAAGATCGACATCCCCACGGTAAAGCCGTGAGATTTTTTTCGGGTGTGATTGATGATTTCACCGAGCCGCTCTAGGGTCATATCTATCGCAGCCACCGGATCGTGGCCGTGGTCGTCGCGGTACCAATAGATGGGTTCTGGATCTTTCAATTGTCGGAACGCTTCTAAGCCGCTGACTTCCAGATGACGCAGCAGAGCCGGTTTGTCTTCCTCGCCTTCGGGCTTGACCACAAAACGGACGAACACCTGCTCGCGATCCACACCGATTTCAAAGTGAGCATAGCGCTTGTAGCCTCGTAATGAGCGTGAGAATGCGACCCAGGTGTCGTCTGGAGGATTGACGCGCCGCCGTGCATGCGAGGCTGTGTGCGGATACAAGGGATGGCCAAGCGCGGTCAGCTTGGGGGCGACATCATCTCCTAACTGAGCTAGTTTGGGTCGAATACGAGAACGAATATAAAACATTCGATCGTGAAACTCAGGAATCGAAAACGCCTCAAAATCTTCCACAGTAAAGCCAGGGAACTGCACCATTGCCAAACCTCCTCAGGTAGGTACACCGCTTGTCTTCCATCATAGCGAAGACTGGGTTGGAGGCCAAGCCAGTTCGAAAACCTGATGCGCACTCGGTATGATACAGTAGAAGCGAAGAATCGAAGCGGAGGCGAGTCTTACTCGATGAATCAGGCCAGGTTACACCAAGAGCTGTATCGGCAGTGGATCGCTAGCCAAAGTCAGATGTTGTCGAAGACGTTGACAGAGTTGCTTAATGAGTTGCCGCCACAGGAAGCTCTGGCTTGGACGATTCGTTTTCAACGTCCCCGCTCTTTGGTCGCCGAGGAAGTAGCGGCATGGTGTTTTGAAGGCGAGACGGTCTCTTGGTGGCTCGGCGGAGGGGTCGATTGGTTGGCAGAGCGTGTCGGTAGCGCCGTGTTCCTCTCGTATCCTGAACCCTTGGCCCCCGATCCCTTAGCGATGTGTGGCTTGGGATTGGTGTGGGCGGAACAGGTGAGCTATGCCCCAGCCTGGGCGGTTTCCCGACTGGGACCGTTGCTGGCGCCAACTGCTGAGCACTCTGGCCTCAAGGGGGAGTGGTTGGCGCGATTGTTAGCCTCGTGGGTAGAGACCTATGGCTCCGTGGCAGAGCGCCATGGGTTGGAGCGCGTGGCCGATTGGGCGCGGTCGGAGTCTCACGGCGTCCCAGTGGATGGATCGTGGCTATGGCCCAAATGGCCCGAAGAAGCCACTCAATATTTTCAGCAATTGAAGGCGGGTTTAGTGCCACATGAGCGCCACGGTCAGAGTCCCCGCGATATGCGCGCGGTCTTGCTGGGATTAGCGGCAATGACTGAAGAGGAACAGTTTCGCGCTTTGGCATTGGCCCATAAAGCCATACAATCGGTTAGCCTTTGGGCGCGATGGAACCAAAATGGATTCGAGGAGGGTTGACGGGTGGTCTTGAGCGAGCCCGAGTTGTGGCAAAGGATGGAAGCCGACCTGGACCAGCGCCTGTTGGTGACCCCGCTATTGAGCGAGCATCAGATCAGCGGTGGGTCGGTTGATGTCCGTCTGGGTACCGAGTTCATTTTACTGAAACGGTCGGCGCGTGGTCCGATTGACGCCTTGGCGATGGATGACATGGCGCAAGATTATCGTGAACGGATTTTTATCGACGTCGGAGACCGTATGGTGCTTCATCCTAATCAGTTGGTGTTAGGGGCCACTTTGGAATTTGTCCAAGTGCCCGGGGATTTAATGGCCTACGTGATTGGTCGATCGTCGTGGGGAAGGCTCGGGCTGATTGTGGCTACCGCGATGATGGTGCAGCCAGGATATCGAGGGAGTTTGACCCTGGAGTTGGCCAATCTTGGCGACACGCCGGTGTACTTGTATCCGGGCACTCGGATTGCGCAACTGGTGTTTCACACGGTCTCGACACTGACCCCAGCCTATGCGGGCCAGGGTAAATATACCGGGCCCACGGGTCCGGAATTTTCTAAGTTGTCGCAAGATCCGGATTGGAAGAATATCCGGCGTCTGGCCGCTCATGCGCATGATTGAACGAACTCTGTCGAGATTTTGGTTGCCCATCAGCTTTTGGATGGCCACCACAGCCGCGTGCTTGTGGATTCGTCCGAGTGATGTTCACGAATATCAACTCTACGCTGATCATGCTCTCAAGTGGCCGTTATTCCACGCTTGGCCGCATGAATATCCGATGTTGTCCCTGGCGGTTTTTCTCTTGCCCCGAATTTTACCCCTCGCCTATCGCTGGGGATTTGCAGTGGTGACGGGGGTTTGTTTATGGGTTTTGATGGCGCGGTCTCAGGGCAATCCCGCTTGGGAGCGACGGCTCATCATCTACTTGGCTGTAGGAACCCTGGGGTTGTTTGTTGGGCGTTACGACATTTTCCCTGCCGTCGCTGCTTTTTTTGCGATTGAAGCGGGTCAAAAAGAACGTTTTGGCGGAGCCTGGGTGTGGAGTATTTTAGGATTTTTGTTGAAATTGTTCCCGGCAGGGTTGTGGCCTGCGCTGTTAGTGGCAGAATGGCGAACGAGCGGCAGATGGCGATGGGATCGACTGTTGGCCGGTTTGGGTGCGGGATTGGCTTCTGTCGCGGTGCAAGCTCTGTTCTCTCGACATGCGGCATTTTCTTCGTATCGATACTTTTTGCATCGACCATTGCAATTAGGCTCTTTGGCGGCAGGTCTATCTGCACTGCTGCAAGCCGGTCACTTCCGGCTGATCACGAGCTTTGGTTCAATTAATGTGGTTACCAGCCCGGGTCATGTCGTCGCCCTATTAATTACGCTTTTCAGTGGGTTGGCTGGATTGGGAGTGTTGGTCTTGGCGGCACAAGGCCGAATTGACCTGGGCACTTCAAGCTTAGCCTTGTTGACGTTGTTAATTCTCTCCTCCAAAGTGTTCTCCGCTCAATATCTCATTTGGTTGATTCCGTTTTGGGCTTTGTATGCTTGGCGCTGGCAGTGGCTGACGGCGTCGTTTTTGACCACACTTGGGTATCCCGTCTGTTTTCTCTTGGCGCATGGTCTAGGCGTGATCTGGTTGCATTGGGCGCTTTGGATAGATTTTTGCCGGGATGGCGTCCTCTTGTGGGGGTCTATAGTGTGGTTTCTGGCGCAGGTGAAACCTTCGCTTCCAATCCCTGGCCCATTGACTTCGGGTAAGCCAGCCAGCGGCTAGAAGTCATGGCTAGCCGGGGACTCAACCCGGAAAATACTGTCGAGTCTCACGCTATTTGGCTCTGACGCCGACCGTTTGTCTCACATTTCGTGACCCGTGTTGAGGAAGGAAAATCGGTATCGCGGATAGGTTGGGACCAGTTCCACGATGGGTGTTTCGCTGTACTGCTTAAAGTCTTATACTGCGCGCGGGTCAAGTTTGACGGTTGGGTGCCAAGGCTGTGGGCGTCTCAACCCCTGGTTGCATAACGGTTTTCCAATACGATGGCGTGCTCCCAAAAACGAAAACTATGACCCGCGCACAGTATACAAGGTCGAAACATGGCATGGCGTAACGGATACCAGCATCGTGCCTTATTGGGTCAATTACGGATTCTACACGATAAGCTAATCCTGGACCCAACGATGAATGCCTGCCACCTAGGATCTTGTCCATTTATTCGATTTTGGCCAGTATCGACAACAACATATAGAGGAAC
>DAHXNH010000007.1 GCA_027365485.1 Clostridiales bacterium
CCAACCTCCTTCCACCTAGTTCCGCCGCCATCTGCTTGCCAGTGTATCATACGACCACGCTTGGCGTTCGCGTCAGAACCAACAGTCTGGGCCACCCGGGCGACCCGTTTTTTAAACCACCGCGAAGCGGTTTAGTCCAACTTCAGCTATGGGGATATAAGGCGCTCGCCGTTAGGCGAACGGCTGTCCGTGTCATACCATATCTTGGTCACTTGGAGCGATACTCACGTTATGTTCGCTCTTTGAAAATTGGATCCGTGGGCGGTTTACTTCAGCCATCGTGGGAGAGGTAAACTGTATCGCGTCGTCAAGACCAGACGTAAACAGGATTCGGCGAACCATCACGGCAAGGAACCAGAGACCTTCGGGCGACCGGATAGCGGGTGATTACCGAGTGGATGGGCCAGGTTGGACAAGGATTCGACTCAGCGCCGCAACGGGTTAAGCGGTGCTTTTGCTGGGTGCCTTTAGGGGTGGACTGCCAACGGTAGAAAGACCGGTGTTAGGGCCGTGGTGGGCACTGGATGTTCGCGAGAATGGCGGATAAGCGGCCCAGGGGAGACTTAGGATCCGGTGGTTTTCTCCGCAGTTTGCAGAATGGCCGCCAAAATACAACGGGATTTGCACTCTTTTAGGATGGCGCGGGAAGACATGAGAAAAAAACACTGACTGCCCATGAGGCTTTGATGCGATCCCATAGGCAGTCGGCAAAGCTACGCCAAGATTTAGCCCAGGGCAGCTTCAATATGTTTGGTCATCTCTCTCGGGGTCACTTTCGGTTCGTAGCGTCCAATAAATCGTCCATCGCGGCCGAACAGAAACTTGGTGAAGTTCCATTGAATCGGCTGTGCGGGTTCTAACCCGGTTAAGTATTGGTATAGCGGGTCGGCATTGTCCCCGTTGACGTCGATTTTGGCGAAGACTGGGAATTTCACCCCGTAGTTGACTTGGCAAAACGCTTGAATATCTTCGTTGGTCCCAGGCTCTTGTTGACCAAATTGATTGCACGGAAAGGCGAGCACCTTGAGACCGGAGTCGCCGTATTGCGTGTCGAGGTCTTGCAGGCCGGCATATTGCGGAGTATACCCACAACGACTGGCGGTATTGACGACTAACACCACCGATCCTTGATAATCCTTGAGCTGTTTCGTGCTGCCGTCATGTGTCTTGACGACGAAGTCATAAAGACCGATGATCACCACTTCCTTTCCCATCTATATATATAACACATGGTAATCGCTGCAGCTACACGGTCGACGATGCGTAACAAGGGGATAGCAGTGCCACTTGGGGGCTCGACGGCCATCAAAAGTCACGTCTCGAGCGACGACGGACGCTATGACTGCATCGGTTCGAGCTTGGGCCCGAAGCGGGCAGCCGATGGATACTCAAAGGCCCAATTTAGAATAGCTATAGGGTCAAGGGATTGTATGATTGCGGAATGGGTCTCGGCGCTCGCCTCGATCAGCAGGTGATAGAAAATGGGAAACCATTGCTCTTGGTCGGAAAGGTCCGTTGGATTACTTGGAGCCAAGCCGCCGCCGAGCACTCCAGTATGGTTGTCTACAGTCCAAGCTGGGACACCTGCCAACCTATCCAACGGCCAAACCTCCAACCTAGCCTCAATGATCGCCCAATCCACCTCCGTGCCGCCAGTCTACGAACAGGGCGGTGGCCTAGACATAGAGCAAGGCTTTATTCCTACACGGCAAGGATACGGGTTCACCAGGCTTCGAATGAAACCGCCGCCCATCCCAAAACCGACGGCCAGCCCGTGGCGGTGGGTCAGCGGCGTAATTCAATCGCATAATCTAGGCAAAATTTGGGGTATAATAACTAAACTGCTAGCATCGACGAATCGAAGGTTCGACAAAAGACTCGGAGGAAGCGTATGAAAGGCGACGGAAGCGCGCTATGGAAAGTAATTATTTGGCTGATGAGCGCAGTCATCATCGCCGTGTTAGCCTTGGAGAATCAGCACCCGGTGTCGCTGCAATTGTTCTTTTGGCATCTTCCCCACATTTCGTTGGCGTTGATCGTGTTTTTGAGTTTGCTTTTGGGGGCAAGTATCGGTGCGGGAGGTGTCTATTGGAATCGCTTGCAAACGCGTCGCTCCAAACTGGAGCGAAATCCGGACCGTGTCAACTCGCTGCCACCGACCGAGGCCGCGTCTGCAACAGACTCTGAGTCTATGCCTGAACAGCTTTCCGAAGACAAAGAACGTCCATCTGACGCGAACTAGATACGGTTTGTCCTGCTGCGACCGCAGCGGCCGAATTGGCTCGTGTGCGGTCTAGGCGGGAAAGAGCGTTGGCTTTTGATGCCATTAAAGGGTTTTAACAGTTTGATTACAATGTATCTATAACTGTATTATACTATCCAATATGGATAGTATTGTCAGCATTGGAGAAGCAGGCCAAGCCTTGGGGGGGCTCTATCACCACCTTGCGGCGTTGGGAACGCGAAGGAAAACTCGTTCCAGCCTATCCTTCTGGCGGTCACCGTCGCTATGATGTGGCGAAGTTGTGTCCTGAACGTTTCCGGGCGGCTTCTGACGTGACGCGAAAAACCGTGGCCTATGCCCGCGTATCGAGCCACGACCAGAAAGACGATCGGGAGCGCCAAAAGCAGGGACTGGAGCTTTATTGCCCACATTTGGCGCCAGATTTTTCCAGTCATTGGGCTGCAAGGGTTTCGGGGATCGGTACGGAAGTATTAGTGACTACAACCAGGATTGCATCGCCTTTAGGATGGGTTGGAGCGTCGTATTGGCGATGAGAGATTCGCAATCCAGCGCATGAAGATAGGCGCGTTGCTGGGGTGACGATTCGGTGAGCGTTAACCAAGTTTGGTTGGTCGATTGGATTTTCAAGCGATTGATCTGGCTAGACGCCAAGGCGTTCAGGACCGTCGCGGGAGACGCAGCCAGGGATTGATGTCGGAGACGTTCTTCCATGGCGTTATCGATCCCATAGGCCAGGACGCAGGCCATCACATGCGCTCGAATGCGTTGGCTGCGACCGAGAAATAACGGCCGCAAGGCCAACGGCGATTTGATTTCGTGAAAGGCTTCTTCGACGCGATTTTTGCGGCGGTACCAGGCGATGACGGCTTCCGTCGACATTTGGGCGGTCGTAGCATTCGTCTGGAAACAGGTTACCCCGAACACGCGTTGGGCCGCATGACGAGCCGCCGGGTCCACCCGGAGCGAGACCTGCCAGGACTTCACAGGTGTCCGCCGGGGAGCCTGAGGTTCCACCGAGCACGGGGTATACTCGATCTGGACGATTCCGGTTAGATGTTTGCGCCGAAGTAGATCCCGGAGGTCACGTTCCAAGGGAGCCAGTTGGCGGGCCCGACGCGCCGCGGCCAGTTCGGTGTTTTTTGCTTGCACCCAGGCTTCCACGGTGGCAATGGCGGCCGCTTGCACGGCTAGTTCCAAGCGAAATCGGCGCACGTCGAAGGCTAGCACCCAACGATGGTCCTCCGTGGTCCATTCTCGATACCATAAGGTAGCTTCGGAGTCATAAGCGACCCAGCCGCGTTGCTCGACCACGGCCTGCCAGCCCTCAAGGGGGACCGTTTCTGGCCAGCCCTCCTCCCAAAAGGACAAGTTAGCCAGGGCATCGCGATCCACAGCCGTTAGATAGGTATGATGAGCCGCTTCAATCGCCGCCAAATTGGCGGCAGACACCATCCCTCGATCAAACACCAAAATACAGTGAGCAATCCCCAGCGTATCTCGCAGATCGGTCACGATAGTGTCGACCGTGGTTACATCGGGAGTATTCCCTGGCCACACTTTCCAATAGAGGGGATCGCCCGTCGCGGTAATCAGCAAGCCAATGACGATTTGCTTGCGATCGGGGCGATGGTCGCGCGAATATCCCGATTGGGCTAAAGGACTCGTCACGCCGTCCACGTACGTGGACGTTAAATCGTAAAAGAGGGTGGGCTCATGATCCGTGGGAGCTGCGGGCAAAGCATGCGAGGCTAACCACTGGTGGACCTCCGTTTCGCGATCGGCCATCCGATCTAACACCCGATAGACCGCATAAGGATCCAACGTCTGTGGGGTAATCTGGTAATAGGCAGGCAAGGCGGTCGCCGTGACCCACGGTTGCAGGTAAATTTTGGCGTGAGGATCGAGGAGCCGATTCAGCACGAGCGCTTCGACCCAAAATGCATCGTCTCCCCAAAATGAGGTCCACTCCATTCGCTCCCAGAAAGCGTGTCCCACGGCGATGTCGAGATAGGCGGCGTGCCTGGTGACGGCGATTTCCCCCACGGGAGCACTGACCCAATCTATCCCCTGCGTGGCCGCCAGAATGGCTCGAATCTTTTGTGCTTCGGCCTCCGTCAAGGCTCCTAAAGACCACAAGACGCGATGCTTCACCCGCCCGGCCTCCCGCACCGACTCCACCACTTTATAATGGGTGTACGTCTTGCCCCGAATGGTCGTCGAGGTTTTGGTCAAAAACATGGTGCCCTTCCCAGTCTCGGATGGTGTCGGAGTGCCCTCGTCACATGGTAGCCACAGGATACCGCAGATTTTCGCAAAGATCCAGCTTTTTTTACGTCGCGAAAGAGAACGCCATTGACAGAATGACTTGCAGAGCGCTACTCTAAAAACAAATTAGTCTTGCCGTTGACGTTGCCATGACCGCTGAATAGCGCTATCTATCTATTAGTAGCTACAGAAAATCCACCCAATCCCTTACAGGGGTTGGGTTTTTTGGGTCCCTGTTAGTGACTACAAATTCACCGCCCTGCCCCGAAACCCGCACCGTTACGCCATTTGGGAAAAAATGGTGCCAAATGTAGGTTATAGATCTTTAGATGATGTTTGCATAGTGTTTTTTATACTCCACGGAGCGATCGTATGAACATCGATTCCTCGATTTTCTATGCGCCCTACGACTTCAATCACCGGATCAACAGTTCCAAACAGACACTGTCCAAATTGCTGGTAGCGCCGTTCGTTTAATCGTGCTTCTAATAGGCCGGTCTCATCCAACAATGAAAAAAACACCACCAATCGTCCACTACGCGTCGGTGGGCGATGCGGCCGGATTAAACACCCTACGATCCGCACCATTTTGCCCGATGGCAGAATTTTTGCTTCTGCAATCGTCATATACCCTTGTCGATGAAGATGTGACCGCCACGGGCTGAGCCACTGTGCATGTTGACCGAATCCTACAAATCGATAATCCATGAGTATCTCATGATAGAGATTCTGTTCTCCGTAACGTTGCGAACCCAATCTTAGACCTAATCGGTTATCAATGCGCGTTTCCTCCAACAATTGCTGACGATCGGGAGACACCCCATCGAATGCCCCAATTTGGATCATTCGCAAAACCATATCCAGGCGAATGTCCACTCCTTCGACAACATCCATCGGGTGACGGTATCCCCCACTCGGCCGCCGTTCGACCAGCGATGCCGCCTCAGCTTCGGTAATGCCCTGAAGAAATTGAAATCCGATACGGATGCTACGAGCATCAGCAAGCGCCCCCGCCTTGTCACTCCGATTCACATCCATAGGCAAAATGGTAATTCCCCGATGACGTGCCTCCACTAGCAACACATCGACGGGATAGTACCCCAGCGGCTCTGCGTTGAGCAATCCCAGGAAAAACTGCGTTGGATAATGTTCCAGCAAATAAGCCGTGCGATAGGCGGTTTCCGCAAAAGCAGCGGCATGCGCTTCATTAAATCCATAGCTGGCGTAGCCCACCAGTTGCCCAAAGATTTGATTCGCCACCTCTGAGGAGATGCCGCGGGCAATTGCCCGTTCACGAAATCTCTCTCCAATCCTTTCCATCTCACTCTGAGATCGCGCATGGGTCATAACTCGTCTGAGACTATCTGCTTCGCCAGCAGAAAATCCCGCCAAAGCAGTAGCAATGGCAATCACTTGCTCTTGAAACAAGACCACTCCATAGGTCTTAGATAAAATCGGTTCGAGTAGTGGATGGAGATAAGTCACGGGTTCTTGTCCACGCCGCCTAGCCACAAATGGGTCCACCATATTTCCTTTAATCGGCCCCGGTCGAATGAGGGCAAGACTTGCCACGATATCTTCCCAGCGGTCCGGCTGCAGCCGAACTGCAAGCGCCCTTTGCGCTGGACTTTCGAGTTGAAACACGCCTACCCCTTCTCCTGCTTGCAAACGTGCATAGGTCTTTTCATCGGTCAAAGGAATCGCATCATAAGCAAATTCCGGATGAGCTTCGGAAATCTTCTGAGTGGCCAATTCCACCGCCGTAAAAGTTCTTAACGAAAGCAAATCCAGCTTTAACAAGCCCAAGTCTTCCACATCCCGTTTATCAAACGGAATCACCTGAATGCCTTTGGCGGAAAGCTCTCGCGGACCTACCCAGGTTAAGGGCTCACGACTGATTACCACCCCACCGAGATGAGTGCCCAAATGTCGAGGGATGCCTTCGACCGCGTGTGCCCAAGTGAGTACACGCTTTAATGCCGCTGCATTTTCGTATTGACGCAATTCCGGAATCTCTTCCCATTCTTCCAAAATGCTGGTGATGGGTTTTTCCGGAAGCGATTTGGCTAATCGATCCAATTCATCGGGAGGAAAGCTCAAAGCCTTGCCCACTTCTCGAAGCGCCATTCGCTGTCGATAGGTTTGATAGGTAGCCACCCTAGCCACCCGGTCTGCCCCATAGCGTCCAACGACATACGCCTCCACCTCATCTCTTCGACGAGCGTCAAAGTCAATATCGATATCGGGAGTCTCGCTGCGCTCGCGACTCATAAACCGTTCAAATAACAGCCCTCGATGAAAAGCGTCGACTTGGGTAATGCCCAAGCAATAGGCCACAACCGAGTCCGCTGCCGACCCCCTGCCCGCAAAACGAATCTTCGATCGACGAGAAAATTCAGCGACATCCCAGACCACGAGAAAATAATCGACAAAGTCGAGATCGCGAATAATCTCTAATTCATGGCGAATTCTTGGCCACACTTTCGATACCAGTTTGCCATAGCGCCGTCGTGCGCCCTCGCGAACCAATCCCACGAGGTAATCTAAAGCACTCACGCCAGAAGGGAGACCGGCAAAGGCCGGAGCCCGCCTCTGATTCAAAAGATCCGGTGGATTGATGCGTTCGGCCAACTGGACCGCATTGGTTAAAGCGCTAGGCCACGGTCCAAGAGCTTCTTGCATTTCCGACCAGCTCTTGAGATAGTTTTCTGCATTCATTCGACGTTCACGATGCACGTCTTCCACCGCTTGACCCAAACGAATACAGGTCAAGAGATCAAAAATCGGAAAATCCTCTTTGTCGGCATACTTGGCTGCAGCAGTTGCTACCAATGGCACTCCGGTAGCTTCTGAGAGTTCCTGCAATCTACCAAAAAATTGACGGTTCCCAGGCAGCCAATCGCTGGTGATTTCCAGATATAAATTTCCCGGTAAAAACATCGGTTGCAATCGGCGCAGCTGACTCCAAAGACTCGCGCGATTCCCGCCAAACCAGGCTTGAGCTAATATTCCGCTACGGTCTCCAGTCAATCCAATCAAATGCGGCCCATATTGTTCCAAAATGTCCCAGTCGACCCGCGGTTGATTTCGAGCATGATCGAGATGGGCTTTGGTCAACAACTGGGTCAACGCAATATACGAAGTCTGATCGAACGACAATAAAACCAAACGTCCTAGATCTCCAAGCTCGACTTCGGCCCCGATAATCGGTTTCACTCCCGTCTCCTGTCCCGCTCGAATGAAGGGAACCATTCCCGAAATGCGGTGCATGTCCGTCAATGCGACCGAAGAAATTCCCTTGGCAGCGGCAGATTGAATCAACGCTTCTGGTGAGGAAGCTCCGTCAAGAAAGGAAAACGTGGAATGCACATGCAACTGAACTCCCGCCATCGTCTCGTCCTTTGCTTCGACTTCTTCCCCCATCGGATGGGATCGTCGTCGTTCTTTACCGGAGGCATATGCCCAATACCCGGTCGAGCAGTGAACCCGGGCGTACTCGATACCGTTTCTTGGCAGAACCGGGCGATCTCTTGGATGACTTCGGCAAGGTCTTAGGCCACGCAATGATTTTACCCATGATGCCCTCCTTACGACTTTTTCCTAATCATAGATTCGAGCGATCCACCACTGATTTTGCAGCGGATGACAAGCTAATTCGTAGATCCCCTGGTTATCACACTGAACTCGCCACACCCAAATTTCTGGGGTTAAGTTCCACCATTCTCCACTTTCCCGCCAACAGTCGAGAATCGAGGTCACTATGACCGTTTGCTCGCGGGAGCGAAAGGCCTGCGGAACTCCCTCCCTCAGCCATACCGAAACTTTTCTCACCGTTCCTCACGACCTCTTCTTGGCCGCTTCTAAAGATCCATAAGACTCATCTTTCGGAAATCTCCAAGGATCCCAATACTGCAAGACCGCTTCTCTCCGACTCATCCCTATGCAAACTCCTGTCCAAACCTTCTTGTTTGCGCTCCGTGAAGGAGGAGAAAATCCCCATTGCAATTGCTCTCGTCCCCAGGATATAAGCTCGCTTGCACGAATCTGGACGGATTCAGGCGGCTCTGGCGGAAGATTCTTCAAGAAATCCAAAAGTCGCAGTAATACACTGCCAGCGTCTCCTGTGGCCGTCGGCCAAAGTCGCTTATAGCTCTTTGTCCCCCACGATCCGCTCCAAACAACATCCAGGCGCTGAAATCCCGCAGTCCGCTGACGAAGTTCTTCTGTCAACCGAGTAGCCAACTCAGTAAACACCTCCACAAATCCTCCTTCAGCTTCCCGTTCCCAGTGATATTGCAGTGAAATAGTTTCTGCACGTGCGGTACTTTTTATCTCCGGTAGATTTTGAACCTGGATTTGCAGTCCTGGCACCTGACCTATCCGTTTCCACCCTCGCATTTTCCACTGCCGTTTCATCTTCTCCGTGGTCCCCGTAATCAATGTCAAAGGAATCTCTGGCCACCACCGGGATTCTTGCGACGGCCGCACTACTCTAGCCTCAAATCCAGATCCGCTCCACAACGGAAGGTTCCAAACTGGGCCTAGCTCCAGCACAGCCCGAGCCATTAGAAGATGGGCGGCTACTCCCGCTTCCACCCGAAGTGCCCAATGAGGAATAAATTCCTCCATATATTGTTCGAATTGCTCTGCTCCTAACCGAGGCTGTTCCCACCATCCCATCCACGGCTCAGGTTGTTCAAATTTTTCCATTTTTCCTCTCAACCATTCCTGAATCTGTTCATGAACGTCCCGAAATTGCTTAGGGTTCCAAGGCAGCACCTTACCTTCGGGGTAGTACCACTGCGCTCTCGCTCGTGTCATGCCTGGACGAACCCCCCGCTCCCATCCTTCAGCATCTACATCGCATACCCGACCATCTTTTTCAATCCAATACGGAGTATCCGGTCGACCGGAAAAATTCAATCCAATAAGACGCCATGCCACCAGCGCCATGAGCCTCTCCTCCCTTGGTTATGCTGGTCAAAATGCCACCTTCGCCCAGATCGAAACATTTGTTTGTGTTGAGTATATCATCCATTTCGGTCCCATTGCAACCCTTAAATTTTTCGACTGCCTGGTTCAGATTTTCTGATGGCTCAGGACTCAAGCAACTGTCCTAGTAAGTCGCCTATGATATAAGCGTTCGATTGTAAAAATAGACTGCGCGCGGATCAAAATTTACGGTTTAGGGGGTGATGGCAAGAGGGCTGGTCGAGGTTGGACACCGCGGAGAGGACAGCCTGCAGTAGTGCTTCAAACCACGCCCACAGGCGCTCGGCCACATGTTTCTCCCGCAGTTCGGTCATACTCCCTGCATAGAGGCGGCCTGAGGATTCGTAGGCTCGGTCCGGCACCAGGACGTCGGGACAATGTCAACGATGCCACTGACGATGACGTGGGCAATTGTGGGGGTCAAATAGCGAAGATTTACGATGGTTTTCGATGAAACTTGCCATGGATCATTCTTCTTGGGATCAAGACGTCTTAGTGAGGCGGGATCACCAGGGCATGGAGGACTGGCGGCAGATCCCGTAAATCAGCAAAATTGTTTAGCGATGCAGGGTCAGGATGGTGGTAATCGCTGCAATGATCACCACAACAATAGTGGCCCAACTCCAGTACCGCAAGCCATCGATTTTACTGTCGAGTTCACGACGCACGGTATCAATTTTATTGTCGAGTTCGCGACGCATGGTATCTATCTGGGTGTCGAGTTCGCGACGCACGGTAACTATCTGGGTGTCAAGGGCGTCAATCTTTGATTCCATCTTAGTTTCGACGGCGCTAATTTTTTCGGACAATCCATCGATTTTGGCATCGCTCTTGTCTTCCATGCGCCGAAGTTCTTGAAGAATATGAAATCCCCACGCCGAGGGAATATCGGTTCCGGCGGGTATGGAGGGTTCCTGTTCGGACATGAGGCTACCTTCTTTCACGATTCCGCTACGCGCCTTTATAGTATAACATGCGATACTCACGGCAAATCGGTTCCAAACCAGCGAACGGAGCCCATCTGAAGGCGCATGTCGATGCTGGCGATAGAAGAACGCTTGGGGAGAAAACTTAGATACCCGCAACAGACCATTTCCCATCAGGTAGCGAGCACGGCGTAGGACTAAACCCATGGTCTAACAGCGCCCAATAGATGCCATACGCTTCGACCGGCGGTTGATCTGCCGGTTGGGTTTCGATGGCTACATCGAACATCACATGCGCGATCCGGCTCAGCCTGCCAAGGGGACTGGTGCGAAACCCGACCAACTGTCTTTCTAAGATCGCAACCGCTCGGGTTTCAGGGTTCTCGATCCGTATCTTTTCGGACTTATGCATCAGTTCTCAGTTTCCGTTCCCATCTTTGACAGCCTGCATTGAATTTGCTATCATCATCGTAGTTGCTCTATGAACGGGAAGAGCCGGATGAATCTCCAGCGAATCGGTAATAGTGGAAGCCGATGTTTTGTCCGAGCCCGATTCCACCCGGGAGAGTATCAGCGATGAGTTGATCGCACTCCAGCGTTACGGAGTTTAAGTGGACGGGGTAACCCGTCAAATAGGGTGGCACCGCGGTGTTATAACCGTCCCTAATCGTTGGGGGCGTTATTTTTATTTTTAGACCACTTAGGAGGTTTCCCCATGCTATTCCCACCAGACCTATTGTTGCCAGGCCCCACGCCCATTCCCGAATCTGTGCAACGTGCCATGATGACTCCCATGTCCGACCACCGCGGTTCCATCTTTGAACCGGTACGCGTGCGCGTGTTGGAAAAACTCCAACAGATTTTCCACGTCGGTGCCGACGGAGCGGTCGCGGTGCTGCCCTCCAGTGGAACCGGAATGCTGGAAGCCGTCTGCCAAAATTTTCTCAGTCCTGGGGATCGAGCACTGGCCGTCACCACCGGAATGTTCGGCCAGCGATATTACGAAGCTGCTGTCAGTATGGGCATTACCGTGGATCGTTTGGACTTGCCTTGGGGTCGAGCGTTTGACGTAGCCCAAGTGCTGGCCAAAATCACCGAAAATTCCTATCGTGCCGTCCTCGTCACCCATAATGAAACCTCAACCGGAGTGACCAACCCTGTCGAGCGTCTAGCGACTGCGTTATCCGGTGCCGATGACGCTCCGCTGCTGATCGTCGACAGCATCAGCGGCGTGCCCTCGATTCCGCTGTTCATGGATCAGCCCGGAATCGACGTCATCATTGCTGCCTCCCAGAAAGGGTTCATGTGTCCGCCCGGATTAGGCTTGATCGCAGCGGGTCCACGTGCGCTAAAGGGGCTGCTCAAGGATCGACCCGGCCGCTACTATTTCGATCTCACCCCATACTTTAACGGCCACTTCCCCTATACACCCGCGGTCTCCCTGTGGTACGGACTCGACGCTGCCCTGGACTTGTTGTTGACCGAAGGAGAAACTGCCCGTTTTGCCCGTCATCACCTCTTGGGTGCCATGGCCCGACGATTCGGGGAGGTTGCAGGGTGGACGCCCTTGGCTCAAGCTGGCTGCGAATCCGCTACCATTACCAGCCTCAAAGCCCCCGCTGGCGTTACCCCGCAAGCCATTCGCCAATCCGCTCGAGACCGGGGACTGCAGATAGCCGGCGGGTTGGGCCCTTGGGCGGAGACTGCTATTCGCTTGGGTCACGTCGGAGCCGTCACCCCGCAAATGCTATTTGCCAGTCTAGGCATTCTGGCTCATCAAGTCTCCAATCCTGGCGAAGTGTTGTCTGAAGTCTTTAATGTTTGGCACCAATTTTAATCTACTGAGACATCTTGGGAGGAACTATCTTGAAACCAAAAATTCTCGTCACGGAAGCCCTTGGTCCTGAAGGCTTGGCCTATCTCAGAGAACATTCGGATCTGACTGCTTACGATATGCTACCAGCCGCTGAGTTGCCTGGGATGATCGGTGAATTTGATGCCGTCATCATTCGTAGTGCGCATCGCATCACCCGCGATCTGATAGTGGACAGGCCTCGTCTGAAAGTCGTAGCTCGCGCTGGGGCCGGTGTCGATAACGTGGATCTAGACGCCTGCACAGAACTTGGCATAGCGGTGGTCAATGCGCCCGGGGCTAATGCGATCGCCGCTGCAGAACACACGTTCGGACTCTTGCTCTCCGTGATGCGCAATATTCGTCTCGGCGACCTCCACGTCCGTCATGGCGGATGGGATCGGCAAGCCCACCTCGGAGAAGAGTTGCACGGACGTCGCCTCGGCATTATCGGATTGGGTCGTGTTGGCCGCAATGTAGCCCGCATTGCCCACGGCTTTCGCATGGAAGTCTTTGCTTACGACCCCTATATCACCGAAGACCTGTTCCAGGCCAACGGCGCCGTCCGCAAAGACACCTTGGAGTCGCTGCTCGAAGTATCCGATGTCTTGACCATTCACACTCCGAAGTCTGGTCCTCATCTTACCGAACCCTTGCTCCGTCTGCTGCCCCGTGATGCCTTTGCCTTAAATGTGGCTCGCGGCGGTCTTTACGATGAAGATGCGGTCGTCCGCGTGTTGGAAGATGGTCATTTGGCTGGATTTGGCTGTGACGTATTCCCGAAGGAGCCCCCCAACCCTGACGCTCCTCTGTTTAAGCAGCCACGGGTGGTCGTCACCCCCCACCTCGGCGGTTCTACCCACGAAGCTCTGGCGAACGTGGGCACGATGACTGCCCGCGGTGTCATTGAGACCCTGGCCGGGATTACCCCTCCCAACTTGGTCAACGTTCCCATCCCCCCGTTAGAAGTTCCTCAACTCACTGCTCTCGACCGGATGTGCCACAGTCTAAGCCGAGTCTTTAGCCAACTGAACCCCGTATTTGGTTCACGGCTAATCCTCACCCCTGGTCGCCAAGTGCCCGCAGAGTCGCTGCCATGGATTCGCCAAAACCTCATCGCTGGAGTGCTGCAAAACCGGGTGGATGAACGGGTTAATACCGTCAACGCTTTGATCAAAGCTAAAGAGCACGGCCTCACCTTAACTGTGGACGAGAATCCTAAAGCGCCGGATGCATTGTCATTAAATCTGCGTTGGGACGACCAGCCCCAAAGCCAGGCCGAATTCGAATGGCAGCAAAATGGCTCTGGCGGACTGCACTTACGCCAAATTAACGACATCAGTTTCGATTTAGCCTGGCCCGAAGTAGCGTTAGTGACCCGCCATCAAGACACGCCCGGAGTAGTTGGTCAAATCGGAACTCTCCTTGGCGAATTCGGTGTCAATATTGGCAATCTTCACCTGGGTCGCAGATCGCTGGGCGGCGAAGCCATCATGGTCATGGCGCTGGATACGCCACCTACCGAGGCTCTTCGTCAATCCTTACTCAACATTCCGGGAATTTCCGCGGTTTATTGGTTCGATTAGACCGAACTTCCACTCTTCCCTCCGATTCAACGTGCTGATACACTGTAGAAAATTGCGGATTCATCCTACTTTGCGCGCCTGAATCGGAGGATAAAAACCTGTGGCCAGCTTCATCGATCGTTATCATCGTCTATCGTCCCGACATTCTTTGACTGACCACCCTAAGCGGATGCCTCAGGATGAGGGGCGTGTGTCCCTCATCCTGAGGCATCGTCCTTGGAGTCTTGACATCGATATTGCTTACATTTTGGATTCACTAGAGGGTCGAATGATGGAAGGCGTTGCCCATGACAACCTACCGACGATCCTAACCGCTACTGCGGCCAACCAATCGCGGCCATCTCTCGCGACCGGCGACATCGGCCATCACGTTGCCTCCCCTGCCGATATCGGTTGGCGCGGTTTTTATGCACCCGCGGAGATTTTTCACCCAGAGCCTGCCCCCAAAAGCGAGGCTCAGCTATGAATATTGTGCGCGTACCCGCAACTTCTGCCAATTTAGGACCAGGATATGACACGTTGGGTCTGGCGCTGGATTTGTGGTTAACCGTGGAATGGCGAGCCTACCCCACAACTGCAGTCGAGGTGCGCGGCGAAGGTTCTGATCTCCTCCCCCGAGATTCCACCAACTTCGTGTATCAAATTCTAGAGGACACCTATCATGACCTCACCGGATACGCGTTGCCAACTGGACATTTAATCATTGAAAGCGATATTCCAGTAGCACGAGGTTTGGGCTCTAGCGCCGCCGCAGTCGTTGCCGCCATCCGTTTAGCTTATTTAATCGCTCACCAAGACTTGTCCGCCGAGCAGTGTCTAATGCGCGCAGCAGCCATTGAACATCACATGGACAACGTGGCCGCGGCTATCGTTGGCGGAGCCACCTTGGTGTTCACCGAAAATGCCAGGCCGCACTACCGTCGTTTTGACCCCCCTCCCTTTCCCATTGTGTTGGCGATTCCCGACTATCTGGTATCAACCGACGTTGCTCGCCGCATTTTACCGGCCATGGTCTCTCGCCAAGATGCGGTGTTCAACGCCCAACGGGTGGGACTCTGGATTTATGCTCTCTCCCTCGGTGCCTGGGATGTCCTCACCTGGGCGAGTCAAGATCGCTTGCATCAAGAAGCCCGGAGTTCGTTGCTTCCGGGGTTTCTGCACGCCCTCGACCAAGCGAAATCCTCCGGCGCAGTGTTCGTCGCACTCTCCGGATCAGGTTCCACGGTTCTAGCCATGACCCCGGCCGGTCGGCAACGAGCCGTCGGCGAGGCCATGCAGGAGGCATTTTTATCGTACGGCGTCGAGGCGCGGATCGTGAATACCACGGCCTCGCGAACCGGCGCGCTCGACTCTGCGCCGGTGTCTTGCTAGCGTTCGCCTTATAGGGGATCTGCGCCTTACCCCACCATGCATCGAGGGAGGCTCGCTGCGATGACATGTTTGCCGATAGTTCTCACGCTTGTGGCGCCAAAGACTCGGCTGCCAGTCAGAACGTCCCTTAGCTCGGGGATCGGGTTGGATCCACTGAAGCCACCACCCACCCCGTCTGGGTCCGCTATCTTTGGTATGATAGGCGTGTCGGTCTTTTCCGGCAATCACACACCTCGCATGGGCCAATGCACAATCTCTCACAGGAGGTCGATCTTTTGAAACCAAAGATTCGCTGGCGTGGATTTAATTTGGTATCGATGTTTACCGACCATAATGATGGCAATTTTGATGAAGACGACTTTCGCTGGATCCGGGATTGGGGATTTAACTTTGTGCGAATTCCGATGAGTTATCGACTCTGGGCACCGCATCCCGACGTCTACGAAATTGACGAAGGCATGCTGGAAAAAGTTGATCGGGTCATCCGCCTGGGCCAGACCTACGGACTCCACGTATCCCTCAACTTCCACCGAGCTCCAGGATATTGCATCAATCCGGGACCGGACGAACCTTTTGACTTGTGGCACGACACGTCCGCCGAACAGGCTTTTGCTTTTCATTGGAACCTATTTGCCAATCGCTATCGCGGCATCCCTTCGAAAGATCTTAGCTTTGATCTCGTCAATGAACCTCCGGCGCCGAGTGAAGAGGGCATGCGCCTCGAAGATTATGAACGGGTGGTTCGAGCGGGTGTCGCTGCGATTCGCCAAGCAGATCCCGACCGTTTCATCCTCTGCGAAGGCCATTCGGTCGGCAACGAACCCTGTTGGAATCTTGCCGACTTAGGCATCGGCCAAAGTTGTCGTGCCTATTACCCCAGCAGCCTTACCCATTACCGAGCCTCTTGGGTTCCACAATCGGACTGGCCGGTTCCGGTTTGGCCGGAAGAAAATGCCAATCACCCGGATCCATGGAACCGTGAACGCCTCTACCGCCACTACGAAAATTGGGCAAAACTGGCCGAGTCCGGTGTATTCGTGCACTGCGGGGAAATGGGCGTCTACAAACATACGCCTCATCAGGTGACCCTAGCCTGGTATCGCGACGTGTTGGAAATCCTGTCTGACTTTCAGATCGGCTGGAGCATCTGGAACTTTCGACGGGACTTCGGCATTCTTGACACTGAACGCCAGGACGTGGCCTACGAAGACTGGCATGGCCACAAGTTGGATCGCCAATTGCTAACCTTACTGCAAGCGTATTGACCAACTCTAATCTTACCCCGTGGTTCTGTTGTCCGACTCTCGGAACAAAGGGCCATCGTCATGGAGGATCGGTGCCTTACTGTATCCGTCTGACTCCAAATTGGTAGGGACCGACGGATAGAAGGAACGGTCGACCTATCCACCGATGCTAAGAACGGTCCCACCGTGGCGCCGTCCTTGGCATCGGCGACCATGGGTTCCGAGGTCCGGAGACCAGCGCAAAAACCGCCCCCTCCTCACGACCTGCCACATTTTCATCCACTGCAATCGCGCTCTTACGCCCCACCACAGAATTGAATTGTCCCTGTACAAAAACACAGCGGCAGTCGCCTGGCATTGTCACGTCGGCCTTGCCAGGCAGGCAAACAAAAAACACCTAGGTTATTTGTCCGGGCGCCATAAGCAACCCTCCCTCTCGTCTACCCCCCTAAGGCAACAAGCCTAGTACGCGACAAGGCAAGTCCTTAATCCCTCCGATCCATTCGGAATACAGCGATTCGCGGGTGATTGCCAGGTCAGTGGAACTATTGCTATGCGACGCATGCGACCTTCGCGATGCCGTTCATGGACAACCCTTCCACGGTTTGCCGTCGCAGGCCATCGACGTTCCAAACCCCTTTCGTGGAAGTTGGCATATTCTAACTCCTAGGATGGCAAGGATGGTTGCAATGTTTAAGTAACTCCAAGCCCGCAAAATCACCCTGACCGATGCCCAGCGGGCGACCTTGGAGGCCCTCCAACGGGAACCCCATGTGGCTCAGCATTTTCAGCAGCGTGCGGCGGTCGTGCTCTTAGCGGCTAGCGGCCAAAAGAATAAGACGATTGCTCAGGAGATGGCGACCAACCACAATACCGTGACTTGGGATTTTACAGTATTGTGATGGCGGCGGCTAATTCTACCGGATTCATTCATGAACTCTCCCACCACCTGGCTTACACCGAGGCGGGGGTGTCCGGGATCACTGCCGAAAGTTCCTGGTTCTACGACCGCTCTGCCAAGCCGTTAGGCTACGTACGTCTTATGCTGGATCTCCCCAGGCGTGACTTCGGACCCTTGGACTGCGCCAAGGGCTTCCGTTCCGCCCCTAGTAGTACTTAGAGAAGTTCTAACCGATGCTTCCGCGCAGCGCAAATCCGATTTCTCCATCCGGGAAGGTGCTTTAGCCCTGAGGGCTAGCCCGCTCGACCCCCTCCTGGACTTCGGCCCAGGCAGGGAAATGCGCGGGCGTTTTGTTCAATTCGTCGTCATAGACTTAGAAGGTCAACGACCTTGGTCAACGGATTGAGGACGGAATTGGCCTACGGATCATCGGGTGAAGTCACCGGAGCTTTCTATACGGATCCCTTCCCGTGGACGAGCTAGGCTCTCAATGGTCTGTGCTACTATGGATTTATAGCTATTTCGCCCGTTTCAACATCCAATCCTCCGAAGGTCTCGGGCCGTAATTTGTGGGGGTTCGCCGGCTATTTCTGGACTTATGTTGACGGGAACGCCAGCGCGGATGTTTCTTTCCTGAACGGATTTGGCAAGCCCGTCAATACGAGCCAATTTAGTGATAGTGATGATGACCGGGCCTATGACTTCAGGCTGATCTTCTCGAAAACCCGACGAGCCGCGAAGGGTTCCTCGGGTTTTCGGATTAGGTGATAAAAAGTTCCCGCTTTATGGAAGCTTTATGGTATGCCATGCCTTTGCGTTGCTCAGAAGGCCGGTATAGAGTTGTCCGGTTAAGACAACCCAAAGGCGTTGGGGTGTCGCGTAGATTTGGGAGACAGGCCCGGGGGACGGCAAGATCCGCTTGTCCAACTTCAGTGACGTCCACGCCTTCCCACTATCAGTCGTTGTCAGCAACTCCCAATCTCCCATAGCTTGGCCAACTACGACCCCGGAGGTGGCGCTTATCATAGCCGCCGCCACGCTGTGGGTTAATCGCGGAGGAAGGGCGACAATACTAGCGGTCGTCTGAGTTAAGCGAATCAATGCTGGCCCTTCACCAGAGGCCACCGCAACCCAGCCGATGCCATTCTTCCACTGGGTGTTGTCGATCATCACGCCTTCGTCTTCTTGGCGCCGAGGCAGCCCTACCACAGAGACCGGGGCCCATGCCCTTCCAGCATTGGCTGTCTTCCATAGAAATGGTCCGCCCGCTGTGGTGGATATGAGATAGCCGTGGTGACTTCCCAGCAGCTTAAATGCTTCCGGATCGCCCGAGGTGGGCAACGTGGCCTCCGTATTTTTCGGCCACCAGGCTACCGTGGTCCCCAGCGGTCCAGCGATGGAATGGGCAACACGCGTCCAGCTATGCCCGTTGTTGGGGCTAATCCATAGCAGTTTGGCCGACTGAAATGCCGCCTCAGGCCCCCAAGCTAACAAGGCCAACGTGTGAGGCCCTATGCTGGCGGCGCGCAGACCTTGCGCCCAATGCGGATGTGCGCTCAACAGCCTAGGCAACGGTACCGGAGCCCAGGTCGTGCCCCCGTTGGTCGTTGTATACAATTGGTTGGCGATGGAGACCGCCCATGCATCTGAGTACGCCCGTACTAATTGTACGGGATCCATGCCGCGCGGCCATCCGAGATGCGTCCATGATCGGCTTGGCCCCTGGGTGGACCATAAGGCTATCTGGGATCCGCTCTGAATCACCGCCCAGACGTTCTGACCAGATCCTACCATTTGTAGAACGGCCGGCTTGGGGCGGATGACGGGCACCGAGGGGATCGCTCCCGTTAGCGCTATCAGTGCGGTGATTGCCGCTAGGATTATGGCTGCAGGGTTCGCTCGGCCTAGGCGTCGTGCGGACATACAAATCACTTCACTTTCCTTAGCAAGTACCACTGCAAGTACAACGCCACGACGCGCGGAGTGGTTACAAGTCACGTAGAGGATTGAGTGCCAAATTCTTAGCACATCATCCTGCTCGTTAGTGCCATAAGCACGGCGACACTGGCGAGCGAATCTCTTAGGTCACACTTGCTCCCATTAATGCCATAAACAACGTGCGGCCGGAGTACCGTCCCGTTCATGTTAATATTTGGACAGGCTCGGCTGAACGTGAATCGGCACTCTTGGCTTCTTCACTGCACGACCATTGGTGTCCAGGATGTCCAACTCCGGCCCCCGTCGGTCGTCTTCCAGACTTGTGAACGAGTCAGCGTACTGCCCCACATCCATCAGATCTCTGCGGTGACAAAGTCGAGGTGCTTCGTGTCATTCCCCGTCTTGCCGGGGTGGAGAAAGTGCCGTACCTTGCACGGTCCAGAGCCGTCCACCGGTCGTCGAACGCCAGAGCTTCGTTGGGGTGAGAATCCAGACGACTTGACCTCCAATCATCTGCCCTATACAAAATGAGGGACCGATGATGGGCGTAGTGTATAGGCCGCTCCAGTGCTGCCCCCCCGTCATCGGTCCGGAGTATAGCGAAGTGCCCCATGGTCGTGAGTAAGAATGCCATGGGCTCCATCGAAGGCAGGCAGAACTCCAGTTAAATTAAGCCCCGAGATTAGGTTGACGGAGGCGGCGATCCAAGTACGTCCGCCATTAGGCGTGCGTTCTACTGTATGCACGCCGCCCACGGGGAGGTTCACGTTATAAGCCTGAAAGACCATCCAGCCGTTGCTGGTACTATTGCACGTGACCATGCTGCCATCGACCCCATGGGCGGTTTGATAGACGCGCGTCCAGAAGTGACCGCCATTTCTGCCCGCAAACACTGCACCCACGGCGCCGCGGAATCTTGCCATTGATTGGCGAATGTCACCAAATGGGTGACGAAAATCACCTGGATATAGCTCTCAACCAGTGCTTGAGCGATTTGTCGAACGACCTCCGGCCTGCATCATCACCGAGGCAAGGCGCCAGCACTGCGCAACAGACAGCTTGTTTTCTGTTGAGGCCGTGTTGCCGAAATTGAAGCTCAGCGACGCCCCTGGGCCGACCAATATCACTGTTTCCACATCTGTCGCAAGCACAACATCATCTCTGTTCACAGCGGCAAATAGCACAACTCAATTCGGATCCGGGGCGACTTGGCGTCTATCCGCTGAGTCTTTTGTTCCCAATCAAACTCGCGACCGCCATACAGCAAGCACGCTTTCACAGTTGATACCGCCCTTCGGTCTATCCCATCTTGAAATAGAGGCTGAAGATGAGGTAAGGTAAAATCAAGAAAAGTCGTGGTCCATCTGCCATCTGCCTCGGTGCATTCCGAGCAGATATCTATGATACGAGGAGGTATAGCAAATGCTAAAGGAGATCTTATTTGAGACTGGGCCAGCTCTAAAGGTCATTTTTGAGATTGGATTTGAGCCAAAGGAAGAGGAGTTTTACGAATTCACCGAAGAGCATTATGAAAAGTTCCACCGCGAAAATGGAGACACTCCTGAGAAAATGTATATGCTCTTGCCCAAAGATTACAGGCATCTTTCGGCACATGAAGTGATAGCGGTAACCGAGACCGAAAGAAATAGTTTGTTGAAAGCAAATCAGATGATCGAAAGGTATTGTCTCGGAAGCGGGAAAAAGTTCAACACTTACGAAGACAAGCTCAGATATGCGGCAAAAATGCTCCCATCCGTCTTTTCAGAGAACACGAAATTTAGCGGTTAAAACTGCGTTAACTACAGATTCTTACGACCTACTAAAACGGCAATCGGTGAGCGTTCGTGGTGTCTATCGCGCCTTGAAGCAAGCACTGGAACAAGCGAAGTTGCTGTCAGGTATATTCGGTGATCCGGTGCCGATCTCGCCTCAACGACTGCTAGGGCAGCCTGGCGAATCGTTGCTCAACCTGGGGCTTGTTTGTGGCGGATTGCAAAGCGATTCACCAGAAAACGTTCGCGCTGCTGTACGCCGAAAAGGTCCGGTTTGTCTTCCGATTGCCCAACACCTTCAAGGTGGGCCGATTGGTGAAACTGCGAGCGATAGACGCCGCGGACTGGACGGTGCCAATGTTGGCGCCAACTGGTTTTGTCATCGCTTCAGCTAATTTTCATGCCATCCTACACCCCCACCGATCAGGGCCAGACGCAAAGCTGAGATCAGCCCAACGGGCTCGGATTCACTCATTGACGCACCACCACCAATATTCGATGTAACGCTCACCAGAACACCTACTACCTACGCCAATCAGCGAATGCTATGAGTAAACGTGATGGAGTTCTCCGACTACCAATGGGGTCAATCTAATGATTGCGGAATTAACTCAATTACCAGTATAATCCGCCAACGAGTGATGGGCATTGAGGCTTTCGTGATAATCGGGGAGTCGGTGCGGATCGTGACCTGCTCGACGCAGGGAAAATGCTAGGGTCCCGTGGGAGACTTCGCGGCCGTTGAAAATCTGCTGAGCCTCGCGGGCATGGGGCATCCCTCCGACGAAACCCTTTATTCGCCAGAATATTGCACCTGATGGGCACTGCTTCTAATTGAGTGTGAGGCAGATCGTTCCCTTTAGCCTATCACCCTAAAGGGAACGGCGATGTTTATGGAAAAA
>DAHXNH010000009.1 GCA_027365485.1 Clostridiales bacterium
ATCGCGAATATCCGAGAGAATGCCTTGCACCAGTTGACTACCCTGCTCGTTGAGCGGTTTGACGTCATTGCCATTGAGGATCTCAATGTGGCCGGAATGCTCAAAAATCATAAGCTTGCTCGGCAGATTGCGGATATGGGCTTTGGCGAATTCCGGCGGCAGTTAGAATACAAGGCGGCGCAGCGGGGAAAGACGGTCATCGTGGTGAACCGTTGGTATCCAAGCAGTAAGATCTGCTCCCAGTGTGGATACAAAATTCCGAAAATGCCGCTCTCGGTGCGGACGTGGACGTGTCCGCAATGTCAGACCCATCATGACCGCGACATCAACGCCGCGATCAATTTGCAAACGGTGGCCGAGAGTTCGGTGAGGAACTCCTCACCCGTGTCTGCCTCCATGTCCTGAGCGTTGCGAAGGGGACGGCAGACCTGCTCGGTGACTAGCCTGGGGAGCATCCGCCGCTGGATGACCCTTGGAAAGCCCCGACGGGGGCCGACCGGTCCTCGAGACCCTAAGACGAGCTATACAGCGAGTCCTGGGGCGCCGTGGTGCGATGAACCAGGAAGATGGCACCAGATTTGGTCAGTTATGATCAGAAACGGATAGGTCCATCAGAACGGCTCAGTCCATATGGTGATGGTGAACCAAGGACCAAGCCAACCACGGGAATCGATTCGAGGTATGCGCGATGCCCTCTGACGGACCCCAATCTTCGCGAGGCAGGGTGCGGCCGCAGGATGAGACGCGAGATCGGTAGGGTTCGTTGCCCTTGGCCGGTTTAGATGGAGCAATCGGCGTTGCCGGCGAGTCTTAACAAAGAACGACCTCACCCACGACCGTCGGACGTATTTACTTTGGACCAGGCGGTTAAGGGCAGGCAAGCATCAGGGCGCCGAGCGGGTGAGAGCCTGGCATGACATTGAAGGACGCGCGCGTTAGCGTCCATGCGCATGATCGCATGCCGCACTTCGATTGGAGGAAACACATCGGGAGAATGTCCCAAGGGCCACCCCAAAGGGTAGAAAACGATTAGATACTGAAAGCTTCTCAGAATGGTGGTAAGGCAGAAAGGCCTGATCCGACCCGCCGAAGGAACGAAGGGGCAACATCGCCAGAGGCGCCAAATGCGCTTGGCGTGACGCCGTCGGTCGCCCATGATGCGCCGGATCGTGCGAAATCACGAAAGGAGTAACGGGTGATGGGTTTCAAAATCCTAAACGTTATGCGATGGCGTCATCCTAAGCGGCAGGAGGAAAATGTGGTGCGGGAATTGCCAGTCGCTTGATGCTTCGGTAGCAGGGCGCGGGGTCTCCGATGAACCCGTGGCCCTCATTTTCAGCCATTGAACACTGCAGTCCTGCGACGAGACGGGTCTCGCTAGCATTTTATGGACCCGAGGAATCGGGAGCGCCGGCTAAACCCGCCGAGGGTCAGAGCAGGGGTGGACGGTCGTTTTGAGCAATATGGGTCAGTAGGCGAACGCCATTCTGACCCGTCACCTACACCCGATTAGGTCGGCACTGAGAGGAGTGGATGGTGATGCGGGTAGGATCAAGCGGAAGTCGAGCCACGAAAGTTTAGGATGGGTGAAAGGAGAATGATTCATCATGGAGATCTATGATATGACAGTGTTGAACGCGCAGGGCGAAGAGGTTTTGTTGCGCCAGTTTTCCGGTAAGGCGCTGTTGATTGTGAATACCGCGAGCAAATGCGGCTTTACTCCACAATATCAGGGGCTGCAATCGCTGCAAGAACGCTATGCTGAACGCGGATTTTCGGTGCTTGGCTTTCCCTGCAATCAATTCGGAAAGCAGGAACCGGGTAGCGATGAAGAGATCCAAGGATTTTGCAGTGGCGTCTATCATGTGACCTTTCCGGTGTTTTCGAAGATCAATGTCAATGGTCCAGAGGCGCATCCGCTGTATCAGCATTTGACCAAAGTCGCGCCGGGGATGCTGGGCTCACGGCGCATCAAGTGGAATTTTACGAAGTTTTTGGTCGATCCAACCGGGAATGTTGTCAAACGCTATGCCCCGCAGGTGGCGCCAACCAGCATAGCGGGCGATATCGAAAAAGTCCTACCCAGGGATGATGGCGCGACGTAACGGGTGGCTGGTCGGTGATGGTTACACCGCCTTGGAATGATTGAGAACACTTCGGACGCGCGTCGGGGCGCTCAGGCAGGTAGCTGCCGGGGGCTCTAATCAGGCGTCAGGGGGTTTGACGATGCGTGGAAGAATGGTCCGATAGAATCGGTCCTGTTGGACGGATAACTAGGGAGAGCGGGCAAGAAGGGGGGCAAACATCCGAAGAATCACCCCGCAATCGCCACTCTTCGCGCATGGCCAGGGGGGCGGCGCTAAAAACCTCTATGACCCATCGCAGTATAATGAAACCAGCGCACCAAGGGAGGCTCTTTACGGCGGCTCTAGATTGGCGAAAGGACGGCAATGCATGCATAGTCCTCCGGTGATGCTAGTCATCCTTGATGGGTTTGGGGTCAATCCCAGTCGCTTGGCCAATGGCTGGGCGTTGGCACGCACACCTCACTTAGACTACTATTTTGCGTCGTATCCGCATACAGTACTCGAAGCGTCGGGTCTCGCCGTAGGCCTCCCCGACGGACAATTTGGGGACTCCGAAGTCGGTCATTTAACCTTAGGTGCTGGCCGCGTGCTCAATCAATTCTTAGTCCGCATTTCGCAATCCGTGATGGATGGTTCGTTTGCGCGTCTTCCCGTGTGGTGCGAGCTTGTGCACGAGACCCGCCGCTTACACTTGGTGGGCTTGGTGTCCGACGGCGGGGTTCACTCAAGTCTGGACCACTTATTGAAAATCATTCCATTGGTGGTGGAGGCGGGCATCGAACCCATTTTGCATATGGTGACGGACGGACGCGACACCGCTACCCATTGCGCCTTATCCTATGTAGATGCTGTCAAGGCGGCCTTCGCGACTGCGGGTCAGGGACGCATCGCAATGTTGTCAGGTTAAGGATACTGAGAACTTTTGTTCCGGAAAAAATATTATTCTTTTGACTTAAACAACCTATTTAAGACCAGTGATGTGACGCTAACGCCGTTACTAAGTAAGATTAGATAGTGAAATACTAAACAATTAATAATAGGTCCCCTCGTTTGAACAACACGAAGCCGTCCTTCGAAATGTGCGAATTTTTTCGAAAGTAGTGGTTAGCGCCCTCGGATTGGAATGTGGGCCTGCTCGGTTACTGCGCTATAAGCAGCGGCGTAAAGTGATTACGAATTTATTCGTGCGGCCGCGTTTTTTGTTTCGGGGCGCTTTGCGCCCCGGAATCACGGGCACAATATAACGCATCAGGCGGACGACCGTGCTCTGAAATCGCCGTTGTTGACGCTCAAAGTCCACCGGCGGTTTCGCCCACAACCAGCGAATCATTCGGTATTTCAGTGTGGCGATCAACAACCGATAATTGATTCGATATCGCTCGTACTTTCGCTGATACTGGTCGCGACGAGCGTCCCATTGCTGTTCGGATTCTTGCTTGACCACAGCGCTCAAATTCCCGAACAGAATCGTCGCATGGTAGTCTTGTGCGATCACTCGCGGGGTGATCCCCGAAAAATTTTCAATTTCTAACGCATACTTCTCCTGGCCGTAATGAACTTCGATCCCCCACCGCAGGGCATACAATTCGTCAAAGGCTTCTTCCGGCATTTCTTCTTCGGTTAACGTGGTGACGAGGGTTTCGATCTGGCCGGTGGATAAACGCAGTTTGATGACGCGGAGCCGGACCGCGGTGCCCGCGGTCGCTTCGACCCCCATGGCGCGCACTTGGCGCGCCTGGGCGGAGGATAGCGTGAGGGTGACCCAGGTATTGGACTTCGCGACTCCGATTATTTTGGGATAAAAGCTTACCGGCACGCGCATCACTGGGCGAATGTGATGGCTAATTAGATACAAGAGCAGGGGCAGCGACGGATAGCCACGATCAAACAGCATGATGGTCGCGATCTGGTGAATCGCCAGTCGCAGAAAGGCCTCCACATGTTGGCGAGCCAACTCGCGCTCCCCGGTGCGAAAGGGAGCGATCCTGGCATCGACGACGATGCCGTTCAAGACATCGTAAAGTTGGGACGCCCGGGCCTTGGCCACTGCAAAAGTGCCCTTACCGGTCGCTACCCCATATTCGGCCCGTAACTGGGGCGAATCCGGTAATTGCTGGGAGGAACCGTCGATCGCGCACACGCGAAAGCCGCGAAAGGTGCGATATTCCTCGTCGTCGTAATACCGATTCACAAACACCGTATTCAGTTCGGTAAACGCTTCGGGACGAATTTTTTGCCGCGCTTCGCCAAAGGACTGTTTCGTGTACGTAGACTCGTCGGTTTGGTATGGCCACAACCGCTCCCGAAACTGATCCAATTCGATTTGAGTGGTTCGTCGAGCTAAATTTAAAATCATGGACAGGACCCCGACGAACCCGACCTTACGGTCGCGGGTAAAATCTTTCGGACGTTCTTTGGATCGCTCCCGAAATCCCAAATCTTGTAATGTTTGACCGACAGCATTGATAAGAGCCAACGCTTTACTGGACATTATTACCACCTCCAGTGCCAGAATACTGGAAGGTGGCCCGAAGATCCAGCTTTTTTACTGGCGACCCCCGCTGAACCGCTGTGATCCAGGGTTGCAGAGACGCTCAAACGTTCTCGCTAGACGGCGAACGTTTGAGCGGAAATTCCTTAACCTGACAACATTGAGGCCCACCCCAAGTGTCACGCCAGTCATGATGCCCAACTCCTGCCGCGTAACAGAACGCGAACCTGGCAAGATCCGATGCCCTATCCAAATCACGAACGCCATCAGCCCTAGCAAGTATCCTCCATGAAATGTCTCCCACAGCAAGAGTTCAGGTAGCAACCACCACAGACGCTTAGTGTCGTTTTCTGACGGGTTCTTACGCATTTGTTGTCATTATCATTTATCCATTATTCAAGCAGGATATCTAATCGTGATAAATAATGATCATCTAATGGATAAAATACCTCTCATATGCATAATCAATAACTGGACTTTCGTCTTGCGGTGATCTAGTCTGAAGAGAAACTGCCAACGAAAGGATCCTACTCACCATGGAATCTGTCCGCTTAAGCCAACAGTTGCAAGAGTTTTTTCACACCGAAAAGATCGTCGTGGATGCGGGGCTCGAGAGCGTGACCCGGCTCCTGCAGATTGTGGCCGAGTTCTTTTGTGGCTTGGCCGTTCC
>DAHXNH010000010.1 GCA_027365485.1 Clostridiales bacterium
GGACCGACCGGGCAAAGACTTCATAGATATCAGATTCCCGATCGCCGATAATGACCGCCAGCGTGCCGTCCGGCACGCCTTGAGCCGCCTTTCTCGCCTCGGCTAACCAGCGCGCACTCTCCTTCGCTTCAAACGCCCGACCCTTGCGTCGGCTGGCTTTGCGAAATTCGGCGGGATCTCGGGCCCATATTTTTTGCGCGGCCAACCCGAGAGGCACTCCCTGAGGCGTCATGGCGAGGGCCGAATGCACTAAGCTCCCTTTATCGTTCAAACTTTCGATGGGGCCGCCGCCTTGGAACGCCTTATGTTTGGAGTAATTGAAATACGTGGTGTCCTGCGCAATGAGCACAATCGGTTGTTCGCCGCTGCGATCCCACGTCGCTTCGAAGTGGGGGGCTAAAATCTTTCGAGCTGTACAATTGGATTTGGCCTGATTGCTCTATTTGACCAACCACGGTAGACTTCCTCTATCATCGAGATCGACTATGCCACCCAATTGAAGCTAAGACTGCGGCTACGACACCACTCGTCGAGTTCATCGTTGCGCTGCAATGTCGTAGTGCTCGCCAGCGCGACGGATCCGTCGCGAGACCAACTCATCCCGTTATGTTTTTGCCGCGCGGCGACGCAGAGATCATTCGCTTTCTCGCCTCGATTACTCGAATTGCGCAAGCCCAGTTGGGCGCGCAGTGCGTAACACGGGATATCCTCCCGATTTCGTTCAAAATATTCGATGAGGCGATCCACCGACTTCCCAGATTTGATCTGCGCGGACCTTATGGCCCGCAAATAGGCGATGGCCGCATCGATTGGGCCCAGCCACAGCAAGGGCATCCGTTCCGCCAACCCCGGATTTCGAATGTCCTTTCCTCGTAACCCTAAACTCAGTTCCACTTTACATTTCTCGTGCAGAGGATACCCATCGAGGAAAATCCGCATGGGTCGGAACTAACGCATGCCCGCCAGGATATCCGCGTGCCAACTGCGAGCCCCATCGACAAAAAACTGTACGGCATGGTCACGCAGCAGGTCCTTATGCAAAAAAAGGCCATGATGAATTGCAGCACGGTCACCGTCCCCAGTCCATGAAGAATGTAATGTCCTTCCGGTGTTTCGATAGGGGCAATGGGGTGATGCACGCGTTTCACCGTAGATCCTCGGGTCCTAAATTAGAGGGGGTACTCGCGGCTTCGGCCGGAACGGGGCGACCTCCGCGGGAGGTGAGGCCTCCGTCTCCGCCGAATCGAGGAGGCTGCGCTGAGGCTCCGGTTTTTTGACGCCCACGTCATCCAGGGAAATATTGACGGCTCCATGGGGATCTTCGTCGACCGCGTCCACGCAGACACGGGAATTTGGTGGTCCGGGGCTTTGTCGGCGTGATATTCCAGCCGAGCCTGGCTGACCCTGTCCCTAGATAATCGCCCCGCGGCGTGCTGGGCTTCGGCTAGCGGACGCTGATAGACCGGGTTGCTCTCCGATGGTGGCACCCCATCGGGAGTCCATGGGTGCGGTGCCAAGGTGGACGTCACAAAGTGACCAAGATAGGCTTGCACGGCGATCCCTTCGCGATGCACGAAGGCGGCAATCGTGGTCACCGGAGTGCGATTCTGCCGGGAGCTACGTCGAACCCGATTAAAGACCCGGGCGGTC
>DAHXNH010000020.1 GCA_027365485.1 Clostridiales bacterium
GTGGCTATCCACAATGCTCCAGCCCATGGATTCGGGCTTCTGCAATTTCCATAACTCGTGTAGCCGATAGAGGCGCGCAATGCGCTGGACCCAGAGTTCGCTCCTGGCAGTCAAGCCAGGCACCCGCCCCGCCGCCAGGAACTTCCGACGAATGTGCGCCCAGCACCAGGCATGGGTAATGCCCACCAGCATGGCGCGATAGGCTCCAAAGAAATCGGTGATCAACCCTTTGTACCACCCACTCGTTACATCCCATCGGTCGGACCATCGCCTGGCAAATAGTCGATGGGGACCTTGGCGCTGCGGCTAGGGCTGAGCCAATACCCCGTCGACTGGGGGCCGCTGAACACCCAAAGCCACCATCGATACCCCACCTTGCCCGCGGTTTCCGCGATCACTTTCCCATGGGTTTCATCCGCATGCCACCACGGTTCCGCCTGATTGACTTGTTTAAGGGCTTCGTACCAGAGCTCGAAGATCGGCACCAGTGGTTGGAGCGCTCCCACCAGACTTCCAGCCGCAATATCGGCCCCCTGGGTCTTCCAGGCTTGGCGCAGGCGATGAAGAGGGACCCCCCAGAGATATTTCCAGGCTAACACTGGGATGAGCCATTGGTGGGTAAACAGTCCGCGGGGAATCACACTCAAGGGCCCGGGGGCCGTAAAGCCCCGGGGAATCGCCGCCGCGGTGTTGGCCTCCGAAGCTTCCCTAGGATCCGAAGCTTCACTAGGATCCGCGGCTGAAGGAGTGAGGTCTGCCCCTTCGGCGAGGGCGTTTCGATCATTCTCGACCGCATCCTGTCCCCCACATTCACTGGCCCAGCGATAGCGCTGCCGGTGGGCTACCTGTGGTCGAATCTCGACGACGAACTCCCATTGCGTTGAAGTGTCGATGCCACACTTTCGGGCATAAGTTCCGCACCGAGGGCACCGTTGGGCTGCGTCCGAGGCTTCGAAATACTGATGGTTGGCCGGCAACTGAGGATAACGCCGCCGACCATGGCCGGCGGTTCCGGGTTGCTGCCCACGCCGACGAGACTCGGGTCGGGGTTCCTCGGGCAGTAAGAAATCGTCAGGAATCCGTTCCATCGCCGGTAGTGCGGTAGGTTCCTCCGTTTCCGTGGCGACAGTTTCTACCGTTGGAACTGGATCGGGGCGCTTTTTTTCGGATTTGCGGCCATAGAACTGGTGAGCGAATTCGATCAGTTTGGCTTTGGCGGCCTCAAGGGCCCCTCTCAGGCTCCGATTTTCTGTGCGAAGGCGCAGTACTTCCTCCACGGTGGAGTCATAAGCCCATGGTAAATCTTCGATAGCCTCTCGCAGGACACTCAGATCAACCCACGCCGTCGAGCCGTCCAAGGACGGCTGAAGATTTCCTTCCGGAGAGGTATGGGGGGATCGCTTCCAAGAGGGCCCCGTTCGTTTCCTGCGGCTCATGATACGTCAAGCAAAAAAGAAAATCCAGCCCCATGGGCCCATTTTTCACAAAAAAATCCTCGAAAATTTTCGACGAATCCCCACCGTGCATACCGGCTTCACCGAATATATACGCTCATTGATTACAACTGCCATTTCCAAACTCGGCACCATGCCGTACAATGGTTATGATGAACAGGAAGGGGGCATACTGTGGCCACGATGCATGACAAACGTCAGGCCCGTCTCGAAACACGACTACGGCTCGAGGATAAACGCCTCATTGAAGCGGCCGCTGCCGCCGAAGGGTTGAGTCTCTCAGATTTTGTGCTTATGGCCGCGAAACATCATGCCCAAGACGTGCTGGTACGTCAGCAACGGATTCAACTCAGTGATGACGTCAGCCGTCATTTTGTGGCCCTGTTAAGCGACGAGACACCCTTGCAGTCGAATGGATTGCGCGAGGCGATGCTTCGTCGCGAGGCGCTCATCGAATCGGAGAACTAATGGCCCGGCCGTATCGGATCGAAAAACTTCGTCGAGATCATCATCGCGCCACGTTTACCTCGGGCGATTTGATGATTGACCGCTGGGTTCGGCAGTTCGCCTATCAAAACATGAAGAGTGGCGTGACCGTCGTGTACGTGTTGGTCAACGTGGCCCATCCCCTGGAGATGCTCGGGTTTTATACCTTATCGGCCGCCACAGTGCAGCTAGGGCATTTGCCTCCCGAATGGGCCAAACGGTATCCCAAGTACCCCGATGTTCCGGTGGCCTTGCTGGGACGAATGGGAATGTTGACCAGCCTGCAGGGCCATGGACTGGGGTCCGCCTTGGTCGCCGATGCCCTACAACGGGCCCAACGACTTGCCGACACCATCGGTTTAGCGGGGGTGTTTGTCCAAGCGAAGGACTTGGCACGCGTGCCATTTTACGAACGCCTCGGGTTTCACCGCCTCGAGCCCTCGCTCGATCTTTTTATACCCATGCGCCATGTTCGTGTAGCGGCCCGATCTCCTGTTGTAGAGAGTGACGTAACGCGTTAAGGATGTTTCCACCGCAACAAATCCACCGATCTTACAGGCCGATCTGCCACCGTGAGGTTCCACGCCAAGGAGACGAATGGATGATGGCCCAAAGACCCTTGAGCCCACCGCAGGGAAGCGCCATGCTCTAACGCAAACCCCGCATGGGCATGGCGTGAGCCAAAACCCAAATCTTACCACTGGTGGAACCGTCCCCTTTCGAGAGACGTTGCTGGCTATCGTCGCGCTGCTTACTACGCCCAGCAAGTGGTCTTCGGGGTCCTGCTGTTTTTAACCCAGTGTACGTCCCGCCGCGAAGGCAATCGTCAGCTGACCGAACCGAAATCATGGACGACGCTCCAAGCGGCGTTCCCACAATTGAACAGCGTGCCTCCCATGGATACGGTGGCCAACGTGTTGGAAAAGATTCCGCCGGGCGAGGTGGAAGCGGTCCTCACGGGCATTATTAAACGGTTGCTGGGCAACCGGCGGTTAGATTGCTACCCCCGTGCTAGGCAAGAGGCGGCAATATCGTGCGTCAGAGCTGGTAGTATAATGGCTTGCCCTCATCTGCCTTCGGGAAAATAAATTGCGTTCCCCAAAACCTCGTGTGTAGTCAGCCACCGATCGCCTAGAAAACGCTATTGCAAAGCGTGTTCGCGAAAACCGATGTATACAGGAATAATAAAAGTCTTTCGCGACCCATCATCATCGGATTCATGTTCGATTCGGGTAAACAGTTGCTGAGCTCCAGAAAAACCCATTTGGAATGGGTCCTGTTCGGCGAGTAAAAAGTATCCCGGAGTCACTTGGTATGGATCGGGGTTCCCGAACGTGGCAATGACAAGGTTATCGGGCACGCGGATATTGGCGGCAATGGCTTCGCGAAAGACAGCGGCTGCGGCTACATTGTTCCATGCGAGAACTCCTTTGATTGGACAGTTTCCCGATTGGAGGTCCGCCAGAATCGGAGATTCCGGCATGACAGGATTTCGATAGATGGCGAAGTCGGCGTTCCATGGGATGTTCGATTCATTTAATGCGTCGCGGAATCCTAAAAGGCGTTCCTGTACTACCGACGTAATGGGATTACCAAAGACTCCTCGCACAGGAGTGCCAGCTGCTTTCAGCAAGTGCAACGTAAGAGCTTTGGCTGCGGCCCGATTATCGCTGATTACCGCGTCAAAATACGGGGCTCCGGGCATCAAACGATCCATGACTACCGTTGGGATATTTTCTTCAATTAAAATGCTAGCGTGATCGGTACTTTCATCTCCACAGGGCACCCAAATGACTCCGTCAACTTTGGCCGCACGTAGGGTGTGCAGGCTTTCTCTTTCGCGAGATAAATCTTCTTCGGTGTGACTAAGGATTACTCCATAGCCTCGTTGTCTAACAAACGCTTCGACACCTCGGACAATTCCTACAAAAAAGGGATTGGCCAAGTCAGTTATCACAAGCCCTATCGTCCGAGACTGAGAGGACGACAGGGTACGCGCGGCAGGATTGGGAAGATAATGCAAATCGGCAATAGCCTTCAAGACGCGCTGGCGAGTCAACGGCCGGACGTGTGTTGAGTCATTTAGGACTCGAGATACGGTCATGTTGGACACACCGGCAAGCTTAGCCACATCGTGAATCGTTGATTTCACTGGAAACCTCCGAAATAGGGGCGTCTGTCAATATGCGGTTCCTTTTGTGCAAGGTTCGATAGCTATCTGGATTCTTCTCGGAACCACCAGAACATATGATCTTGAGTGACATCTTTGAACAATGATTCGAGTGCCCAGACATGATGAGGCTCGTACATCGCCCCATCTTAATCTTCAAGTTCGATGTAAGTAGAACTAACTGTGTTAGTATAACACGGTCGAGGTAAACTTATAACTTGTTTGATTCATAAACTTTAGCTTCGCACCCCCATATTACACTGAAATTTGGCACTGAAGACCGCGGAATCTCTTGGCCTGCTTGGCTTTTGCAACATTCCACTTTGGCCGTTTAGCCAGCCATATCGAGACTTCGCAGTGGATTGCCTAAGAAGGGCTTCTCAAACCGCTCTTGGAGTGCAGCATAGTGCGGCGACGGTTGAAATTGCCGAAGAGGTATCGGGCCCGACTTCGCGACGGAGGTAAGGACGGTCTGTCTGCAAGCGATTCTCAAATAAGGCCCACCAGCGTTCGGCCTCGTTTTTCTCGCGCAACCCGGCCACAATCCCCTCGAAGAGGAGGCCTAAGGATTCGTA
>DAHXNH010000027.1 GCA_027365485.1 Clostridiales bacterium
GAAAACAACCCTGAGGCATCCATCGACACGCCCTGCTATCGTCTTCCATTTGCCCTTAAATTAACTAGCCCGGTGGTTTTGGCGATTCCTCAAGGGGAGCAAAATACGGTCAACACGCAACGGATGATCCCTCATACGACGGTGCGTGGCTTGTTTGCTCAGCTACTGATCGAGCGGCGCAAAATCCAGCAGCGGGCTGAAGACGACGAACTGTTTCGCCAACTGTTCTACGACCATGGTTCTCATGGCCTCTTTTGGGGGTCAGCGCACCGCTATCGTCTTGATGAGAATCTGACCCCCCCCGGCGCGTCGGGAGCCGAGCTTTTCGTGCCGCCACCCCCGTTTTTGGAGCAAAACGAGGACGTCCCGGATTCGAATCGGTTGAGAAACGTCTTTGAGACGGATCCTGACGATTCGCCCGACCATTATGGACCGCTCACGCAATGGATCGGTGAGCAGCCCACGGGTGGTTCCGGGAGCGCACCTCCCTATCTTTCCAAAGCGGATGGACCTACTACAACGTTTTCCTTCCATAGCGCGCGCAGACGGGAGCATGGCCATAGCGTGGATGGGCCCCACGACATCTTTTACTATGAAGCGCTGAACGAAGGCCAGCAGTTTGAGGGCGAGATTATTGGCCCCAAAGAAGTCCTGAGCCAGTTGAAAGAGACGATCGGCGCAACCTGTGCTGCCCATATTGGGCGCTCGAAAACCGCCCAATATGGAAACGTGCAGGTGCAGTTGGGAAGCGTAGAGGCTCACCAGCTACAAATTTCGGGGCAGGGTGGCGTGATTTTGACCCTGATCACCCCGGGGATCTTCTATAACCGGGACGGATTCCCCGATGCCACTTGGAAAAATGTCATGCGATATTTACAGCAAGTATTCCAATGGGATGAGACCGAGCGCCAAGCGGTAGAGATCTTAGCCAGACCGGCGTGGGCAGAACATTATGTGGGAGTCTGGCGGAGTAAATACCCCGCCGAATTGGCTTTAGCCGCCGGGACCTCGATTCGGCTGGGGGCCAAGTGTCTCGTCGATCGCGAGAGCGCCCTCGAAGAGTTATTCCAACGAGGATTGGGTGAACGGACCAACGAAGGATTTGGTCGGATCCGCGTGTATTTTGGACTCGCCGACGTCGACGAGGTGCAAGTGTCGGAACGGGCCTCCGCCCCCCAAACGTCGCAAACGTTGGATCATCTGTTGCAAGAAGATACGGTCCGGAGCCTAATCCGGGCCGTCGTCTCCTTGCGATTGAGGGAAGAGGTGGAGCGCAAGGCCGTGGAAAACGCGGAAGTATTCCTCAGGGAGACAAAGGACTCCCCTCAATCGGTAGATATCCGCCATCACTTTATCTATAAGCTGCGGGCGTTGGTGATGCGGGCCGATCACGTGGAAGAGTTTAGCCAAGGGGTCAAATCGCGTTCAGAATCTACCCAGACCTCTGCCTCGACTACGCAGTTGATGGGCTCATCGCATCCTAAGCCCTTCGAGCGCATGCTTGAATGGACCGGGTGGGATGAGCGCCTTACCGTGAACAGGGTACAGGCGCAGGTCAACAGGTGGTTTGACACCTTAGCAGAGTCCATCGAATCGCAGAACCGACCGTTGATAGCGAGTATGCTTCAGCCTTTGAAAGAAGATCCGTCCTTCACTTTCCCTTTGGTTCAGCGGTACTGGTGGGTTTATTTAGACCTTATTGGTAAGCGATTATCGGATGCTTCCAAGTAAAACTCCAAATCGGAAGGAGTGAACGGATGAAACTGGAGACCAAGCTTCTCTTGGTGGGCACCTTGGTGAATGACTCGCCGCTGCTGATTGGAACGGGTGAAGGCCAATGGGTCGATATGGAAATCGTGCGCGGCTATGGGGGTCAACCTTATATTCCGGGAACGGCGCTGATGGGTGTCGTACGCCATGACTATGATGAATGGTTTGGACCGTCGGGGCAAGAGGCCGAGTATTTCTTTGGACGCCGCGATCCCGAGGCGTCGGATGCGACCCAAAGCCACTTTGTGCTTGAAGACGCCCTACCGTTACCGGACTCAAAGCCCCATGTGGTGGTGCGCGATGGAATCAAGATCGACGGGAAAACGGGGACGGCAGCCGCCGGGGCGAAGTATGATTATGAACTCCTGGAGCGTGGCTGCCGATTTGGTCTGCGGGGTGAGTTGACCGTCTATTCTGTCGATGGCCGTCCGGCCATCGACACGGATGACGCATTCGTTTCCCGCATCATGGCCATCTTGCATCGCGGTATCCGCGTGGGTGCCAAAACCCGGGTGGGCTTGGGCCAATTGCGAAGCGAGAATTTGGCTCTCTACCGCTTTGATTTTCCGCAAGATGGGGTGACATGGTTTCACTCGCTAGACGATGGAGTGGACCGTTTGACCCCTTATACGCCCCCATCCACGTCTTTGCCGGCGTTCGATGGCTTGAGAGTGGAGGCCGAGTTTCACCTTGGGCGGTCTCTGATGATTGGCTTTCCTGGGCTGAAGCCGGATGGGCCAGACAAGGTGCATATTCGGAGCCAAGAGGAGAGCATTATCCCCGGAACGGCGATTAAAGGGGTGCTTCGGCATCAGACCGAACGCATTATTCACACCCTCCGGCAACCTGATGGCGGCATGGGCGAGGGCGACGATGCGGTTTGCCAAAACTTTTGCCAAGATCTGTTTGGCCACGTGCCCGACAGGGAGGATGGAGCGAATATTTTGGCGCGGGCGAGCCGGCTCCGGGTCGACGAGGTCGTGTTATCCGGAGAGAGTCGAAGTGTGCAGACTCGGATCCGAATCGATCGGTTCACAGGTGGCGTACAAAGTGGCGCGCTGTTTGACGAACAACCGATTTATCATCATCAGGAAACCGTGCGCTTGATCATCACCGTCGCTCGGGCACAGCACCAAGAGGTCGGGTTGATCTTATTGCTGCTGAAGGATTTATGGACCGGCCACCTTCCGCTGGGCGGGGAAATCGGTATTGGCCGTGGCTTGCTGGTCGGCCAATACGCCCAATTGGACTACTGCCGTGATGGGGAGGAGAAGAGGATCGTCATGGATCAGCGCGGCGAGGAATGGCACTTCAGCAATCTGGAATGGGCGGAGTCGTGTGTTCAGGAATTCATCGAGGACATGACGAGAAATGAGCCATGGGCATGAAAACCATCAGCGAATCGAAGATGCTTAAACAAGTAAGCACCCATGTGGTTCAGGTGCCGCCTTCGTCCCTCGAATCCGAGCACCCACTTATGGAGATGGCGCGCAGCTTTGATCAGGGTTTTATCGTGGCCTGGCTTTTTCATGACCTGGTCTTTGGAACCATTACCGACGGAGAAATTCAAGTGCGGAGTCGCAGCGGGCTGATGGACTCGAAGACCCTGGACCACTATCTTGAGCGCGCCCGGCTCTTTAACCAGGATAAGGAATGCTATCTGTTCCGCGGCCAGAATCAAGTGATTCAGGGACGGATCCGAGAAGATGGGGATGAAATCAATTCCCCGAATGTTACGAAGACCACGGTCAAGGATGTTCAGGCGATACTTTTAGGGAGGCGCCAAGCTTCTCTGGAGGATCCATGGGTGCGTGTGGGCTCCGGGCGCGGGGCGGACTTCGTGGTGCCCGCACAATGGGTGGGCACCCACTCGAAGCGGACGGTGGTCCACATGCGCTATTACCTTGGATACGTGCATCACTTAGCCACTATTGTGGACCAGCGGATCGTGCAGATGACCCCCGCCAATGATGGTGAGGCCCACGCGGTGGATCAGGGCGCCGAGGGAAGTCTGGGAAGCGGAAGCACCAAGGAAATCTAGGTAATGGCCCCGGGAGAAATCCATAGGGAATCTCGATGTGGTGATCACGGCCAAAGGGTGAAGCAGACCAAACAGGTGGGTTCCTGTGCAAAGGAGAAATCAGATGAGCGAAGAACCAGCGCGATTAACGATTAGGCGGGCCAAAAATCAAAAAAAGTATGCCTATACCTTTGCCTTAGATCCCGGGGACAAGCCTATCACGGTGTCTTGGTTTAAGGACCAAATTATCCAACCGGACGATTGGCTGAAACTTCCGAAAGACCAGCCGATTCCCATCACGGTGCAACGTAAGCACGGGCTAGTCGAATCCGTGACCCTGAACGGTATCTGCTATACCAAAGCGGTCGACCAAAGAGACTCGAACCCCCGGCATCCTGGGGGTCGAGGGCGACGCTCGAGTGGTGGCGCACGGCCACAATCGCCAGCCAATGCATCCGTTCCAGAGCGAAGTCGCCTAGAGCAGACGCCTTCAGCGTCAGCAAATCTGAATCGAGTAGAGCAGGCGTCGACTGCAGATGGTGACCAGGCCCGGGCACCATACAATTTTGTGCCGCTCAATGACGTGGTGGTCCAATTCAACAGCCCTCCCCGACGAGACTGCTATCATGCGGATCGGCTAAGCGGATATCTTGATATCCGTCTCAAGACCCGGACGCCCTTGTTCATCGGCGGAAAGCACTGCGACCGCCACGTTTTTATGGCCGTTCAGGACGGCCAGCCTTATGTTCCCGGTAGTTCTTGGCGAGGGCTAATCCGTGAATTGATTGAAATCGTATCGTATGGCCACTTTACCATGTTGGACGCGAACCGTCGCTTGTTTTTTCGCGCTCTGACGGACTCGGCGAAGAATCTCCACAGGGAATATCAACAGGCAATGCAGACCCAGCGTTCTGGCCCAGGCAAAGGCCCAAAGTACGATCCCAAGAGCTTGGGTGGATATTTGACCTATCGTGAGCATGACCAAAAATATGTCATTCGTCCGGCCGGACACGGCGACCAAAAAGGGTATCAGTTTGTGAAAAAAGATAATGCTTTAAGACCGTTTTCTTACAAGAAACTACCAGGAAATAGCGGGTATTGGGTCGTTTCAGGCGATATACCCGATAAAAAGCGTATGGTTGAAATGGGTCCTACTGATCCCAACGGGAAACCGATAGTTCTCTCGGACTACGATGTTCGCGATTACCGCGACGATACCGGGAGAAATACCGAGAGAAATACCGGGAAAAATATTGGCGCCCTCGATCTCCTTCAGATGGCCAAGGACCGGCGTACAGGGAATACCCAACCGTCCGTGGTCGAGTTTCCAGAAGGGGTCCCGGTGTTTTATAGCCAAACGGTAGACGCTCACGGTCAGACGCGGGTCCGATTTGGTCATACCCCGTATTTTCGGGTGTCCTATAACTACACCGTGGGAGAACATGTGCCGGAGCATGTCATGAGCGAGGCATCTTTGGATTTGGCGGAGATCCTCTTCGGAAGGGTAGGTAAAACCGCTACCCGGCTCTTCTTTGAAGATTTGACCTTGACCCCATCCGCTTCCCAATGGCAATTGGATGGCGACTGGGTGCCGAAAGTTCTCAGTAGTCCTAAGCCGACAACGTTTCAACACTATTTAGAGCAACCAGGTCCCATCGGGGGCGGAGATTTGAATCATTGGAATACCCAAGGAGCCGCGATTCGCGGGTACAAGGCTTACTGGCACCGGGTTACACCGACCGATTCAAGCCAGGAGGAGAGTTGGGTCGAGCCTGATCCCATTGATCTCGAGGATACCCAACATATCACGATGCATCAGGTGGTTCAGGCGGGCACGACCTTTACTGGCCGGATTCGTTTTGAAAATCTGTCGCCTGAAGAACTCGGGGCGGTCCTCTTTGTCTTGCAACTACCCGAAGGATGCGCACTAAAGTTGGGCATGGGAAAGCCCTTAGGGTTGGGATCGGTCGAAGTGAGCGTAGATCGGGTCATTCAATGGCGTCCTGACGTCTATTATCGTAGCTTAGTGCACCATGAGACGTGGGAACTAGGCGAAGAGGACATCAAAGCTCAGAGCGAAACCTATCGACAGGCATTTGAACGCCATATGTTGGATGCCATTCATGCTCACGAGGCCGTAAACGAGCCATCCGCACCGCGCGCATCGTTGTGGGATGAACTTCGCATGCGTCAGTTAAGGAAAATGTTGACCTTCCCCAAGGGGGCTGGGGAGCAGAATGCGCAGTGGAATGATCGCACCCGCTATCTGCAAATTAACCGTCAGTCGAAGGACGGGTCTGGGAAGAAGCCTAACGAATATGAGGAACGTCAAATCCTTCCCTCGATTGATCGCGTTTTTGAAGACCATCCTAGCCGTGAGGGTCGGTAGCGAGGACTTCTTTGTCAAGACCGTTTTGGGTAGTGTGGTCAATCCAAGACCTGAGGTTTCTCTTAAGATGGGCCGGCCCCACGGGAGCCATGGCGAGGCGCTTTTCGAAGGTATCCCATTGCGATACGGGGGATACCTTCCACCTGGCGCACGATGTGCCGTGACTGCAGGCTCTTCGGCATCAGGTGCTGGCGGTCTGTCTACAAGGCACACGGCAATGGATGAGGAATTGGCCAGACACGCCGCCGCAAGAGCCCCGTTACCTGCCCTTTCAGTCCTTCGAGCATGCTCGTATCCCCGTCGGTCACCAGGAGAAATTGCCGGAAGGTCTTGAAGGCCTTCCGGCTCGGTTGAGAGAGCGGCCTCAGCCGCCAGGGAACGAACTGCTGTTCAATTCGGTGTCAACCGCATACTCCCGTTTTTTGCACTGGATGAATCCTTTTAGTTCCATGCCAGGTTTGGCCATCTCTTGAATGCCAAGGTCCGTGTCATCCGCTTTGCCCCGGGAAGCCTGGGGCGGATCGATGGCAAAGGCGATCTTTGTGGCCGTCCGTTGGTCAGCATCTTGGTCGACTGACCGTGCCGACGTTCCAAACGAAATCTTGATCATTTCCACCGTCGTCACCCGCGAAGGACTTGTGCGGCCGGCTCGCGGCGTGCTCCGCGCATCTGAGGAGGACGTTTTGCAATAACTGCGTAAAAGTTTCGGGCAGGCAGCGCACCAAGGCGGCCTGCCAGGTCATCCGTTGGCAGGCCGGGAGCGAGATTTGAAGTGGACAACCGTATTTCACCGTGAGGTTCTTAGACTGTAACACCACCACGCTTCATCCGTCTATTCTTTAGGTTCATTGGCGCATCCTGGCGCATCCTTAGCCTAACGGAAGGACGGTGTTTTCAACCCTGGTATCCACGTCTTCTAATATCCGGGCAGCTAAGTTTTCCCTCCACCATGTTGAGGCACGCCCCATCGTTAGCGCTGCCCTTCGCGGGCGACATCCGATCGGGCGGTACGTTCCCCTGCGAGCGGACCATCGAGGCGATGATGTCCAGGCCCAATTCTACCGTGTTCGGGTAACACCTTTCTGCT
>DAHXNH010000051.1 GCA_027365485.1 Clostridiales bacterium
AGGCAGTTCATCATGGAAGCAGTGCGAACGCGAGGAGATTTTTCCACCAATATCGCCCCTAGATTCCAACAAGCTGCGAAGACAGAACGGCTTTCTGAATCCGATCTAATCCGTGGAGTCCTCGAAGAATATTTTCTTCAACGTCCTAGGCACAGTGAGGAGCCGAGCTTCGCCTCGCGTTAGACCTAGCGGGATGTGAACGACGTGGCCTAGGCTCAACGGATCACGATAACATCCGGGACATCAAATAGGAATTAGCTTCACCATCGAGAGATTTTTGGCCATGGTCGACAGGAAAGATTCGTGTGCTTGAGAAGCCGTCCCCTGGTACCCAAATGTTTTATCCTAACTTTACGCGAATGACTTCGTTTGTGGGGATTGCAGCAAGTGAGGCACGGCTCTGCCATCATCTCAAAAGGTCGAAAATCTTTGGATGGTTGCAGCCAGCGCCGAGTGCGGAGTGTTCATTCTTTTGGATCCAATCTATCCATTGGTATAATGAACTGGAGTTTTCTAGATGATTGGTCGCTTGGCACCGAGGTTTAGGGATTTCCACAGGTTGAAAGACGTCCGTAAATATTAGATAGCAGAGGCCTTCCCGATTTGTTTAGAGCATATTTCTAAGGCTGAACAAGCTCTGGGGCATGGACGTTGGGAAAGATATTGGAGTCCGAAGACGGATGATCGTCGTGGAACAGCGCATCGTTGCCGGTTGGCTCGGCTGCAGTAAGGGCCTGGAGCACGGAGACCTTAGCAGTGATCGGGAGCCAGCGCTCGACCACCATGACCCGGCGCGGAATAAGGAGCGAGGACGGATGGACATCCGCCGACTCGCGATACGAATTCATCCAGGAAGGGAAGGAATCCTGGCTGGGTTTGTCGAAGAATTGGGCAACGGGGTTAAGCCTGGAGACACGTTCGTGAGGTTCGGGACCCTGGTGGATAGGGTTTTTCCACCGTTGGGTCTGATATTGTGTGCAGAGGGACCCACTATTTTACCCGGAGGGACAAGATGATCCGTTTAGAGCATGTGGACAAGCGCTATGGCAATGGCCACATGGCGTTGTCAGGAGTCGATTTGGTGATTCGACGAGGCGAGTTTGTGTTTATTGTGGGGCCGAGTGGATCAGGCAAATCGAGCCTCATTCGCTTGCTCTACCGAGAGGAACTGCCGACTACGGGCGACGTCTACATTGACCAGTTTCATTTGACCCGAATGCGAAGAAGTCAAGTACCTCGGCTTCGCCGACAGTTAGGCGTGGTTTTTCAAGACGTTAAATTGTTGCCGCAAAGGTCAGTCGCTCAGAACGTGGCCTTTGCCATGGAAGTGGTCGGAGCCAGTTCCCGAGATATTGCCAAGCGGGTGCCGGCGGTATTGGAGTTGGTGGGGTTGGCGCGTCGGCGCGAATCGTTTCCCCACCAGTTATCGGGCGGGGAGCAGCAACGTTTGGGGATTGCCCGAGCATTGGTCAATAATCCAGTCTATCTGATTGCGGACGAGCCCACAGGGAACCTCGATCCTGATACCGCAGGGGAGATTATGCGTTTGTTTCTTGAGATTAATCGTCGTGGAGCGACGGTGATAATGGCTACGCATGCGCGCGATCTGGTCAATCAAGTTCAGCGGCGCGTGGTGGCGATTGAACAGGGGCGCATCGTCCGCGATGAACTTAAAGGAGCCTACGGCCATGAAGCCTAAAATACTCTGGTATTTTGGACGCGAGACCGGATATGGGCTGTGGCGAAATGGCTGGATGACGCTGGCATCCGTCAGTACGGTGGCGATTTCCTTGTTTGTTTTGGCGTTTTTTATTGTGTTAAGTGTCAATCTGAATCATGTCGCTGGGGTCTTGGAGAGCGAAGTGGAAGTGAGAGTCTTTATTCATCAACACGTACCCCGGACCAGTGAGATCCGTCTAATGAATGAGGCCAAGCATTGGCCTGACATTCGCCACATCACCTTTTTTACCAAGACTCAGGCGGCACGGCAGCTGCAATCGGAGTTCCCGGATCAGAAGGACTTATTGCAACTGATCGATCAATCGAATCCGCTCTTTGACGGCTATGACGTGTACACTCGGCAAGCTACTCAAATCCCTCAAGTGGCCAACCATTTTCGATCAAAGAAAATTGTTGAAAGTGTTGTCTACGAGGGACTAGTGGCAAAACGCATCGACCGCGTGACCGAGGTCGTGCGAGCCGTTGGCTGGGGAATCGAAGCATTATTGGCTTTGGCTACGTTATCCATCATCTCCAATACCATTCGGCTAGCGGTGTTTGCGCGTCGACGGGAGATTGGCGTGATGAAGTTGGTAGGAGCGACCGACTGGTTCATCCGTTGGCCTTTTGTCATGGAAGGGATGGTCTTGGGGCTAGTGGGGGCGGTGGCCGCGGATGTGTTGGTGAATTATGGATATCGGTGGGCGATTGGAGCTGCCGTATCGGCGATGCCCTTTTGGCCAGTAGCACCGTTGAGTATGGTCTTGGACCATACTATTTGGGTCACGATTGCTACAGGATTGGTGATTGGCGCATTGGGCAGTCTGGTTGCCGTGCGGAGATTTTTACGAGTGTGAGTATTTGTTCGCGCGGCGGGCGGTGGTATACTGAAGTCAGACATTGCAACGACCAACCTCGGAGTGCCGAGAATGACGGGATGCTAGGTTAGATGTGCAGACCACCGGGACAGAAGTCTCGGGTTCTTTTGGTGGATAATGGTAGCACGTTTACTCTGTGGCCCGAAAGGAGGGTGCAGTGACCGCATTTAAACTGGTCAGTCCCTATCAACCGACCGGAGATCAGCCGCAAGCGATTGACGGCATTATGGCGGCTATGACTGCGGGTCAGTCTAAGACTGTGCTGTTGGGAGTCACGGGGTCGGGTAAGACTTTTACCATGGCCAACGTGATTCAAAAATTAGGTCGGCCCACCCTGGTGATGGCGCCTAATAAGACGCTGGCCGCGCAATTGGCAGGCGAACTCAAGGCATTCTTCCCCGAGAACGCGGTCGAGTACTTCGTGAGCTACTATGATTATTATCAACCCGAGGCCTACATTGCTCAGACCGACTTATACATTGAAAAAGACGCCCAAATCAATGACGAAATCGATAAGTTGCGTCACTCGGCCACCTCGTCTTTATTAGAGCGCGACGATGTCATTATCGTAGCTAGTGTGTCTTGTATTTATGGTTTGGGTTCGCCGGTCGATTATCGCGATTTGGTGCTTTCGCTGCGGCGAGGGCAAACCAAAGATCGGCAAGACATCTTACGTAAGCTGGTGGAGACGCAGTATCGTCGCAATGACCAAAATTTTGTGCGAGGCACCTTCCGCGCGCGTGGCGATGTCATTGAAGTGTTTCCCGCGAACCAGAGCGAGCAGGCGATTCGAATTGAATTATATGGCGATGAAATTGAGCGCATTCGGGAGTTTGATGCCCTTACCGGTGAAGTCGTGGGAGAACGAGAGCATGTGGCGATTTACCCCGCCTCTCACTATGTCATGGATAGAGAGCGGCTGAAGCCGGCATTGGCCGCCATCGAAGAGGAACTGGAGCACCGCCTGAAGGAATTGAAAGGGTTGGGTAAGGACTTGGAAGCCCAACGCTTAGAGCAGCGGACGCGCTATGATCTGGAAATGCTGCAGGAAGTCGGGTTTTGTTCGGGTATTGAAAACTATTCTCGGCACTTTACCGGACGCAAGCCCGGCGAGCCGCCCTATACCCTTTTAGACTACTTTCCTGAGGACTTTCTGACTATTATTGATGAATCTCACGTCAGTGTGCCTCAGGTGCGCGGTATGTATGCGGGCGATAAATCCCGCAAAGAAAGTTTGGTCGACCATGGCTTTCGCCTACCCTCGGCGTTTGATAACCGTCCGCTAACCTTTGACGAGTTTGACCAGCGAATCGGCCGTGTGCTTTATGTCTCGGCAACTCCGGGCCCATACGAACTTAAAGCTGCGGACCGGGTGGTGGAGCAAATTGTTCGTCCTACGGGACTGTTGGATCCGAAGATCAGCGTGCGTCCCACCAAGGGACAGATTGATGATCTGCTCGGAGAAATTCGGGGACGGGTGGCTCGGGACCAACGCGTCTTGGTGACCACGCTGACCAAAAAAATGGCTGAAGACTTGACGGAATACTTTCGCGAGTCAGGAACGCGAGTGCGCTATTTGCATTCGGATGTCGATACCCTAGAACGGATGGCCATCTTACGCGATTTGCGATTGGGTGAGTTTGATGTGCTGGTGGGCATTAATCTCTTGCGCGAAGGTCTGGATTTGCCTGAGGTGGGCTTGGTGGCCATTTTAGATGCGGATAAGGAAGGCTACTTGCGGTCCGTGACGTCGTTGATACAGACGATTGGTCGAGCCGCTCGCAATCTCGAGGGGTCGGTCATTATGTATGCCGACCGGGTGACTGATTCGATGCAGGGAGCGCTCGACGAAACCGATCGACGACGTAAAATTCAGGCGCAATACAATCTAGACCACGGGATTACCCCAGCTACGGTCAAGAGTGCGGTGCGAGACATTATTCAAGCTACCAAAACCGTGGAGGAAAAGCACATTGAAGACAAGCCGATTCGCGACTTGAGCGCGCGTGAGCGTGTGCGCATGGCCAACCGGCTTCGCAAGGAGATGAAAGAGGCCAGTCGCAACTGGGAATTCGAACGTGCGGCGGCGCTGCGGGACCTGTTGATGCAGGTGGAAGCTGAGCGTCCGATCACCGTGGGGGCAGGGGAGGACTAAAATCGTGGCGGACACGATGATACGGGTGCGAGGTGCCCGTCAGCACAATCTTCAAGGAATTAATGTTGATATTCCCCGAGATCGGCTCGTCGTCGTGACCGGCGTGTCAGGGTCGGGAAAATCGTCCTTGGCGTTTGACACCATATATGCTGAAGGACAACGGCGCTATGTGGAGTCTTTGTCGTCGTATGCTAGGCAATTTCTGGGCCAAATGGACAAGCCGGATGTGGACAGCATTGAAGGGTTGTCGCCGGCGATATCGATTGATCAGAAAACGACGAGTCACAACCCGAGGAGCACGGTGGGTACAGTCACGGAGATTTACGACTATCTGCGCTTGCTCTATGCTCGGGCCGGGGTGCCCCACTGCCCCAAATGCGGGCAATTGATTCGGCAGCAAACGATTGAACAGATGGTCGACCGGATTATTGATCGTCCGTCGGGGACCCGCCTTGAAATCCGAGCACCTTTAGTGCGTGGGCGCAAGGGCACTCATGATAAGGTGTTGGCGGAATTGCGCCGAGAAGGGTACAGCCGTGCCCGCATCGATGGCAAGCTGTGGGAATTGGAGGAAGCCCCGGCATTGAACAAGAACCAAAAGCACACCATTTCAGCCGTCGTGGACCGAATTATCGTGCGCGATGACGTGGCCTCACGGTTGGCGGAGTCCTTGGAACATGCCCTGAATCTTTCCGGGGGCGCGGTCGAGGTGGGTGAACCGGAAGGACCCGAAGAACTTTTCTCCCGGGATTTGGGGTGCGCTACCTGCGGGATTGCCTTGGAAGAGCTCTCGCCGCGGATGTTTTCCTTCAATGCCCCCTATGGGGCTTGTCCTGCTTGCACGGGTCTTGGGTTTAAATTGGAACTTGACCTTGCCCTCTTGATCCCCGATCCCAGCTTATCGGTGCGGGCCGGGGCGATAGCGCCGTTCTTCCGTGCCCCCAGCCGATTTTATGCAGATTTATTGGAAGCCGTCTTAGCGGTAGCGGGAATTGATGCCGATGCGCCTTATGAAACTCTTTCGGCCGAAGCCAAGACCATTATATTGTCCGGATATCCGGACCCGGTACCGTTCGAGTACGAAGGGGGATTTGGTCGACGCAGTGACAAAGCCATGCGCTATCAAGGGGTCATTCCGATTCTAGAGCGGCGATATCGGGAAGGCACTGACGCGATTAAACAGGACGTCGAAGAATATATGACTTCGCGCGCCTGTCAAGATTGTCACGGCCAGCGCTTGCGCCCAGAAATTTTAGCGGTGACGGTGGATGACCGATCGATTGCCGAGCTGACCGATCTGTCGGTCACCGAGATGCGACGGGTATTGTCCTCGGCTCAGTGGGAGGAACGAGAACAACCCATCGTGGGACCGATTCTTAAAGAAATTTTAGAACGCTTGGGATTTCTAGTCGATGTCGGTCTCGGCTATTTGACTTTGTCGCGACAGGCCGGTTCGCTGTCTGGGGGCGAGGCACAGAGAATTCGTCTCGCTACCCAAATCGGATCTTCGTTGGTAGGGGTGCTTTATATTTTGGATGAACCCTCGATTGGCTTGCATCAACGCGATAACGCTAAGCTGATTCGGACCATGAAACGCCTGCGCGATCTCGGCAACACCTTAATTGTAGTCGAGCATGATGAAGAGACCATGCTAGCGGCCGATTACCTCATTGACATTGGGCCCGGACCCGGAGTCTATGGAGGCCGGGTGGTAGCCGAGGGAACCCCCGAAGAAGTGCAGCGTTCGCCCGAGAGTTTGACAGGGCGCTTCTTGTCGGGGCGTGAGGAGATTCCTGTGCCCGAGACCCGGCGCTCCCCGGGCGAGCGCCGACTGGTGGTCGAAGGCGCTACGGAGCATAATTTGGCGGAGGTCACCGTCGCTATTCCCCTCGGATGTTTTGTGGTGGTCACCGGAGTGTCAGGTTCAGGAAAATCGACGCTCGTGAATGATATTATTCGTCAACGATTGGAGTTGGACCTGAATCGAGCCCGCAGTCGCAGAGTGGGAGCGCATCGTCAGATTCGAGGCAAAGAATGGCTAGACAAGGTGATTGCCATCGACCAGAGCCCGATTGGACGGACGCCCCGCTCTAATCCAGCCACCTATACCGGGGCCTTTGACTTGATTCGCGAGGTCTTTAGCCAGACCAATGAGGCAGCAGTCCGAGGATATCGTCCCGGGCGGTTTTCGTTCAACCTGATGGGAGGACGGTGCGAAGCTTGCCGGGGCGATGGGATTTTGAAGATTGAAATGCACTTTTTGCCAGATGTCTATGTCCCGTGCGAAGTCTGCAAGGGGCGGCGCTACAACCGAGAAACGCTCGAAGTGCATTACCGCGGCAAATCCATCGCAGACGTCTTGGACATGACAGTGGATGAAGGGTTGGAGTTTTTCCTCCACCATCCGCGCTTGCAGCGGAAATTGAACACCTTGGCCGAAGTCGGTTTGGGCTACGTGCGCTTGGGACAGCCAGCGACCACGCTTTCTGGAGGGGAAGCCCAGCGAGTGAAACTGGCGACGGAACTCTCGCGACGCTCCGAAGGGCGAACGCTGTACATTTTAGATGAACCGACCACCGGACTTCACGCGGCCGATGTCCGTCATCTGCTCCACGTGCTCCAGCGGCTGGTCGATCAAGGTGATACGGTCTTGGTGATCGAGCATAATTTGGATGTGATTAAAACCGCCGACTGGATCATTGATCTTGGGCCTGAGGGTGGCGACGGGGGGGGCCGGGTGGTGGCGGTGGGGCCACCAGAACAAGTGGCGGAGGATCCCGAATCCTTTACGGGTCAGTACCTGGCGGGTTATCTTGCTCGGCATCAGGAAAGGGTCCTAAAATGAAGGGACAGCGCAGCGGTATCTGGCAGATCCAAAATGGGGCCAGTTCGAAGCATAGGCGGTAAAGGAGGTGCAGGTGGTGGCTGAGGAGCCAGAAGCCCATCCGCTCAAGGAGTCGGTTGCCCGTTTGACCACCCAGCCCGGAGTCTACCTGATGAAAGACGCGGCTGGGGTGGTCATTTACGTAGGCAAGGCCGTCAATCTGAAGAACCGGGTGAAGAACTATTTTCAAGATCCTGCCCGTTTAGCGCCCAAGGTGGCGGCGATGATGCGCCATGTGGCTGACTTCGAGGTGATTAGCACCGATACCGAGGTGGAAGCGCTGATTTTAGAGGCGACATTAATCAAAGCCCGCCAGCCTCGCTATAATATTCGGCTCAAAGATGACAAGGCGTACCCGTATTTGCGTTTGACTTGGGAAGAACCATATCCTCGACTGTTGATTGCACGGCGGCGGGGTCAAGACAAGAGTCGCTATTTCGGGCCGTATACGCATGCCCAATCGGTTCATGACACCATTCGCCTTTTGCGCAGAATTTTCCCTATTCGCAATTGCAGCAATCAGAAATTCAAGAATCAATCCCGCCCCTGTTTGGAGCATTTTATTGATCGCTGTCAGGCTCCCTGTCAAGCCATGGTCAGTGTCGAGGACTATCGGGCGATGATGCAGGAAGTGGAGTGGTTTTTGGAAGGCCGATCCGATGTCGTAGTGAAGGACTTGAAACAGAAACTAGAAGCGGCGGCCGAGCGTTTGGAATTCGAACGGGCGGCCCAACTAAGGGACCAAATCCGCGCGGTCGAGGAAATTACCAGCCAGCAAAAGGTGTCATCCGAAGCTGGGCGCGAATTGGATGCCATTCATTGGGCGGTGGACGACCATGACGCATTTGTGCAGGTCTTTACGGTTCGCCAGGGTCAGCTGACCGGACGCGATGCGTTTACCCTCACGGGCATTGATCAGACCGATGAGGCGGAGTTGGCGCGGGCGTTTTTGCTGCAGTACTACGGACAGGCGCGGGAGATCCCCCAAGAGCTATTGCTTCCGATAACTCCTGGGGATCACGATGGGCTGAAGGCGTGGCTGACTGAACTCAAGGGATCCCGGGTAAAAATCGAGGTGCCCCGCCGCGGTGAAAAGGAACGGCTGTTGGCCATGGTGGGAAAAAACGCTGAACTCTCTCGCGATGAGGCCCATCGTCGCATGCAAACCCGAGACCGTGATCGCGAGGAGGGATTGCTCGGATTGCAACACGCGCTAGGACTCGACAAAGCGCCGGAGCGTATGGAATGCTACGATATTTCGAATACCCAAGGGACCGAATCCGTGGCCTCGATGGTGGTGTTTACGGCTGGCCGACCGGACAAGAGTCAGTATCGCAAGTTCAAGATTCGGACGGTGGAAGGGGCGAATGACTTTGCCTCAATGGCCGAGGTGATCAGCCGTCGCTTTCGCCATGTGGAGGAGGCGACCGCAGCTCCGGGCAAGGCTCGATTTGCCACTCGACCTGACTTAATCATCATCGATGGGGGCAAGGGTCAACTGGGATATGCCGTTCGCGCGATGCGCGAGGCAGGATTTGGCGACATCCCGGTTTTCGGTTTAGCCAAGCGCTATGAATGGTTGTTCGAGCCTGACCGATCCGAGCCGATTATCTTGGACCGTGATTCGGGTGCGCTGAAGTTGGTTCAGCAAATTCGCGATGAGGCGCATCGATTTGCGATCACGTTTCACCGCGACCTGAGAACCAAGCGCAACTTGAAATCGCTCCTCGACGATATTCCAGAGATTGGTCCCAAGCGAAAGCGGCAGTTGGTGGCCCACTATGCGCGAACGGAAGATCTAGCGTCGGCCTCGGCGGAGGAGCTGGCCCAGTTGCCGGGGATGACCAGGAAAGCCGCCGAAAGTGTCCTCGACTACCTCAAGGACACACGTGGGTCAGACTCTGCCCGCACTGAGACCACGACCAAGGAGGAGGGTTTGCTATGATACGGGGGCTTTGGGTTTGGGCGATTACTGCCTTGGGACTCGCTGTCATTGCCCATCTTAACATCGGGATTCACGCGACGTCGGCGGTCAGTGTGATTATCGCGGCATTGGCGTTAGGGTTGCTGAACACGTTCATTCGCCCCATCTTGCGTTTAATTGCGATTCCGATTACCTTTTTGACGTTGGGTCTTTTTGGTTGGATTATTAATGGGCTCATGCTGTGGCTCGTGTCATGGCTGGTTCCTGGGTTTCATGTGGCGGGGTTTGTGGCGGCCGTCCTTGGTTCGATGATCTTAGCGATTATTTCGGGGGTGATGCATTGGATGGTCAGACGATGATTCGCTTGGTTGCCCTCGATTTGGACGGGACCAGTCTTTGTCACGGGGGGGTGATTAGCCCAGGCCTTGGGGAGGCGGTGGCGCGGGCGCAATCGGAGGGAATTCGGGTGATTTTGGCCACTGGGCGCATGGCCCAGTCCGCCGACGTCTTTAGGCGGGCTTTAGGCGTATTACCGGGTCCGATGATTAGCTATAACGGGGCGGAAGTAGTCTCGATGCCGGAAAACGCGGTGTGGGTGCGCCATCCGGTGGACGAAAAGGCGGCGCGGGCGTTGGTGACTTTGGCCCTTACGCATAACATTTTGGTGCAAGTCTACGTCGCCGACGAACTCTGGGTGTCGCGGGATGCGGAACGCGTTCGCGACTACGTCAAAAATAATCACGTGCCGGTGTCGGTGCGAGATCAAGAGGCACTTTTAGACTGGCCCGAACCCCCCGTAAAGATCTTATTGCAAGCGGAACCCGAGGTGGTCGATGGGTTTCGCCAAGTGGCGGAACGCCACATGGCCGATTATCCGGTGCGATTGTTCAAGTCGCAGTTGGACTATTTGGAGATGGTCGGGGAACAGGTCGGCAAAGGCCGAGCCTTGGCTGAAGTGGCAGCTCGACTCAAACTTTCGGCCAATCAAGTCATGGCCATCGGCGACAACGAAAATGACATGGACATGTTGGCCTGGGCGGGGTTGGGGATAGCCATGGGACAAAGTCACGATGACATCAAGGCGGTGTCGGACTTTGTGACCGCCAGCGTCGATGAAGGCGGAGCCGCAGAGGCCATGGGCCACTTCCTCTGGGGAGTGTCTAGCCCAAGGATCGAGGCGGGGGGCAAAGTGTTGCGCTAATGGCACCAGGCGGTTGGAGTCGGAAGCATAGAGCGGTCGCCGGCGGGAGGACGGCAGAGTGCGACTGCGACCGTTTCGCCGCTGCCGGTAGCTGGTTGGTAGGAAGTGTCCCTTGCGGTCGTCGTCTCACTTCGTGGTGAAAGGGTCTAAAGGGTCTTCAGATCGCCTCCGAGGTCGAGAAAAACAGAGAAAAACAGAGAAGGCAGGGAAGGGGAGCGACATGCCGGTGCCGGATGCAATTTCGATTGCGCTCGAGGTTGGTGCCGATGACGTCAGGGTTCTCATCTTGACGCTTGCACCCGACGAGGACCACGCGGAGGCTCGGGCCGATGGTTGGCACCTGCGAATCTCGGCGAAGGATGAGACGGTCGGAATCCGGGCGTTTCAAGTGCAGGTGACCCACGAAGGCTCTCATCCGCAGGATCTAGGCATCGTGGTCCGATGGGAATTTTGTTGCCGTCGACCGCCGGAGTGGATGATTCCAGGGATGTTTTATGGCGAAAACCGGACTCAGGAGAGCGCACGCTTATATCCACGGTTTGTTGCGGATCCGGGGGCAGCTCGGGATGATTGGAGTTCGAGCTACTGGGCTTTTCGTAGTGACCGGACGCCCCTTCCGGCCGTGATGGCTTGGACGTCCGAGCCTAGCCGCCAGGTAGGCTTGGCGACGCGGGCAGAGGTCCAAGGGGACTTGTCGGGAGTCGGGTTTGGGTTTGATCGAACGGTGGGTCAAGCCTGGATCGGTCTCGATTTTCCCTATATCGAAGAGCCGGTGGCGTATACCACCAACGTGCGCGCGCCCTGCCGCGAGCGCTCCCAGTTTCATTTGGAGCCAGAAGAGACCGTGACCGTAAAATTTTGGAGTTTCATCGGCGAGTCGGATCCGCATAGCTACGACCCGTTTATCCGCTTCTTGTATCAACGCTTTCGTGCTGAGGCTCCACTCCATCCTTGGATGGGAATCGAAAAGGCGGCGGAACTCGGTGCCTACGGACTGTTTCGCTGGCATTACGATGCTGATGACCGAGCGCTTTACGAAACCATCGCTTTTGATCGGGAAGGGTATGATGGGGATCGCCGCCATATGCACGTTGGCTGGGTAAGCGGGGTGCCACACGCCTATGCCCTGTTGGCGCACGGATATCGGGTGGGCAAAAAGGAGTATGTGAACGCGGCCCGAGCGGTGATCGATCACATTGTCGAGGCCACGGCCCCCGCTGGTATTTTATGGGGCGAATGGAGGAAAGAGACCGGGTTTGGGCCGGGATGGACCAACCAGCCCGGAGCCATTCATACGCGCACCATTGGGGAAGCTCTCTGGTTTTTACTGCGCGCACTAGAACTTGAAGAAGCCCACGGCCTCCTCCATCCTCGATGGGAAGCGGTGGGCTTAGCGCATCTTCAGTATCTGGCCAAGATTCAGCGTGCCGACGGGAGTTTAGGCACCTATTACGATAGCGACGATGCGCAGGGCAAAGTCTTGCGCTGGGAAGGATCGGGAGGGCTGATCTGGATTCCCTTTTTGTTGTTGGCGGCCAGACGCTGGGCCGAATCAGAGTGGATGGACCGGGCTATTGCAGCCGGGCGCTATTATGAGCGCTCAGTCCGCGCCGGCTACCTTTTCGGAGCGCCCGAAGACGTGGACATGAGCCCTACCTCCGAGGATGGATACAATGCCATCATCGCCTACGTGCACCTGTATGAAGGACAGTGCGGCCAAGAAGAGTTGTGGTTGGATTTGGCCAAATTGAGCGCCAATTGGACGATGACGTTTCGGTTTGCCGAAAATCTTCGCTTCTCCTCAGAAACGCGCCTCGGAGCCTACGATTTTCGCACGCGAGGAGCCGATTTGGCGTCTCGCGCTAACAATCATCTGCATAGCTATGGCCTTATCGCCTTGCCCGAGATGCTGCGACTGGCCGAGTACGCGAACGATGATTACTATCGGCAAAGAACTCAAGACAACTTAGCCTGTTTTTTGCAGATGATTGCGCGCCAGGATGGGGATTTTAATGCCCAACGAGGGATGGTCAGTGAGCGTTATTATCAGACCGATTGGGCTCAGGCCAAAGGCAAACTCTTAGGGCTGTCCCACGCTTGGTGCATCGGCTTATTGCTCTATGCCTGCGAACATCTCCTGGACCAAGGCATCGAACTGGTGGCTCAGGATGGCGCTTGCATCGCATCGTGCCTAAACGATCCCGGTTTTAGGTAGGCCCTGATTTAAGCCTACAGTCGGTAAAGGAAGGCGGTCGCCCTACCTGAGCGCCTATCGGGTGACGACCGATCACAGGGGCTCATCCGCCAGTTCCGAAAGGTGGAGCCTCGTGGTAGCGGCGGGGTGCGGCGGATAGTCGTCGGAGCCAGGCGCTATGACCTCGAAGTCATTCTCGACGAATCCTATATCGGCTGACCATAAAATGACAATGAACAGGCAGTGCCGGGGGTGGCACCCTACGGAATAATCCCGATTGCGGATGGAGTCACCTGGGTCGAGGTGTGCCTCCAAGCGCAGGGCGCGAAAGCAGAAGTCGTATTGCCAAAGACTTTACGGAGCCAATTCCACTGGCCGTGTGGCTAGAGGCCGCCAGCGAAGAGCCGGTATCATCGGCAGGGCGAATCCCACCACCTGGCCAATTACAGGTGGGGAATGAGGTGGGCGACAGGGCTTCGTAGCACTAAATAGACGACCGTAAAAATAATGATGACAAAAAATATGACGGCAAAGATAGTTTCGGTTTGATGCTCTCGCTTCGCCCGATCGCGTTCTTGGCGAGACGGCCGACCCTCGGTTGACGGAGTCTGCCGACGATTGCTGCGCGGGTAGTCTGGGGGATGGGTGGCGGCCATAATCATACCTCCTGAGTCTTGGATTAGAATGCAATGATACCGTCTTTCACCCTATTTTACACTACGGGTCGAAGTTCGAGTATGGATCCCGTCGGCAGAAAATGAAAAAAGGCCGCGAACGGGCTTGAATGGAGGCATGCGGTCCATTCAAGCCGATCTGAAGGCACGCTGCGAGGCATAGAACGGGTGGCGATTTCAGAGCCGTCCTTAGATCCCGATCATGCGTCCTGACGACAGACTGGTATGATGAGATCACAAGATAGGGAAAGCTCTAAGGAGGGTTGAGATCATGTGCCGTTTGGTCATCATCACCGGACTGTCGGGAGCTGGACGCACCGAAGCCATGCGCGTATTTGAAGACCTGGGATATTTTTGCGTGGATAACTTGCCTCCGGAGTTGGTCCCTAAGTTTGCCGAACTGATTCAGAAGGGACCCGAGGTTCGAGGCGCCGCCTTGGTGATCGATATGCGTGGGGAAGCCTTTTTCGGAGATTGGCAGTCAAGTTTGGAGGCGCTGACCTCAGAGAACGTGTTGCACCAGACTCTCTTTTTAGAAGCCGATGAAGAGACCTTGATTCATCGCTATCAACTCTCCCGGCGGCGTCATCCCCTGGAGACTGAAAATTTGGGATTGGTCGAGGCCATTCGCCATGAGCGCCGGGCCATGATGGATATTCGAGGTAAGGCCGACGTGGTCATTGACACCTCCAATTTGACGGCTCGGCAGCTGAGCCGGCGGATTACCGAGGTGTTTCGGTTGGATCAAGTAGAAAGCGGCTTGCGCCTGCGCATCGTCTCATTTGGTTTTAAGCATGGCTTGCCCAAGGACTCGGATCTGGTGTTGGACGTCCGGTTTATTCCCAATCCGCATTACGTCGAAGCCTTGCGAGAAAAAAACGGCAATGATGTCGAAGTGGAACGGTTCGTCTTCAGTTCGGCGGTGGCCTTGGAAACTCTCTCGCGGTTCATCGATCTCATCGATTATCTGATTCCTCAATATCAACAAGAAGGCAAACCACAAGTCACCGTCGCCGTCGGCTGCACCGGAGGCCAGCATCGTTCGGTGGTCTTTGCCAATCATTTGGCTAAACACCTGGAGGAATTAGGCCTCAGAGTCTCCTTGGAGCATCGTGATGTCGAGCGAACCTAAAGAGAAAAGGCGCAGCAGCATTCGCCGTCTCTTGTATCCTGGAGTCCGGGTCAAACGCTACCTAGCGGTGGTGGCGTTAGGATTCTTTTTGCTTGGATTTGCCGTGGGCGTCGCTGCCGCCACCCATCGCGTGCGCTTCGTGGTTCGCCATCAGTTGATCTTTAGCGGCGTCGTTGCGTTGGGTATTGCGTTGGTCGTGTTTGGGGCATGGGAACTGTGGCGATCGGTCAATGAGGGGATTGGATCCAGCCGTTGGACGGCAAGATTTTACTCCCGACACTTGGCGCGCGGCCCAAAAGTGGTGGCCATGGGTGGCGGGACCGGGCTTCCCGCCGTGCTCCGAGGGTTGAAAAACTACACCGGAAACTTGACCGCGGTGGTTACGGTGGCGGACAACGGGGGCAGTTCAGGACGGCTTCGGGGGGCGTTGGGGATTTTACCGCCAGGGGACATTCGCAACTGCATGGTGGCCTTAGCCGACACCGAGCCGTTGATGGAGCGCCTCTTTCAGTATCGCTTTGAAGGTGGGGAACTGGCCGGACATTCTTTCGGCAACTTGTTCCTGGCGGCAATGGAAGAAGCAGCCGGTGACTTTGTGAGCGGACTGCGGGCATCGAGCCATGTCCTGGCGGTGCGGGGCCGGGTGCTTCCGGCCACGTTGGATCAAGTGGAACTGAGCGCGGAACTCGACGATGGCCAGGTGGTGGTGGGGGAAAGCCAGATCGGAGACAGTTCGGCGCGCATTCGACGCGTCTGGATGAATCCTGCGGACGCTCGTCCCTTGCCCGAGACTATCGAGGCCATAAAGAGCGCGGACTTGATTGTGTTGGGACCGGGAAGCCTCTATACCTCGGTCATTCCTAATTTACTGGTTCAGGAAGTGGTCGAAGAGATTCATCGCAGTCGCGCACTCGTAGTGTATGTGGCCAACGTGATGACGCAACCGGGAGAAACTAGCCATTTCAGCGTAGAGGATCATGTCGAGGCGATTACTCGCATCTTGGGCAAAAATGTGGTGGACGTGGTCTTGGTGAATAATCGCGCCGTACCCCCGGAGATTGCTAGCCGTTATTCCGAAGAGGGAGCGGAGCCCGTCGTCATCAGGGATCCGGGCAAGATTTCAGGCAAGACAAGGATTGTCGCAGAGGACTTGCTGCTCGAGGATGCGGTGGCTCGCCATGATCCAGAAAAACTGGCCAAGAGCCTGTTGAAGACACTGAATCGATTTTATCCAGAGTGGGCCGAGGGCCATTTCTTCGATTCTCTTTGGCTGGATTCGCGCTTGCGAGAGCGAAAGTCGTGAAAGGGTGGGCGTATTCGCGCGAGGTGGCGGAAGAACTTGGACAGCGCCCGCTCGAGTCGCGCGAGAAGCTTGTGGCAGAATTATTGGGCATGGGCTTGGGTCAAACGATCAGTGACGAAGGGTTTTTCTGGACGATGGCCTCTCCGCTGGCCATGCGCCGAGCCTACCGCATCGTAAAAGCTCTCAATTTGACGGTAATGGTCCAATTTGAGGGCCGAGAACGACGGATTAGCTATGGGTTGGAGGTGCATGGGGATGTGGGCGAACTGCGGCGGATCTCAGTCCCCCATGTGGGCGCGTTTCTGCGTGGCTGCTTTCTGACCCACGGCTATATGAATAGTCCCGAACGCGGACCCCATTTGGAGTTTCGGGTGCCGACGGCCCAAGCTCCGAAGCTTATCGAAGTCATCCGCAAGGTTCGGGTGAAAGCGGGGATGGTGCCCCATCACGGCGGAATGACGGTGTATGTGAAGGGTCAGGAGGACATTCTCCGGTTATTGGCAGAGATGGGAGCCCATCGCGCGTTACTAAGAATGGAAAGCCTGCGAGTGGTGCGTGCGGTTAGGAACCAGGTCAATCGACTGGTCAACTCCGAAACCGCCAATCTCGCTCGAAGCGTAGAATCAGGGGTCGAGCAGGCCCGAGCGCTCACTCGCCTGGCGGCTACGTTACGTTGGCAGACGCTCCCCGAACGCTTGTTAGTCGTCGCCAAGGCGCGTTTAGAACACCCGGACTGGTCGCTCAAGGAGATAGGGCAGGGCCTGAACCCGAAGCTGACTAAATCCGCGGTAAACCACCGCATGCGCCGCTTATTGGAGATTGCCGAACAGGAGGTGGGAAGCTAGGCCGTGAGCGGATCTGGCCAGGCGGAACCAACGTTCGGGCTGCAGAGCGATCCGTTGTAAAAATGACGGATCTTCAGGGGATGCCACCTCGAGCGATCGTCATCTGGCGGTGCCGACAGACGCGGCGAAAGCGGCTTGAGATCATTTTCCGCGCTGACGGGTGCGATGGTGGAATCGGGGCGGCTTAAGACAGTCACGACGACGGGGACGATTTGTTCATGAGAGCATTTGATTCCCTGGCACGAATTGTTAGAATGATAGGCGGTGCACAGATCGACGTTTTTGTTAAAGAACGCTATAATCGCTATGTGAAAGGCGGAACAATACGCCGCTCTAGCCTAGGATGAATTTCCAGGCGATGGCCATTCTAATCCGAAAGGAGGTGTGCCGTCATGAACCAGTATGTTGCGTTGCTGATTTATCTGATCGTGTCGGTCTTAGTCGTTTTGAGCATGTCCTTCGCATCGGAGATGATGGGCCCAAACGTTCCGGGCGGACTAAAGAAACTAACGTACGAATCCGGAATCGTGCCCGAAGCGCCGGTGGGTTACTTTTCTGTCCGGTTTTATCGGGTGGCTATGTTATTCATGATTTTTGATGTCGCTATCATGGCTTTATACCCATGGGCTACGACGCTTAGCAGCTTGAAAGCCCATGGATTTTACAACGGGCTGGCCTTTTTTGCGATTATGGCCGTGGCCTTTGTTTATGTCTGGCGCAAGGGGGGATTCCAGTGGCATTGAATCAAGAGCAAAAACAGGCGGAACAGTCCATCTTATTGACCACAATTGAAAAGATGGGCCGATGGGCGCAAAAGAATTCGATTTGGCCAGCCACCTTCGGTTTGGCCTGTTGTGCGATCGAGATGATGAGCGTGACTAATTCCCGATACGATTTAGCTCGGTTTGGTTCCGAAGTGTTTAGGGCATCTCCTCGCCAAGCCGACTTGATGATTGTGGCCGGTCGCGTGAGTCAAAAGATGGCACCGGTGCTGAGGACCATCTGGGAGCAAATGCCGGAGCCCAAGTGGGTCATCTCAATGGGAGCGTGCGCCTCTTCCGGCGGGGTTTTCGACAATTATGCCATCATTCAAGGGGTCGATCATGTGGTTCCGGTGGATGTCTATGTCCCCGGATGTCCGCCCAATCCGGAAGCCTTAATGTTTGGCATTTTGAAGTTGCAGGAAAAGATTGTGCAAGGGATTCCGCCAAAATACAAGGAAATCGAGATGTTAAGGGCGGAGGCGAATGCGGTTGAATCCTAAAGTAGACAGTGTACTGGCACGTCTTCAGGCCAGGTTTCCCGGGGAAGTCACCCGCACTCAGACGAAAGATCAGCCCACATTCATGGTGCCCCGGGATTCGGCGCTCTCGGTGTTCGAATATTTGAAGACCGATGAAGGCTTTGCCTTATTGCTTGATGTGTTGGCGGTGGACTTTTTCCCGGCGCGACCCCGTTTTGAACTGGTTTACCATTTGTATCATCCTATTGAGTTCCTTCGCGTCCGTTTGAAGGTCAAAGTCGGGGAAGACCAACCGATGGCGTCGGTGACGGGAATTTGGCCCGGAGCCAACTGGCCCGAACGTGAGGCGTATGATTTGTATGGCATCGTATTTGAGGGTCATCCGCACTTGACCCGAATTTATCTGCCCGATGACTGGGAGGGGTATCCGTTGCGCAAGGATTACCCAACCACCGGCAAGCGGTCCGACTAGGGAGGAGGGAAGCATATGGGCAGCACGACGGGGTTTTTTACCCCCGATTATAGCGATGAGATCGCCACCTCGGCCAAAGAAGTCAAAAGTGACACCATGATCATCAATTTGGGGCCTCAGCATCCCTCGACCCATGGGGTGTTGAGAGTGCGATTGGAACTAGACGGCGAGCGGGTTGTCGATGCGCAGCCGGTGATTGGTTATCTCCATACTGGCTTTGAAAAAACGGCAGAAAGTCTCAGCTATCAACAATGCAATACGATTACCGACCGTCTAGACTATTTGGCACCGATGACTAACAACTTGGCTTACGTGTTGGCGGTGGAAAAGTTGATGGACATTGAGGTGCCTAAGCGGGCGCAATATATTCGGGTCTTATTTTCGGAACTGACGCGGATTGCCAGCCACTTAGTCTGGTTGGGGACTCACGTCATGGATTTGGGGGCGATGAGTCTCTTCTTTTACACCATGCGCGAACGGGAAATCATCTTGGACATGATCGAGGCGGCCTCAGGAGTGCGGATGAATCCCAGCTATTTCCGGGTCGGGGGCTTAGCTTACGATCTTCCCGATGGGTTTATGGAGAAACTCCAGGAATTTTTGAAAGACCTGCCGCGCTGGATGAAGTCGTTTCGCACCCTATTCGAAGATAACCCGTTGATTAATGAACGCCTCAAAGGCATAGCCACCATCACGCAAGAGCAGGCGCTGGCATGGTCGGTGACCGGGCCAAACTTGCGAGCCACTGGGCTCAATCTGGACTTGCGCAAGGCTGAACCGTACTCCGGATACGAGGATTTCGAGTTTTCGGTGCCGCTCAAGACGGGATGCGACGCCTACGCCCGGTTTTGGGTACGGGTAGAGGAAATGTACGAGAGCGCAGGGATCTTGGAACAATGTCTGAGTAAGATTGAACCGCGAGGGGTCTATATGACGAGTGACCGCAAGGTAGCGCTTCCCCCGCGGGATCAGATCTACGGGGACATGGAGGCTTTGATTCACCAGTTTAAACTAGTGACGCAAGGATTCCCGGTACCGGAGGGCGAAGTCTATCAATGCGTCGAAGGACCGCGCGGAGAGATGGGCTTTTATATCGTCTCCGACGGAGGGCCGCGGCCCTATCGTTGGAGAGCTCGAACGCCATCGTTTTATAACTTGCAGACGATGCCGATTATGTGCAAGGACGGCCTGGTTGCCGATGTCATTACGGCGATTGGCAGTATCGATATCATGTTGGGGGATGTCGACAAATGAAACCAGAGTGGGAATTGTGGGCTCAAGAGGCGAAGGCAGAATTCCCCAAGGCGAATTCTGCGCTTTTGCCGTTGCTGCATCGGATTCAAAGCGAAGAGCACTACTTGTCTGAGGATACCATCCGCGATGTCGCGGTATTGTTGAAGTTGCCGGTGCCCTATGTGGAATCGGTGGCCTCGTTTTATAGCTTGTATTATAAAAATCCGGTAGGCAAGCGCATCATTCATGTCTGTGTGGGACTGAGTTGTGCCTTGAATGGCTCGGATGAGCTGATGCATCACCTCGAAGGCAAGCTCGGCATTCAAGAGGGTCAAACCACCCCCGACGGGGAAGTGAGCCTCCTCGAAGCGGAGTGTTTGGCCGCCTGTAACCTGGCTCCGGTCGCCCAAGTCAACTTGCGTTTTGTGGGCCCGGTGACTGAGGATACGGCCGATCAATTGTTGACCGGGGAGGTGAAATCGTGACCCAAACGTTCTATTTGCTTAGGAATAAAGCCGTGCCGGATATTGACCGAATCGAGGTCTATGAAGCCAATCAAGGCTATCAGGCTTTGAGAAAAGCATTGAAGGAGTATGAACCCAAGGCTTTGGTCGAAATGGTCAAGGCTTCTGGATTGCGTGGCCGCGGCGGCGCTGGCTTCCCCACCGGAATGAAGTGGTCCTTTTTACCCGACGATGGACGGCCTCGATATTTGGTGGTCAATTCCGACGAGGCGGAGCCCGGAACCTTTAAGGACCGAGAACTGATTGAGAAAAATCCGCACTTATTGATTGAAGGCATGATTATTTCCAGCTATGCCACCGGTGCCAGAGAAGCGTACATCTATTGTCGCGGTGAGTTTTTATTCGGATCGGAACAACTGAAACGGGCGGTGGCCGAGGCGTACCAGCGGGGATATTTGGGTGAAAACATTCTCGACAGCGGTTTTTCCCTGGATATCAAGGTCTATCGTGGTGCCGGGGCGTATATCTGCGGAGAGGAATCGGCCCTCTTGGAGTCGCTGGAAGGAAAGCGGGGCAATCCTCGCTTAAAACCTCCGTTTCCGGCCGTGGCTGGGCTCTATGGAATGCCTACCGTGGTCAATAACGTAGAAACGATCTGCAATTTGCCTCCATTGGTCGAAAATGGGCCGGAGTGGTACCGCAGCATGGGCACGGAAAAGAGCCCGGGGTTGAAAATCATGTCGGTTAGTGGCCATGTCAATCGCCCCGGCAATTACGAGATCCCTCTAGCGACGCCGCTTCGCACCTTGATTGAAGAATATGCAGGCGGGGTGAAGGGTGGACGCCAGGTGAAGGCGGTGATTCCCGGAGGGAGTTCAGTTCCGGTGATGACGAGGGACCAACTCGATACGCCACTAGATTATGAATCCATTTTAGCCGCAGGGTCGATGCTCGGATCCGGAGGCTGTATCGTGATTGACGATCAGACGTGTATGGTGGCCGTCTCGGCACGTCTATTGAAGTTTTACCGTGAGGAGTCGTGCGGAAAGTGCACCCCTTGTCGCGAGGGAACGTTTTGGATGACCGATGTGTTGGAGCGGATGGAAGCCGGTGAGGGGACTCAGCGTGACCTCGACCTCATCCGAGATATGGCCGACAATATTGCTGGCAAGTGCTTTTGCCCACTCGGCGATGCGGCATTGGGGGTTGTGGTCAGTGCGATGAAATATTTTCCGGATGAGTTCGAGGCCCACGTAACGGAACACACCTGTCCGATGGGAGCGAGGCTTTATGATACGGTTAACCATTGACGATCGGGAGATCACGGTGCCCGAAGGGACCATGGTCGTTGACGCCGCCCAAGAGCTGGGAATCGATGTCCCGATCTATTGTTATCACCAGGCATTAGGTCCGCTCGGCGCGTGTCGTATTTGCTTGGTGCAAGTAGAAAAAATGCCGAAATTGGTCACAGCCTGTACCACCGCGGTCCAAGAAGGCATGGTCGTGCATACTCGAGGAGCGGCTGTAGACAAAGGGCGGCAGGGTGTGTTGGAGTTTCTCTTAATCAACCATCCGCTCGACTGTCCGGTATGCGATAAAGGTGGAGAATGTTTTCTGCAGGATTATACCTTCCAGTACGGGTCGGCCGCTGGTCGTTATGACGAGCCGAAGATTCACAAGCTCAAGGATGCGGCGATCAACGAATTCATCATCATCGATCAAGAACGGTGTGTACTTTGCCAACGGTGTGTGCGCTTTATGGGCGAGTACGTTGGGGAAGAGCAATTATTGCTAGAAGGCCGTGGGGTCGAAACGGTGGTCTCCACCGTCGGCCATCAGGCCATGGATAGTCAGTTTTCTGGAAACGTGATTGATCTCTGTCCGGTCGGGGCGCTATTGTCCATCCCCTATCGATACAAGGCGCGGCCCTGGAACTTGGAGCGGGAAGAGTCGGTATGCCCGCATTGCCCCGTCGGCTGCACCACCTCGGTCACGTCGCGAGAAGGCCATGTCATTCGGGTCGAGGGTCGTCCGATTCCGGGTCACAATTGGGGATGGCTTTGTGATCGAGGGCGATTTGGCTACGATTTTGGCTACGTCGAAGATCGCCTGTTAAATGCCTGGATTGATGGTGAGATGACTTCCGCGGCCGAGTCGACGCGGACCATTGGATCCTGGTTAAATGACACCCTGGAACAGCACGGCAGAGATTCGGTAGCTTTTTTGGTGGGTGGGCAGCAAACCATGGAAGAGGCGTATCAGATTCGACGGTTTGCTGACGAGGTGGTGGGCACGTCGAAGGTGGCCGTCAGTCGATCGGTCAAAGGTTATTTGCCTACCGGACTCAATGGAACCTTCGAAGACCTGGACCGCGCGGATACCATCGTCTACTTAGGTCAAGATCCCTATGACGCGGTGCCGGTGGTGCATCTGAAAGTCCGCGACCGTCATCTCGACAATCCCGGACTCAAGGTGATCGGGGTAGGTGCCTATGATCTGACTCGTTCGACGGTGCCGGGCGATGCCTTCGTCATCGAACCGGGTGAGGAAGCTGCGTTCTTGGCATACGCGCTGGCTAAGGTGGCTGCTTCGGACCCCATCATCGCTCGCTTGGGCGCAGAACTCGGCGATTTTTCTCCGACCTTCAAGGGGTCGACGAGTGAGCAAGACGTCGAGAGGTTGGGGCATCAGTTGCTCGAAAGTGAACACCTGGTCTTGCTCTGGGATGGCAAAGATCCGCATGTGGAGTCGGTGCTCTTAGCCCTTCGTGGGCTGCGTGAGGATGTGACCGCGGTGTTGCCGACGTTTGGCCCATCCAATTGGAGGGGATTCGAACGGGCGGGAATTGCGGTCGATTACGACCGTCTCGAGGCCATTGTCGAAGAAGCGATTCAAGGTAAGATTCACCTGTTGTTTTCGATCGGGGCGGACTTGCTGCGGGACTATCCTGACCGCGAACGGGCTAAAGCGGCGCTGGCGGCGATTGACCGGGTGGTATCGGTGGGCCTGTTTTTCCCCGAGCAGCGTGAGCTTTATCACGCCGTCGTCCCGGGTGCGGGATGGAGCGAGGTGGATGGCACCTATACCAACATGGAAGGCCGAATGCAGGTGGCCAAGGCTACGGTCCAACCGCCGGGGCAATCTCGACCGGTGAGGACCTATTTGGGGTCGTGGGCGCATGCGTTGAAAAAGAGCTTCGTCTTGGAACCCGAGTGGGATCCCTTTGACAACAACGCCGGCGACCTGATTGCCAGCGTTGTTCTACCGGAAGTGCGGTCGGTGCCAAGACCCGCTCGGCCCGCGATGAAAGACGGAGCGCTTCGCCTGGTCGGGACGGCCCTGGTGATGGAGAACGGCATGCCGTCGGAAATCTTGCAACCACGAATGCCGAGGTATCCCGGGCGTATTTCTCTCGCGGACGCTCGCCGTTTGGGCATTGGCGAGCCAGGCGGGGAACTCGGGCTCCGCGGGCAGCAGGGCGTGATCTCGGTGATGGTGGCGGTGGACGAGCGCATTCCCCAAGGGGTCTTGGTTTTGCCTTACGGAGTGGTTGGCAGTCCGCTGAACCAACTCGGCGACGGTGCCGTGGTGGAAGCCGTGAGCTTGGAGGAGGTTTCGCTGCGATGATCCTTGAGATCGTAGTTTTGGTGGTCAAGATTTTGGTGTTGGTCGCGATTTTGATGGGTGGATTTGCCTATACTATGCTTTTGGAACGACGCCTGTTAGGATTCTTTCAGCTCCGCTTGGGCCCGAATCGGGTGGGTCCAGGCGGCATGCTGCAGCCGATAGCGGATGCTTTAAAAATGATGCTGAAAGAAGACATGATGCCAGCGGGAGCGGATTCCCTCGTCTACCGATTGGCTCCGGTGATTGCAGGATTCGCGGCGTTGTCGGTGGATGCCGTGATTCCTTTCGGCGCTCCGATTCATCTGTTTGGCTTAACCATTAGTTTGGACATTGCGAACCCCAGCATTGGGCTGTTGCTCGCCTTTGCTTTAAGTTCGCTCGGTGTGTACGGGATTGTGCTGGGTGGCTGGGCTTCGCAGAACAAGTACTCGCTCTTAGGAGGGATTCGGGCCACGGCTCAAATTATCTCCTATGAATTGGCGATGGGCCTATCCGTGATGGGCGTGCTGTTGATGTCGCACACTGCCAGCCTGGAAGGCATCGTTTTGGCTCAGAAGGCGCAGGGATGGTTTTGGCTGCCCCAGATTGTGCCTTTCCTGATTTTCATGGTGACGGCCATTGCCGAGACCAATCGCACGCCGTTCGACTTGCCTGAAGCCGAATCGGAATTGGTCGCAGGCTATCACACCGAATATTCAGGCATGCGCTTTGCGCTCTATTATGTGGCCGAGTACATCAACATGATTACCCAGAGCGGCCTTATCGTGACCCTCTTTTTTGGGGGGTGGCTGGGACCCAGTTTCTTGCCGCCGATTATTTGGTACTTCATTAAGGTGATTATTGCCATCTTTGTATTCGTCTGGATTCGTGCTACCTTGCCGCGGTTTCGTTACGACAAGCTCATGTCATTTGGCTGGAAGATCTTATTGCCGATTGCCTTTCTCTATTTCGTGGGCACGGCCGCCTTTGTCAGCGGGGTCTTATAGGCAGGGCTGAACGACGCGTGATGGCAACAAGTGGAGGTACGACTTTGGTTAAGGAGGGTCAATTATGCTAGAAGGCGTCAAGGCGATCGCCAAGGGAATGGGCACGACGTTTAAGGCGTTGACCGAACCCCGGGATACTATCGCCTATCCAGAAAAGCGACGGGAATATGCGCCTCGGTTCCGGGGCAAGCACATGCTGGCTCGGGATGAAGATGGGCACGAGCTTTGTGTCGGTTGCGGTTTGTGTGAAGCGGTATGTCCGGCTCAGGCCATCCGCGTGGTCGCGGCGGAAGCGCCGACGGATAAGCCGGTCTCTTGGACCAACCGTTATTCCGTGGACTACGAGGTCGACCTCATTCGCTGCATCTTTTGTGGGATGTGTGAAGAGGCGTGTCCGACCAATGCGGTGCGGCTGACCCCGTTTAATGAACTGGCCGCTTTTAATCGCTTGGACATGATTGCGGATAAAGAGGAACTGCTATCGCCGCCAGTGCGCAGATGAGGGGGCTTGAAGCTTTATGGTAGGCATCTTCATTATTGGAATTCTGATGTTGGTGGGCGCGGTTTCGGTGGTGGTGGTGCGCCAGCCGGTGCATAGCGCGCTGGCCTTGATCGGAGTCACGATTGGCCTGGCCATGATCTATTTGATTTTGCAAGCCGAGTTTTTAGCGGTGGCTCAGGTCATCGTGTACGCCGGGGCGATCATGGTTCTGTTCTTGTTCGTGGTGACCTTGTTGACTGCCGGTAAGGAAGAGATGGAGGCAGAAGATACGCTGTCCGGGCAGCGCTGGGCCGGGATCATCACCGGGCTAGTGGTAGGGTTGGGCTTGGCCGTAGTGATCGCCACCCATTCCCCGGTGAAGCTCTCGACGGCGCTTTCGGGATCGTTCGGCGGCCTGCACGACTTAGGGCATCAACTCTGGGGTCCATACTTCGCGATGTTAGCCGGAGTCGCGCTGATGTTGTTGACCGGGGTCATCGGGGTCTTAGTGCTCAATCGGCCCGACCAAGTGAACTACAAGTCTAGGCTTGACTTGCCTTCGGGGGTATCGTTAGTCGATGCGGAGCAGGAGGGCAAAAAATGATTTCGGTGCAATATGTGGTTGCGCTGGCGGCGCTTCTGTTTATGGTGGGTGCGGTCGGCGTGCTGGTGCGTAAAAATCCGCTGATTATGTTTATGTCGGCCGAGATGATGTGGAATGCGGCGGCTTTGGCGTTTATCGCCTTTGCCCGCAACTACCACGACATGAGCGGCCAAGTCATGGCCTTTTTGATTATCGGCACGGCGGCGGCTGAGGTGGGCATTGGACTCGCCCTGATCGTCGCGGTCTATCATCGCCGCCATCGTCTGGACATCGACGAAATATCCAGGCTGAAGGGTTAAACGGCCACAGAAAGGGCGTCGAAGGAATGCAAGGCTTGACAGAACTCTTACTCTTGCCGTTAGTCGGCGCGGTGACGATTGGGGTGTTCAAGAGCGTGGTCCCCAAGCGTTTCGCAGGCATCTGGGCGAGCGTGTTGCTCGTCGCCAGTTTCGCACTCGCGGTCCTGGCCGATATCCACTTGGCGGGGCTTCCCGCCGGGCATCGTGAGATTAGCGGTACGTTGTTTAATTGGGTGACTGGATTTGGGCCCAAGATTGGCTGGAATGTCTATCTTGATCCCTTGTCGGGGATCTGGCTTCTGGTCATTACCGGCGTGGGGGCGCTCATCCATATTTATTCCAACGGATACATGCATGACGATCCTGATCGCGGTCGGTTTTTCGGCTACTTGAATTTCTTTATCTTTTCGATGCTGCTCTTAGTCCTTGCCGGTAATCTTCTAATCTTGTTGATTGGCTGGGGCTTAGTCGGTCTCGCCTCGTACTTATTGATTGGCTTTTGGTACCATCGTCCGTCGGCCGTACGCGCGGCCAAGAAGGCGTTTGTGATGAACACGGTCGGCGACGTGGGCATCCTGATTGGGTTGGCGCTCCTCTACGTCCGCTTTCACGCCGTAACCTACGCCGGCCTCTTTGCCTCGTTTGCCCATGCCACGCCGAATACGGCTTTCTTCGAATGGACGGCCGTCTTACTCTTTATTGGAGCGATGGCCAAATCGGCGCAATTTCCCTTAAGTGGTTGGTTGGTGGATGCCATGGAAGGCCCCACGCCGGTGTCGGCCTTGATTCATGCCGCCACCATGGTCACGGCCGGGGTGTATTTGATGGCGCGCTTGTATCCCTTGCTGCGCTTGGCACCGGATGTCCGGTATGCCGTGGCCGCGATTGGCGCTTTTACGGCGATTTATGCGGCCAGTTGTGCGTTTTTCCAACAAGATATCAAAAAGGTATTGGCGTATTCGACGCTAAGCCAGTTGGGCTACATGTTCTTGGCCATGGGAGTGGGCGCTTATACCGCCGGGGTGTTTCATTTCATGACCCATGCCTTCTTTAAAGCGTGTCTTTTTCTAGCCGCAGGATCGGTGATTCATGCTTTGGGAGGAGAACAAGACCTGAATCAAATGGGAGGACTCTATAAAAAGATGCCCTGGACGATGGCTAGCTTTTTAGCCGCGACTTTGGCCATTTCAGGCATCCCTCCATTTGCGGGCTTCTTTAGTAAAGAAGCCATTTTAGCCGAGGCGTTCAATCGAGGCTATACGGTGTTATGGGCCGTAGGGGTGTTTACTGCGGGAATGACGAGTTTCTACATGTTCCGACTATTCTTTCTCACCTTCTTCGGCAAGCCGCGCAACCAGAAGCTATACGATCATGCCCATGAGGCACCGGCGGTGATGACGATTCCGGTGGTCATCTTAGGGATTTTGGCGGTGATCGGTGGATTCTTTGGCGCTTGGCTTAACGGTTGGCTCGCTCCGGTGTTCCATCAATATCCCGGAGCGGTCCACGCTGCCCTAGAACACGGACCATTCTTCGGCACGGCGTTAGCTGTGGGGCTTGCGGTGGTGGCGTTTTTGGTGGCCTACTGGCTCTACATATCAAAGAATACGCCCGCCCGCGCTGGAATCGGTCAGTGGCCCGGACGTTGGATGTTTGCTGCCTATGGGCTAGACACGGGCTGGCGTTATGTGACCATTTTGCCCATTCAGGTCGTGGGCAGTTGGTTTCGGGATCAACTGGAACGCGGCATTTTGGCCAGCGTGGTCGGTGTGGCTAACGGGATCTGGTTATGGGCGGAAGACTTGCGACCGGTGCAGTCGGGCTACGTGCGCCGTTATGGGTTGTCAATCATGGTTGGATTGGGCGTCGTCTTAGCCTACTGCTTGACTCGGGTCTAGGAAGGGAGGGGGATTGGACATGCTTTGGATTGTCCTGTTAGGCATTCCGTTAGTCGGTGCGTTTTTCGTGTTGTCGGTGAAAGATTCGGCGGCGAAGACCACGGCAGCGGTGGTGGCAGCGCTCGAAGTGTTGGCCTTTGTCGCTTTCTTAGTGGGGCCCAAACCGACGCTTGATCTGAACTGGATTTCCACTTGGGGCATACGCTTTCATTTATCCGCCGATGGTCTGGCACTTTTCCTGTTGGGTCTGACCGCGGTGATGACTTTGGTGGCCATCTTGGCGTCTAAGCCGGAATACGGCAGAACGTACTTCTTTTGGATCTTGTTTATGGAGTTTGCTTCGATGGGTCTCTTTGGTGCCGTGGACCTCTTTCTGTTTTATGTGTTCTGGGAAGTCGTCCTGATCCCGGTATTCTTCTTGTTGACGGGATGGTCTGGGGTCAAGGGCCGCGTGGCCGCCTTAAAATGGCTGATTATGAACTTATTTGGCAGTCTTTTCATGCTCATTGGCGTGGTTGCGGTAGCGGTGATTTATCAAGAAAATACCGGGCACTTTAGTTTCGAGATTAGTCATCTCACCCACCTGGCGATTGCCCCGGCGGCGCAACCTTGGATTTTTGGGTGTTTTGCCTTGGCGTTCGCGATAAAGGCCCCACTGTGGCCCTTTCATGGGTGGATGCCTGACGCTTACGGTGAGTCGCCGGCTCCGGTGACCGCGTTGGTGGCGGGTGTCTTGTCTAAATTTGGAGTGTTTGGCTTTCTCCGAGTAATGTTGCCCATCTTTGCTCCAGAAATGGCGCGTTATGAGACCGGGCTGTTGATTTGGGTGGCCGCCGGTTTGGTCTACGGAGCGTTCATGGCCGTGCGGCAAAAGGATATGAAGATGGTTACGGCGTACGCGTCGCTGTCCCACTTGTCGATGATTGCGCTCGGGATCTTTTCCCTGACCGCGGCTGGAATTTTAGGGGCGACCTTCTTAATGGTAGCCCATGGGCTGATGGTCGGAGGGCTGTTCTTAATCTTGGGTGTGGTCGAGGAGAAGGTAGGGCACCGCCAGTTCAGCGGATTAATGGGATTAAATCAAGGGGCGCCGCGACTGGCCACCTACTTTATGTTCTTTGCCCTGGCCGTGCTGGGGTTGCCGGGACTGCCAGGGTTTGCCGGCGAATATATGATTATTCAAGGACTCGTAGTTCACGAAGTGGTGTTTGCCGTCATCGCCGGCGTCATCATGGTGCTGGCAGCGTGGTATATGTTGAGGCTATTCCAGGGGATTATGCAAGGACGACCGGACGCTCCGGCCGTGGCCGATCTGAGCCGGGGGCAAGTGGCCTGGCTGATTCCGGTGGCACTGTTGGTGGTGCTGATTGGGGTCTGGCCGGCTGGGATCACCTCGCATGCTGTACCCTCGCTGTTTCATGCCGTGCACTTCGTGGCCGAGCAGGGAGGAATAAACTAATGCGGTATTTGATTCCCGAAGTGGTGGTGGCGGGGGGTGCGCTCCTAGCGCTTTTGGCCATCGTTTTGGTGCCGAAAGCGAAATCACTGGGGTCATGGATTGTGCTGCTGGCTCTGTTGGCAGCGGGCATCGATGCCGCCACGATGTGGCATGTCACCGCCAGCTTATTCATGTCTAATACCCTAGCGATTGACCAGTATAGTATTTTGGTGACCGAACTGGTGCTGTTAGCGGGAGTGTCCAGTTTGCTTTTGGCTTGGGACGCGGACCGCTTTGGTGACGAATTTCCCGTGTTATTAGCCCTTTCTGTCTTAGGCATGATGGCACTCGGGGCAGCTGCCAACTTGATGGTGATCTTCATTGGGATTGAGCTCTTGTCTTTGCCGCTTTATATTTTAGCGGCGAGTTCTCGGACTCAGGCGGGCGGCGAGGCGGCGCTCAAATACTTGTTGTTAGGCGCATTTTCATCCGGGATTCTGCTGTTCGGGATGGCTCTTTTATATGGCGCGACCTCGACTTTGAGCTTTGTCGCCTACCCGTCGATTACATCTGCCAACACCTGGTTGTTGTGGCCGGGACTGGCCTTGGTGCTCGTGGGAATTTCGTTTAAACTGGCTATCGTTCCCTTTCATATGTGGGTTCCCGACGTTTATGAAGGCTCACCAACCCCGGTCACCAATCTCATGGCGTTTGGCACCAAAGTGGGTGCGGCGGTTATTTTGCTCCGGCTGTTGGCCTTTGGTTTTTATACCCAGGATGGTTCTTGGGGGACCTTGATTGGCTACCTGGCGGTCTTGACCATGATTGTCGGCAATTTGCTGGCTTTGCCGCAGATGAGTTTGAAGCGGTTGTTAGGGTATTCCGGGATAGGGCATGCCGGATTTTTACTGGTGGGTATTGCCACCCACAGCGTGGAAGGCGCTGAGGCGATGATGTTTTACCTATTGCCTTACGGGTTGGCGGTGATGGCGGTGTTTGGAGTGTTGCGTTTGATTGAGGGGAACGGCGACGAAGTGACCGTAGGCGACCTCAAAGGCATGGCCTATCGACGCCCCTGGTTAGCCGCAGTCCTCATCGTGGGCATGTTGTCCTTTGCGGGGATTCCACTGACTGGCGGATTTGTCGGTAAATTTTTCCTCCTGCAAGCGGCGTTGTTCGCCAGCCAACCCGGGCTGGCGGTTGGCATTGTGGTCGGCACTTTGGTCGGGTTGTTTGCCTATCTGCGTCCGTTGCAGACGATGTTTCAGCGTACTGAACCTTCGGAAAAGGTACAAAAAGTCCGGTGGACAGTGGCCAGTGTGGTGGTGTTGACCGTAGCCGTGGTGGGCACCATTGGCCTTGGTGTCTACCCTGAACCCTTCGTGCATATCGTAAGTCATTCCGCCGACTTTTACTGGCTAACGGGCGGTTAAGAGCTGCTCTGGGGAGGGAACGCTCCTGAGCCGAAAGGAGATATAGTGGCGGTATTTTCGTTGGTGGATTCCGGGTTGCGGGATGTCGATGTGATGTTGTCGGACGTGCTCCGGCGGGACAATCTGTTAATGGCGGAGGTTTCAGAGCACTTGCTGAAGGCAAGTGGCAAGCGGCTCAGACCGGCTCTGGTATTGCTGTCGGGTACGTTCGGAGGGGAACCCTCCGAACGTTTGACTCGGGTGGCGACGGCCGTCGAGCTCATTCACATGGCCACCTTGGTCCATGACGACATCATTGATGACGCATCGATGCGGCGTGGGGTCGCGTCGGCCCGCCAGCGTTTTGGCGACGCAGTCGCGGTGCTGGCCGGTGATTTCTTGTTCGCTAAGGCATTTCAATTGTTTGCCAGTGTGAATGATCCGCGGGTGGTCCATGAGGCGGCCCAAGTGGTTGGAATCATGTGCTCGGGGGAGATTCAGCAGCAACTCGATCATGGACGAGTTGCGTCGGAGGCCGAGTACTATTCCCGTATTGAGGCCAAGACGGCCCGGTTTATTGAATCCAGTTGTCGCTTAGGGGCGATGGCAGCGGGGTTGGCATTACAGGACGAAGAGCTTTTAGCTCGATTTGGCCACGAAATTGGCATGGCTTTTCAAGTGGTCGATGACATTTTGGATTGGTCGGCGGACCAGGAGTCGCTGGGAAAATCGGTGGGCGAAGATATCGGGCAAGGGGTCTACACTTTGCCCTTGATTCACGCCTTGGAACAAGCCGATTGGAGTGATGAACTGCGGGTGTCTTTGGCCGACCCCAAGAATCCTCCCGTAGCCCAGATTCGGGAACTGTTGTCGCGAAGCGGTGCCATTCATTACGCCAAGACCGTGGCGGCGTCCTATGTGGAATCGGCGAAGGCGAGCTTAGAGGCATTGCCGGCGGGGCCGACTCGTTCCTCCCTGCAAGCCCTCGCCGAGTTTATTGTGGTCAGAGATCATTAGATTAAGCTTAAGCGGTAGGTAGGATCCGGAGCGGTAGCTTCGGGCGTGGAATTGGCGATGGAGATGAAATGGTATGGTGCAGCGTAGGGCTAACATGAGAAGAATACCGGACAGCACGATTCGTCGGTTGCCAGCATACCTTCGTGTACTGGAGAGCCAAAAAGAGGAGCGTACCACGTCAGTGGCGCTCGGGGAACGCACGGGATATTCATCAGAACAGGTGCGCAAGGACTTAGCCTATTTTGGGGCCTTTGGAACTCGGGGGGTGGGATATGATGTCAGCCAGCTAGGTCATCAAATCCGCCATATTTTAGGATTGGATCGGCGTGTAACCGCGGTGTTGGTGGGAGTAGGACACTTGGGCACCGCGCTTCTAAGATACACCCAAGAGGGTGTGCGTGATGTACAGTTTGCGGCCGCATTAGACAACAACCCCCAAGTGATCGGTGGCGCCATTGGAAGTATCGTGGTCGAAGACATTAAGCATTTGGAGTCGGTGGTACAAGAGCGAAAAATCCGCTTGGCGGTCCTGACCGTTCCGGCAGGGGCCGCGGAGTCAGTCGCTGCGCGACTGGCCGAAGCCGGAGTGGGAGCGATTTTGAATTTCGCTCCGGTACCGATCCTGACTGACCAGGATCGAGTGCTGGTGCAAAATCTGGATTTAACCCTAGAAATGCAGGCCATGGCCTATTTTGTCACCGAGCATGATGATCTACAGCCGCCGGTGAGTTGAAGGGCTAGGATCGGCGACGACGAATCCACGTGAGCAGGCTGGCCAAAATCGCCAGAATCAAGGCGCCGCCGGCGAGCCGGGGGCGGCCTTGGCCCAAAAGCAACACGGCCGAAAACAGCAGGGCGAGAACGTATAGGGAATGAGCGACCGCATCCACCGATTGGCGTAGTCTCCGGATTTCCTGACTTCCCTCGGTCCATCGAATTTGGCCGTCTAGATCGCCTTCGTCGATGCGACGCAGCACGCGACTGGCTAGGCCGGGAAGCTCGAAGGCGTCGAGCGCCATCGAACGGGCCTTAGAGGCGGCGAACCCCGCCATACCCCCGTTGTCTTCGGTCACAAAGCGGCGAGCGTAGGGGGCAAAGAGACGAATCAGATTGATGTCGGGATCGAGCGTGGTGGCCAAGCCGACCAAAATGGCGATCGCTCGACCCAGAAAAGCGAGTTTGCCTGGGACTTGAATCGCGTCATCATGGAGCAAGTTCTCGAAGTCTCTAAGCAGTCGGGGAATATCGAGACTGGCTAGTTGATTGAGCGTCTCGGCGTAATAGCGCTCGAGCATGTAGGTCAAGCGCTGGCGCAGTTGAACGCGATCGGCGTTAGGCAAGATCATGCCGAGTGCGTCCATGCTTTCCAGCAAGGCTTTGGCGTTTCTTCGGGAGATAGCCACGAAGAGCTTGCGAATTTGCCGCTTGAAACCAAGATCTAACTGACCCACCATGCCGTAATCAAAGAGGACGAGATTGCCGTCCCAGTCGACCCAAATATTGCCGGGATGGGGGTCGGCGTGGTAAGTGCCTTCGCCCATGACCATGTGTAAGTAGATTCGAATGAGTTGTTCAGCCAGGCGCGTGGGATCGATGCCGTGCTCGCGCAAAACATCGACCTGAGTAATCTTGATGCCCGATTTAAACTCCATGGTCAGGACTCGCGCGGTCGACCAGCGGGCATAGGTATGTGGGACTTGAACAAATGAATATTCGGCTAGGACCTCGCGGATCTTTTCCGTGTTGGCTGCCTCGGCAAGATAGTCCAGTTCCTCGGCAATGCTTTGCCGAAATTCGCGGAGCACGGTATAAAGGTCGAAGGTACGTCCAAACCGCGAGAAACGAACGGTTAAAGCCACAATGACGGCAAGCGCGCGCATATCCGCGCCAACCTTGGCTTCAATGCCGGGTCGACGCACCTTCACCGCCACGTCGCGACCATCCGGCAAGACGGCGCGGTAGACTTGACCCAGGGAAGCCGAGGCCAACGGTGTTTGTTCAAATCGAAGAAATCGATCCTCCAGCGGGCCTAAGTCTTCACCCAGAATTTTGGCGATAGGCTCCCATAAAGAGGGTTCTACATGATCTTGCAAGGCCTGGATTTCGTCGATGAAGGATTTGGGCAGAAGATCGACCCGGCTTGACAGAAATTGGCCGACTTTAATCAGAATACCACCTAAAGACTCTGCCGTCTGTCGAAAACGAATTGCCTGCCTACGGTACATGGCGTCCCGCTGGGTTTCGGTATCGGGCCCGGGCCGACTCCAGGCATGGTTCCACCATATAGCCACGACCATACTGAAAAAGAGCCAGATCACCTGAATGATCCGGGCCAGGGTGGCAAACACACCGAGAGTAGGTTCTGGAACCGCATTCATTTTGGCCATCTTTCACCTCATTAATAAGTCTAGCATATTCACCGATTGTTAAAGGTTTCATGAGAACTGACGCCAGAGTGCGGCAATTGGTCCATAATATAAAGCGAGAAGGAAAGGCGCACCGAAGAGTTCGGCTTTGTCGGCAGATGTGGTACCCTGAAAGAGATATGGCGGGGTTGCACCAAAAAAGGGTGGGATTTGGTGTTTCAGTTTATTGACGGTCTAACGTGGTCATCCGCTAGTTTAGCCGTTATTGACATTCTTATTGTCGCCTATGGCTTTTATCGGTTGTTTTTGCTGATTCGCGGCACTCGAGCCGTGCAACTGGTGAAAGGCATTGTGGCTGTGTTGATCGCGGTCCCGGTTTCCAAATGGCTCCACCTCAATGCCACCCACTACGTCCTGCAAGAAATTCAGGTGATGTTAGTGGTCGCGATTCCAATCGTGTTCCAGCCGGAGTTGAGGCGGGCCTTGGAGACGATTGGACAGGGGCGGTTTTTTTCTCCGGAATCGATTTTTCGACCACACGAAGAGACCGATTGGGGTCGGGTGGTGGATGAGATTGCACGTGCCAGCGACCACTTGGCGCGCTCGCGGACCGGGGCTTTGATTGTGCTTGAGCGAATGACTGGGCTCAACGAGTATGTCGCGACCGGGACGCCGATTGATGCACGGATTTCTAGTGCCTTGCTCGAAAATATTTTTGTACCCAACACTCCACTGCACGATGGAGCCTGTATTGTACGCGGGGACAGGGTGGTGGCTGCAGCCGCGTTTTTGCCCCTGACTGAAAGCGCAGGACCTGGGAGCGAATTAGGCAGTCGGCATCGGGCCGCATTAGGCATCAGTGAACAATCGGACGCGGTGGTGGTGGCGGTCTCGGAAGAGACCGGGTGGATTTCATTGGCTGTCGCTGGTCGACTGCAACGCCGCCTGGAAGACCGCGCCCTCCGCGAAGTGTTAACCAGGCTGATGGTGCGGCCACGCACCTATCCGAATTTTAAATTGTGGCATCGAGGGACCGACCAATGATGGACCGGCTGTTGGAAAATGATACGGTGCTCAAAATTCTTTCGGTGCTGGTGGCCATCTTCCTCTGGTTGCAGGTGGATGGGGTCACTAGTCATCCTGTGCAAAAACGAGAGTTTCTGGATACCCTTTCTGTCCAGTGGAGTTTGTCTAAAGCGACCGGGTTAAGCGTGGTCGCGCTGCGACCGGCGACGGTCGATGTTCAGTTGCAAGGGACATCGAAATCGCTCGGCGGAGTCAATAAAGATAACGTAACGCCTTATGTGAATTTGAGCGGGATTACTCGGGCGGGCGTCTATACCCTCCGGCTGAGCGCTGCCGTGCCCTCGGGCACGCGAACGGTCAGCATTTCCCCCCCGCAAGTGACCGTGTCCTTGGATACCATCGGCTCGCGCCGGGTTCAGGTGTCAGTGGCGCCTCAAGGCAACGTTCCCCCAAAGTATGAGGTGATTAGTATGGTCCCCTCGGTAGGAGAAGCGACGCTGTCGGGGCCTACACAAGATCTCAATCAGGTGAAACGAGTGGTGGCGGTGGTCCCCTTGTCAGGGCATACTCAAGGATTTGAGGATCAAAGCCTTTTGCTGCCAGAAAGTGCCTCCGGAGCTCAGGTACCCCATGTTGAGGTCAACCCGCCCATGGTTTCGGTCTCCTCGGTGATCCGTCAAAAGCCTCCTCAGGTGACGGTGGGGGTTGTGGTGCGGGTGAGCGGACATCCGGCCGTGGGATACAAGATATCGAGCATCGTGGTGAATCCTAATCAAATCAGCATTACCGGACCCAGTAGCCTACTTCGAAAAATTACTACGGTGTACACGTCCGCAATTGACGTGTCTGGAGTGACTGGCCCGGTCACCGGAGCCCTTCCGGTGAGCCTGCCATCAGGAGTGTCCCCGGTTTCTGGGCATAATTTGGTTCAAGTGACGGTCAACGTGGAGCCGAAGTCGCCTTGATCTCGTCAGCCGATGGTGACCAAACATAGTAAAGCTCTTATAATAGCCATATGGTAAGCAGTAGGGGGTAAGCGCATAGATGGCATTGTTTGGTACCGATGGGGTCCGCGGAGTCGCGAATGAGGAATTGTCGCCAGAATTGGCCCTGGCCATTGGCAAGGCGGCAGGGTCCGTGCTTGAGACCGGCAGTCAAGTGTTGATTGGCCGAGACACGCGGATTTCGAGTGGCATGTTGGAGGCGGCTGTGGCTTCCGGCCTCGCCGCTCTAGGCATTCAGGTCTGGATGTGCGGGATGTTGCCGACGCCGGCTTTAGCGTACCTGATCAAGGCGATGGGGGCGCAAGCTGGAGTCATGATTTCCGCATCGCACAATCCCCCCCAATATAACGGGATTAAGTTGCTGGATGGATTAGGAAGGAAATGGGATCCAGAGCAAGAGGGCTTGGTCGAAGACCGGGTGAGCGCTTCTTCGACGCTGATGGCTTCCGCACCGATGATTGGGGCGATTCATCATCTCGAAGAGGATGCTGTTTACCGCTATCGCCATTACTTGATGCAGTGTTTTTGGGGCCAGATACCGCGGTTGCACGTGGTGGTGGATTTGGCCCATGGCGCCGCCATCAGCACTGCCGTGCCGGTGTTGGAGCATCTGGGAGCGAGGGTGACCGCGCTCTACCCGGAACCCTTGGGAGAACTTATTAACCAAGAGTGCGGAGCCACCCATCCCATTCATTTGCAGCAGGCGGTGCTTCGCCACCAGGCTGACCTGGGCATGGCCTTCGATGGGGATGCCGATCGGCTGATTGCCGTCGATGCCCAGGGTCAGGTTGTGGATGGCGATGCCATTTTGTATGCCTTGGCTTGTGGATTGAAAGAACGCGAGCGCCTCGAGGGGGACCTGGTCGTGGCCACCGTCATGTCCAATTTGGGACTGGAACGCGCTCTGCAAAGGCAAGGGATTTCATTGTTGCGCACGCCGGTCGGGGATCGTTGGGTGGCTGAGGCCATGCACCAACACGGTGCGGTGTTAGGGGGCGAGCAATCGGGCCACATAATCTTGCAGGAGTGGGGGCAAACCGGCGATGGACTCTTGACGGGGTTGGCCTTGCTCGCGGAAATGCATCGCCGACGGGCTCCCTTGGCTGAACTGGTAGAGCCTCTAGAGCGCTATCCTCAGGTCTTAAAAAATATTCACTTGAAAGCGCCCTTAACCCTTCCTTGGCAAGAATTGCCCGGTCTTTTTAGCGCGGTAGAAGCCGCTCAACAAGACTTGGGCGAGGAAGGTCGGGTGTTGATCCGACCTTCGGGTACCGAGCCCTTACTGCGGATTATGATCGAGGGGCGTCAGCAAGCACAGATTGATCGTTGGATTCAAACCTTGGTGTCGACCGTAGAGTCTCATCTCGGTTCATCTGAACTTCCGATTGGGTGAAGAGGGTCGTGGGGTTCCTCTGGCCTGGCGCAAAAACGAGGGGGCATTTCGATGTGCGGCATCGTGGGGTACGTAGGCGATCAAGATGCGTTGCCTATTTTAGTGCGAGGACTAAAACGCCTGGAGTACCGAGGTTATGACTCTGCCGGAGTGGCGTTGGTCGCCCCGGCCGGAGTGGCGTTGGCCAAGTCTCAAGGTAAAGTTTCCATGCTAGAGACGCGGCTTAATCTCTTGCCCGATTCGACGCCGTGTGGCATCGCTCATACCCGGTGGGCCACCCATGGAGCGCCAACCGATGAAAATGCGCATCCGCACGGCGACTGCTCTGGGGAAATTGCGGTGGTGCATAACGGCATTGTCGAAAATTATGCGGACTTGCGCCAAGAGCTGATCGCCAAGGGCCACCACTTTATCTCGGAAACCGATAGTGAAGTCATTCCGCATTTACTCGAGGAGTACGGGGGGACGGAGGATCTGCTGGCCGCCGCCCAGAAGACCGAGTTGCGTCTTCAAGGGGCATACGCATTTTTAGCCGTAGCGGCCGGTCAGCCAGATCTGGTCGTGGCCGTGCGCCGCGCCAGCCCCCTAATCATTGGCTTAGGGGAGCGGGCCAATTATATCGCTTCGGATTTCAGTGCTTTTCTTGATGATACCCACCGCGCGTTGATTTTAGAAAATGGGGATATGGCGGCGGTGAGTTCACGTGCCGTTCAAGTGTGGGACGCGGCGGGCGATGCGGTCGAACGTGAGCCCCTGGTGATTAACTGGGACATTCGCCAAGCGGAGCGAGGCGGTTATGCCCATTTCATGCTCAAAGAGATTATGGAACAACCGGAGGCATGGGCGGATTGTCTCCTCGGTCGAATCCAAGGCGATGGGATTCAGGTCGAGTCGATGGGACTGTTGTCCGAGGACCTGACCCGATGGCGGCGGGTGCAAATTGTAGCCGCTGGCACCGCCTATCATGCAGGATTAGTGGGCAAAGCGCTCATCGAGAATTTGGCAGGTATTCCGGTTGACGTCGACGTGGCCTCAGAGTTTCGTTACCGTCATCCACTGTTATTTCCGGAGACTCTGGTCTTAGCGGTCTCTCAGTCTGGGGAAACCGCGGATACCCTGGCTTCCGTATATTTGGCCAAGGAGCAAGGGTTTCCCACCTACGCGATTACCAACTCGGTGGGATCCACCTTAGCTCGAGAAGCTGATGCCGCGGGATATACTTATGCCGGGCCTGAAATTGCGGTCGCATCCACCAAAGCCTATACCACTCAAATATTGATGTTGTCTTTGCTCGCCTTGGCGTTGGCTGCGGCTAGAGGTCGTGCGCGACCGGACTTGGTCCGTCAACTAGCGTTGCTGCCGGCATTGGGGGAAGAGTGGCTGGAGGAGTCCGAAAGCCTTCGCGATTATGCTGAGCGGCTAGCCAAATCCGATCAAATGTTTTATATTGGTCGCGGCATCGATTACGCCGTGGCCATGGAAGGCCAACTGAAAATGAAGGAAATTAGCTACATTCATGCGGAAGCGTACCCTGCCGGGGAACTGAAACACGGAACCCTCGCCTTAATCACCAAGGGCGTGCCAGTCGTGGCCATCGCGACCCAGCCGGATCTTGCGGTCAAGCTGTGGTCGAATGTGGCGGAGGTGAAAGCCCGAGGAGCCAGCATCTATGGGGTCATCGATCATTCCCAACGTAGGCTATGGGGTGAGGATGCGATTACCGAGGTGCGCTCCCCCTCTCCTTTCTTGGCCCCGGTGTTGGCGGCGATGCCGCTTCAACTCCTGGCCTATTGGGCGGCGGTGGCTCGCGGAGAAGATGTGGATAAGCCGAGGAATTTGGCCAAGAGCGTGACGGTAGAGTGAGAGATGGGTCCACGAAACCGGATTTGTTCAGTGACAAAAATTACGTGAACCGAACAATAATTATCTTAACTGGACAAAAAATAGCTTGACTGCAGTAGGGGAACATGGCACAGTTGAAACAAGTGTTCTGGTTGTTTCAACTGTGCTTTTGTTATATCTGCGGGTTGTTGGGGAGAAGGAGACCTTTATGGCCAAACGCAAACGTGAGAATACATCCGGCACCATTGAAGGGCGAATTAAAGAGGGACGGGGTACCGGACGAGGGGTCGATTACAAACCGTGGCTTTTGGTACAAGACGTTCCGTCCCAAGGATTGGCCAGTCGTACCAAGGGCGTAAAGACTGGCCGCGTCCATCATCTGTTCAGTCAACTGGAGTATCGGTGCTTTTTGATTCTGGATTGGTCGGAGCACGTTACAGATATTCGCGAACAG